>JACVXU010000157.1 GCA_015661185.1 Bacteroidota bacterium
TCTTTCATAGCGCTCCCGTTGCCTCCATCATAGCCTCGCTTTCGTCCAGAGATTTAGCGGGACGCGCTCGGTGCAAGTGACCGCGGCTCATCACCGCCACCCTGTCGCAGACGCCGAGCAATTCCGGCAAGTAGCTGCTGACAAATAGTACCGATTTCCCGCGTTTGGCCAATTCATCAATCAGTCGATAAATCTCGACTTTTGACCCGACATCGATTCCCTTCGTCGGCTCATCCAGCAGAAACACATCAACATCATGATGGAGCAAACGGGCAATGGCAACTTTTTGCTGATTGCCTCCCGACAGATGGATCACGGGTTGGCGGGGACCCTGACATTTGATTTGCATTTTTTCAATCCACCTGCTCGCCGACTGATTCTGACGTCGAGGAAAAACCGTACCGGCGGGACCGAATCCAGTCAGCCGGGAGAGCGTCACGTTGTCCGCAACGGACAGCCCCATCGCCAATCCTTCGTTTTTGCGATCCTCGCTCACCATCCCCATTCCTTGCATCCAGCGATGCGACGGTGAAGCAGGCCCGGAATATACTCCGAGCTTGATTTCACCGCGACGAATTGGCTCCAGACCAAATATCGTGCGAAGAAGTTCTGACCTGCCTGCGCCCATGAGTCCTGCTATGCCCAGCACCTCACCCCGATGAAGCTCGAAAGAAGCTGCGATCGGCCTTGTCAGACCAGTCAAGTCATTTACACCGAGAATCACTTCTCCGAATTTTCTTCGCGATCTCGGATAGAAATCCGTTACTTCTCGTCCGACCATGAGTGTAACAACACGCTTCAGAGGAGTTGATTTCGTTTCGCCCTCACCAACGCTCCTGCCATCCCGAAGTACCAGGAATCGATCCGAGATCTCTTTCACCTCTTCCAGAAAGTGAGAAATATAAATGATCGCCTTTCCCTGACTGCGAAGCCGGCGAATAAGAACAAAGAGACGCTCGATATCGGCGGCAGTGAGACTGCTCGTGGGCTCATCGAGCACAAGCACGCGACATCCAATCGCGAGAGCTCTTCCAATTTCGACAATCTGTCGTTCTGCAACGGAGAGCCGGCCAACAGGAACAGTGGGAGGGATATCCGAATGTCCGAGTTGAGCAAGGGCATCCATCGCAAGCCGCCGGGCTTCTGACCTGTTCACCACACCCAAGCGGGCTGGCTCCATGCCAAGCATGATGTTCTCAGTCACGGATAAATGGGGTGCAAGTGAAAGTTCCTGATAGACCATTGCAACGCCGGCCAACCGTGCGTCGTGGGGATTGCGGGGAGTATAGGGCTTGCCGTCGAGCATCATGCCTCCGGCATCGGGACGCAGAACACCTGAGAGGATTTTCATGAGTGTGCTTTTCCCCGCCCCGTTTTCTCCCACGAGCGCGAGAACCTCTCCATCAAAAACGCGCAAGTCGACGCCGTCAAGAGCGAGTGTCGCCCCGAAGGACTTGCGAATGTTTTGCATCTCAAGATAGCCAGCCCGAGATTTCATCGCTTCATTTCCCGAAATTGTCAAGGGGTGCCAAGTAGTTTCTTGATTTTTGGGTCACTCAGGTTTTCACGGGTGATGAGCTGCACTCCTGTATCGATTCGGACGTTCACTTTCTCGCCTTTGATATGGCTTACGACGGCCTTCACCGCTTCAAACCCAATACGCGTTGGATCCTGCGCAACAAGTGCGTCGATCTCTCCGTTTCTCAGCGCTTCGACAAGCGGAGGTGAAGTATCGAACCCGACAAACTTCTTTTTCCCCGCCAAATTGCCCTGCCGCAGGGCAAGCAGCATCCCAAATGTCGTCGATTCATTGGGGCAAAATATGCCGTCCGCATCCTTGAGCTTGTCAAGCAAGTTCATACTGGCGGTTTTTGCTTCTCCCGCCGTAGCTCCCGCAAAACGGTTTTTCACAATGACTTCTATTCCTTTCTCGTTGGCGATTGCTTCAAGAAAACCCTCTTCCCTGGCCATGGAGCTGGCCGCTCCAACGGCAAACCGTAGCAGAACCGCCTTGCCCCTGCCCCCAAGTAACTTTGAAAGATGCATCCCTCCAACCGTCCCTCCATACTTGTTGTTCGTGCCAACAAAACTCACAAAGTCTTTTCCCGCCTCTCCATCGAGTGGGCTGTCGAAAATGACAACGGGGATTTGTTTCTGCATGGCAGAACTCACCGGGCGCATAAGCGCAGCATGGTCGAGTGGTGCGAGAGCAATCCCGGAAACGCCCGCGTTAACAAACTGCTCAACGATCGAGATTTGTTGCCCTCTGTCATTCTCCTTGATGGGCCCTTTCCAAATGATTTCGACTCCGAGCTCTTTTCCAGCCATCTTTGCGCCAACCTCGACAGATTTCCAGAAAACATGTGTTGTCCCCATGGGGATCACTGCGATCCTCAATTTTGACTGAGCCTGGAGGCCCACACTGGTTGCGCAAAGGAATGCGAGGATCGATGATCCTCGAATGAAGCAGTCTTTCATAGAATAGTCCAGCGCGTGGTTTTCAAATGTGTTTCATGGAGAAGTGTATCAAAAGAAATCTCAAATCTCCAGCGGTAATTGATTCAGGTCTACTGAACTGCGGAGGAAGGAAAATGACGAGCTTTGAAAAGCTCAGAAGTTTTCGCTACATTGAGGCGAGAGTGATGGATTTTTGCGCCTGTAGCTCAATTGGATAGAGCGGCAGCCTACGGAGCTGTAGGTTGGGGGTTCCCCGCCCGACTGAACGAGTGGATCGCTGAACTAGTTTAGATTTATTTTGACACGCGCCAGTAGCTCAATTGGATAGAGCATCAGCCTACGGAGCTGAGGGTTAGGGGTTCGACTCCCTTCTGGCGCACTCGTGCGAGTTAAATAACTTCCTCAGTTGCGGCCTCGAAGAAGTGAGCCTTTGAGGTGTTAAAAATCATTTCCAATCGTTTACCAACCGAAGGCATCGTTGTCGCATCAAAGCGCGCCGCGTATTGCCTTCCGTCTTTACCGACCGAGAAGTAAACATAGATTTCATTCCCCATTGGCTCGACCACCTGCACATCGACATGCACTTTTGCTCCTCTTACGATTCGTGAGCTGCTCCGGTAGATATGTTCGGGTCGCAAACCGAGTGTCACCTTCTTGCCGACATATTTTCTAAGTCTCTTTTGGTTTTCTCGCGGTATCGGCATTTTGAATGCTCCGTTTTGCTGCTTGAACGCCAGGCTGCGCGGTCCCTCAATCGTTCCCTCGAAGAAATTCATCGCGGGGCTCCCAATGAACCCTGCTACAAACTTATTCTTCGGATGATTATAAAGGTCCAGTGGCTCGGCAATCTGATGCACAAAACCGTCTTTCATCACGACAATCTTGTCTCCCATTGTCATCGCTTCAGTTTGATCATGCGTCACGTAGATCATCGTGGTCTCAAGCCGCTGATGGAGTCGCGATATTTCAGTGCGCATTTGAACTCGGAGCTTGGCGTCGAGGTTGCTCAAGGGCTCATCGAACAGGAACACCTTGGGCTTTCTGACGATTGCCCGCCCTATGGCGGCTCGCTGGCGTTGCCCCCCGGAAAGGGCTTTCGGTTTCCGGTCGAGTAAATCCTCGATTCCGAGGATCGAAGCAGCTTCATGAACCCGCTTCTCTATCTCGATCTTCGGAAATCCCCTCAGTTTCAACCCAAACGCAATGTTGTCGAACACCGTCATGTGGGGATAGAGCGCATAGTTCTGAAAAACCATAGCGATATCGCGGTCTTTCGGCGGAAGGTCGTTGACGGTTTTGCCATCGATAATAACCTTGCCGTCGGTGACATCTTCCAGACCCGCGATCATTCGCAAAGTTGTTGATTTTCCGCAACCGGAGGGACCAACGAGCACGACGAATTCTTTATCCTTGATGTCGACATTGATGCCGTTGACAACGCCCTTGCCTCCTTCGTATGCCTTCTTGAGATTCTCTAGCCGCACGCTTGCCAAGGTCATTTTCTCCGCGAGTCAGAACGGGGATTCGACTGATATACAATCAAACAGAACCCGTAGGACAATTCTTTATGCATAGTAGATTGCCTTGGCCATTTTTCGAATTGTCCTTTCGGTGGTGGTTAACGAACTGGGTAAATTGAGTCAAGAACTGTTCCATCCACCCAATCAACTATTGCAATGACATTTTCTTTCGATACATTGGGTTTTTCGGGCTCACCGCCACAAAGCTCAAACACATCTCGCTGAATATCCTCGATTTTTCTTAGCGGCAATGTGCTTCGGGATAATTTTTCAATCAAATCCCGCCGCAAAGGATTTATTGCAATTCCACGTTCTGTAATAACAACATCTATCATTTCACCCGGTCCGCAAAGCGTTGTTACTTCGTCGACAATGATTGGCACTCGATCTCTAAATGATGGAATCGCAAGTATGACACACTTCCCGAACAAACAATCCTGCCAGCCGCCAATACCATGAAGAAGAATTCCATCCGAATGTGTCACAACGTTTGCGTTGAAATTCACATCGACTTCCGTCGCACCGAGCACAACAGCGTCAATCATCGAGGCAAAATTGCCTTTTCCGTGAGGATTATAACTGGTAAATGGGCTCGTATTCACGTGACGCGGGTTCGCGTACAACGATCGAACTCCTTCAATATCGAAGGCCTGGCCATCCAGTATGAAATCGGTCAAACCCTCTTCCAGCATTTCGACAAGATATTGTGTGCTCCCCCCACGTATGAATCGTGCTTTGATACCACGCTTCTTCATCTCTTCTTTCAGATAGAGGAGAAAAGCAAGATTGATGCCTCCGGCTCCCGCCTGAAAAGAGAACCCATCCTTCATAATTCCCGACTCATCGACAAATCGCGCAACATAGTCGGCAATCAAGAGTCGATCAGGGCTTTTTGTCAACTGCGTGGTTCCAGAAACTATCTTTTCGGGATCCCCGAGCGTTGGCACTTCCACGACGAAATCCACGTTGTTGCCTTGAATATGCCATGGCACGCAGGGGAAGTCAACCAGCGTATCAGTCACAACAATGACCCGATCTGCGTATTCAGAGTCAGCAAGCGCAAATCCAAGCGGGCCACACGCCGATTTGCCCATCACACCATTTGCGTTTCCAAACGGATCGGCACTGGGTGCGGCAATCACCGCAATGTCGATATGAACATCTCCATCCTGCACTGCTCTGTATCGCCCGCCATGTGAACGCAATATTCCGACGCCCTTCATTTTTCCTTCGGATGCATAACGTCCCAACGGACCGTTCATGCTTCCTTCTATATGATGGATCGTCCGATCTTCCAGGTACTTGATGAGGTATTCGTGACACGGAAACGACGCACTCGGAAACCATCGTATGTTTTTGACTTCCATCCTCTTTATCGTATCAAAGAGCACATTCGTCAGAGCATCACCGTTTCGCAAGTGGTGATGCGTTGAGATCGTCATGCCATCTCGTAGTCCCGCCTTCTTCAACGCCTCCGTCAGACTCTTCACAACTTTGTTTCCATTCGCCGGATAGTCGAGGTAACTGCGAACAGGCGGAGATGCCATACGACCCGTTGGACGATGGCCGTCGATTCCCTTGAATGGTATCCTGGCGCTGCCGTTCACTACCCTCGGGACGTATCTTCCAGCGGCATTCTTGATGAGCTTGTCGAAGCGTGATTTCGCCATGACTATTGCTTTGGTGGATTGGTCGAATGGTTTATTCGAGAGAGAGATGTCACTTCATTTCCTCTTTGCCAGCAACAACACACGTTGCGCTCTCTTCACGACTGGCGCATCTATCATCTTTGAGCCTAGCGAGATTACACCCGAGCCGATACGCTTCGCCTCTTCGGATGCCTCTATGACACGTTGTGCATGCTCCACTTCGGTGTCTGTCGGAGCAAACGCCTCGTGTACAATTCCTATCTGTCGTGGGTGGATACATCCCTTACCCTCGAACCCAATTGCTCTTGCTTCCAGAACACTTTGACGCAGCCCGACATCATCTCCGACATCGGAAAAGACCGAATCGAGTGCCTGGATCCCGGCGGCCTTGGCGGTATTCACAATTACGCTCCTGGCATACATGCTCTCAATGCCAGTCTTGGTTCGCTCAACACCAAGATCAGCTGTGTAGTCTTCCAAACCAATAGCAAGACCGCAAATCCATTCACTGGCAGTCGCAATTTCAAATGCATGGACAACACCTAAAGCACTTTCGATAATTGGGAGAAGATGGATTTTCTGCCGAATATTGTGCTGTTCCACAATACTCGTTATCTCGCGCTCTATCCGAACGACATTGGCAGCTGATTCACATTTGGGAACAAGGATCGTCTCCACGCCATGCGGAACAATCGCTTTGAGATCCTCAAGGCCTACAGGCAACTGGTTGATTCTCACCATTCGCTCGGAATCCCCGAAATCGAGCTGGCGCAGTGCGTTCCGAACAAGAATTCGCGCGGCATCCTTTTCCGAATGTGGAACACCGTCTTCAAGATCAAGAATAAGGCTATCGGGTTTGTGCAAACCCGCATTAAGAAAAAAATGCGGTTCGTTCCCAGGAAGGTATAGTCTTGTACGTCGAAGTCGATCACGCTTGTCGGCTTTGTTATGTGTGGATGGAGGGAGAAGGTATGATGCCTTCAATTCTGGCACAGCCCGTCGTGCTGCTGTTTCTACACGCGCCACAATGACAAACGGAACTGCACCGCTGTCGTCGATCACAATATCAGCATTGGGTATGCCGAGACCGGAAAGCACCTCGGTAATCAGAATTCGGATTGACATTCCATACAAGGCTTCCACTTTGCTTCTGAGATCAATCCTGATTCCATTTCTCCTGGTGATTGCGATTTGCACGTGGCAATCCGATCGGACATTATTGTCCTTTCGACCTGCAACACCAACTTGTTGTTTTTGTCGTTTCATGATCCTACCATGCATATGCTTCTGGCGCTTCGCCGCCAGGGCCTGGCCAGATTGAGTTTAACGTTGTCATATCATTCTCATGGAGGGATACTTTCATGCCTTCTATCATTCCGTTCAATTGATCGATACTTCTCGGTCCGATAATGACCGAACTTACGATCGGATTTTTCAGAAGCCAGGCAAGAGCAACGGATTCAGGCTCCCTTCCGCTGGAACTGCAAAACGCCTCATAGTCTTGCACTTGCTTTCGAACTCTCGCCAATTGCTTCTGCACAATTTCGGTCTGTTTTCGAACTCCGATGCCACCTCCGAGAATGCCGGCAAGAAGGCCCTCTGCCAACGGACTCCATGGAAGTAGACCAATTCCAAGTGCACGACAAGCCGGGATAACTTCTAACTCAATCATTCTATTGGCGAGATTGTAAAGGCTTTGTTCGGATACAATCCCCGCGAGATTCCGTTCATGCGCCTTATACTGCGCCTGCACAATATTCCAGGCAGCAAAATTACTGCTTCCAGTGTAGATCACTTTCCCCGACTGAATGAGCTGGTCCATCGCCTGCCAGATTTCAGCCCAAGGCGTTGCACGGTCGACGTGATGCATTTGATAAAGATCGATGTGGTCAGTCTGTAACCGCCGAAGGCTGCCCTCGCAAGCCTGCCGTATGTGGAATGCAGAGAGTCCGCGTGCATTCTGGACTTCACCCATTTTGCCATACAGTTTCGTGGCAAGAACGATTTTCTCTCTTCGTCCACCGCCGTGAGCCATCCATCGACCGATTATTTCTTCTGTTCTCCCTCGTGCTCCGATGCCTCCATAAACATCTGCTGTATCAATGAAATTAATCCCTGCATCGAGAGCTGCATCAAGCAGAGCAAAACTGTTCTGCTCATCGACGAGTTTGCCGAGATTCATGGTTCCGAGGCACAATTTGCTTACCCGCAATCCAGAACGACCGAGCTGCGCGTATTCCACAAAGGTCACCGAATTAAATCAGCCAGTTGAGTCGAAACATCAAAGAGATCCATTCCTTTTGTAAAAGGAAGACACACACCGGTCGTTATGCGGACTTTGTCGATCCACGCCGGAGGAATACTGCTCATGCCGTTCATCGCACCGCTGATGGCGCCCACAATTGCAGAGATGGTATCCGCGTCTCTGCCAAAGTTGCCGCTATAGATAATCCCACGTTTGAAGTCTCCATTCGTCAATTTCAATATTGCCATTGCAGACGC
>JACVXU010000405.1 GCA_015661185.1 Bacteroidota bacterium
GTAGAAGTCCGATTTCTTACTTCGTTCTTCGGAGTAGAAGTCGGATTTCTTCATGGTGAAAAGGCGCAACAAACACGTAAACCACGAACCGTATGAAAATCTGCCTCGTAGCTGAATCCTATCCACCCGCGGTTGGCGGTGTCGAGTTTGCACTTCAGAAGCTTGTGGATGGCTTTGTCGCCAGGGGGCACGAAGTGCGCGTGGTCGCATCCAGTTGGCAGGGCCATGCTCCGAGCGTTGAGAGTAGTGGGAACCCGACCATCATCCGGATCCGCACACTTCCTTTTTTGAAGAGGTTTTGGTTCCTGTTTTTTTCTCTCCCCAGTGTCATCCGTGGAGCCCGATGGGCTGACATCGTTCAGGGAAGCACGTTTGCCGGCGGTCCGCCTGCGTTCCTTGGAGCCTGGTTGGCAGGAAAGAAGAAAGCGCTCATTGTGCATGAGGTTCTCGGGGGCCGGTGGTTCCAGTTTGAGCCAAATCCCGTTCGGTCGCTGTTCTACGTTTTGACCGAACGGATAATCGTCGGACTTCCATTCGACCACTATATCGCTCCCTCGCAGTACACAAAGGACTCCCTGCGTTCCGTCGGTGTGCCGGATGGAAAAATCAGCGTCATCTATCATGGCGACTCAAGACATGGAAATCCGGCGATTGCGCCGACCGAAGTACGCAGCCAACTCGGTTTTCAGCAAGACGATTTCGTCTTCATGACATATGGTCGCACAGGAGTCACCAAAGGCTTTGAGATTTTTGCGGACGCAATCCCGGAGATCGCGAATCAGATTCCCGGCGCCCGGTTCGTTCTGGTGTTGGCCCATTATGACAGTAGAATCTCAGAGCGCATCAAGAGGGTCACATCAGTCCTTCCCCTGGGCGTCTGCAGACTCCTGCCGCCGATGTCGCGGGAGATGCTTGCAGGGTATGTCTCTGCAGCCGATTGTATCGTTGTCCCGTCTCTCTCTGAAGGGTTCGGATTCTCGGCGCTGGAAGCCTGCAATGCCAACAAGGTCGTCGTCTCAACCGACGCGGGTTCATTGCCTGAAGTTGTTTTCGGCAAACACGTTTTTGTAAAACCTGGTTCTGGTCATGCCATCGCAGAAGGGTGTGTGAAAGCGTACAGGGGAGAGGTGAGCGTCGCGCCGACGAAGTTATTTAGCTGGGAGAAAGCGGTGGGGGAGTATCTGAGGCTCTATGATGAACTTGACCGCCGAGGTCAGGCGGAAAGAAAGAGCACGATCTGAACCACCTGATGAACCGCGTTGAAAGAGGATCGGCCGAGTGAGCTTCTCGCAAGCTTTGAATTTTCAGTCGATTTGGCTATCTTGTCAACGGCTGTTCGCATTCACTCGCGAGCACCCAAAGACACAAAGTACACCATACTCATCTGCAACGTTAAGTGTCTTGTCCTCTTCGTTTCACCGTCATCAAGGTCTCAGGATGAATACGTTGAAGAGCGTCTTCTGGGAATATCCCGAGTTGACCGATGAGCGGCACCTCCAGGAGATTCTGGAAACATGCCGCCTCCGAGAGGATCGCAGGATGTATCTGTGGGTCTTGCGCCGATTCCTGGAATATGGAAGGGCGGTCGACGCGTTGCGATTCTTCTCTCTCGATGAAATCGCTGCGAATATGAACAAGCTTCGGCTGAGCGTGTACGCGTCGGCAAAATGGCATAGACTCGTGGAGGTCTATCGTGCAGCCTAATGAAGACCCGAGCTGCTACGCCAGCGTGGCCCAGCGCTCCCTCCTCGTCCGGGTTGCAGACCACCCTTTGATCTGCGAGCACTTCTTTCTGACCGGTGGCACCGCTCTCTCCGCGTTTTATCTTCATCACCGCACATCGGAAGATCTTGACCTTTTTGCCCTCAGGCCTGTTGACTTGTCGGAAATCTCTTTTTGGATACGAACCGTGTGGCAATCCAACCACGCAATCGTGCGCGCCACGACGCATTTCTTGTCCATGCTCATCGAGAACGTGAGAGTTGATATCGTCATCGATCCCCTGTCTGAAGAAGGCGGGCGCGAGCGCGTGCGCTTGGGCGAAGCTTCTCTCATGATTGACAGCCTGAGCAACATCGGAGCAAACAAGTTGTGCACACTCGTGAGCAGGACAGAGCCGAAAGACTTTGTTGATTTCTATTTCTTGTTGAGGGAGGCTCCTCAGCTTACGATCGAATCTCTGCTTGAAGCGGCGAGAAAGAGGGAGGCTCTTTTTGATGATCCGCCCACCGCAGCGTATCAATTGGAAGAGGGCCTCAGGTTCTTGCGGGATCACACGGCATTAATCCCTGAGCTCGCAAAGCCGCTCGGTCATCAGGAGATGTTCGATTTCTATGAAGCTCTCGCGAAGAATCTCTATCAAAAAGGAGGCAACTTCGAGCAGAGGTAAGAGAAAACTTTCTGCAGAAGTCCTGCCAGTCACCTTCCTTTGTTTCAATTGTCACGGTGAGTATCCAACTTCGAAATTCAAAATTCCTTGTTCGTTATTCTCCGCCGTAAGCGGATGCGCCTAAGGCGCAGATATTCACAGGAACAACCAGTTTTTGGAAGGCTTGGGGAATTTCGGGTGCCAGTCACCTTCCTTGGCGTCCTGGCTGGTTAAGTGACCGGCACCCCGACGTGACGAACCCGCCCGCCGAAGTCCTCCGGACGCAAGCGGGTGATCTGAACCATGGAACTGCTAACGCATTG
>JACVXU010000017.1 GCA_015661185.1 Bacteroidota bacterium
ATAGAAGTATACGCCGCTGGGAAGTCCCGTTGCGTCTAAGGTAGCTGTGTACGCGCCGGGCGATTTGACTTGGTTTACAAGTACAGCGACCTGTAGGCCGAGGACATTATGAACGGTTAGACACACGAATCCCACCGTGGGGATACTGAAACGGATAACCGTACTCGGATTAAACGGATTGGGATAGTTTTGTTGAAGCTCGAAATCGTGGAGAAGGTAACGGTTGTCGTTTTCGACTGAAGTAACGGGGAGAGCCAACTTGAAAGACTGACCGATATCGCGAGAGCACAGCGTGGAATCATCGTCGTGTCCAACGCGGGAAGTCAAAGTTTGTCCGTCAGACTTCCACCCGAAGCGATTTTCGAGATTACCACCAGCATCGTCTATTCGCCAGGTTGTCGATGTTCTCGAACACCCGGCCAATCTTTGGATAGGCGGTTGGGTTGGCAAGAAGCTTAAGCCCGTGACTGCTATCAGACCAAGTTGACTCGTGACTGCTATCAGACCAAGTTGACTGTAGGGAGGAAATGTACAGGCCAACGGCAGGGAAATTGGTGATCGTCGGATTGCTGCCGAATTGTGTCCCGACGACATCATCATTGAACGAATGCCCGAGATTTTGAACCATGCGTAGTCTCTTTCGACACCAATCCCGGCGTTGTCTTCGTCTTGAAATGTGTGCGAGCTCGTGGCTAGAAGTGCGGACGAAAACCCACGCTTTGTTCCGCTCTCTGAATCCCGCTTATGAGCGGAATCCAGGAGCGGGACCACAGAAGACACCAAGTCACAAAGAATAATGAAGAGAAGAAGCGAAATTCTCACACCCCTTGGTGCCTTCGTGACTTTCCTGCCCGCCCCAAGGAACTAAGTTGGCAGGCGGGGTGACGACACTTTTCGACCGGCTCTCTAGAGAATCATTGGCTGGAGCAAATAGCACCTTCTGCGCGCTTTTGAGGTATGCAGAAAGGTGTCAGGAGTTGTCAGTTTTGGAAAACGCTTCGGTGGCGAGGTGGGCGACACCCTGCCTCGGATTTGCTGGTAAGCTATTCTATCCGACGCAGCCGTCGCACTGGAACAAGCTAGGGAATTTTCTCAATAATGCAACTACGATCTGTTGCAATATCTTACACGACGCAGGTGCTGAAATCTTAAATAGGTCTAGCGTTGGCTGCAATGCAAACCGCATAGGGGCCGTGGACCATTTCTGGATCCACATCAAATTCTCAACAGCAATCTCATTAGTTGCCAATGACAAAGGTTTTGACTCGAGGCAACGATAAGCCTCTTTTGAGCTTGCAAGTATTTCTCACTATTGGTAACTTGGCGCTTGTGACTCTTCCACTAATTCCAGGACTTGAGAATGCGACGAGACGTGAAAGGGACTCTATTCTCTTTTTCCCCGTACACACGGTTCTTGGCACTCATCTTGGGTTTGTTCTCTTTCTCATGTTATTCCCACGACACAACAAAATCTGTATCCAATTCTCAGGTTTCCGCCCCCATCGATTTCAGACTTGTGATCGGAGAAGGCGGTGGGTTTACAGGCCAATGGAATGGCTATACGGTTGACAGTTTGGGCACGGTATTCGCCTGGAGTGGTATGATGGCCGAGGAAAACCCGCGACGACTCACGAAGCTCACGCACAGGCTCTTCAACGAGTTGTGGCAAAACATCGAGGACGCTCGCTTTTTTGATGTTGATGCTTCAGGAACCGGCAACATCACCCAGCTGATGATTGTATCTGCAAATGGAAAGCTCCATAGTGCATCATGGGCAAAAGGAACGGTAGCCGAGTCTAGCACCTCGCCTGTTCAGCGACTATACGCATCTTGTCGCACCGTCATCGGTAGGGGGAAGTAGTTTCTCCAACGGATAGAAGCATTTCCTAGAATCTCGATCCTCCCATTTATCTAATTTCAGAGAGGCCCCCATGAATTCTGCGCGTCGATTCGTCCTGTGTGCTCTCACAATTCTTCTTGCACTTACCGGAGTTAGCGGCCAGAAGCTGCAAGGAGATCACAGACCTCTCACCGGTCTGAACAATGCGAACATTCCTACCTACAGGTCGGTTGAGGCATTCCTGCAGGCAAATCCGAGGTCAAGTCTCCTCAGTGCGGCGCGACCGGTTGGATCAGCGCGATTGGTCCCATTCGCAACTGCTTCACCGGCACTTCCGCTCCGGAGCACTCAGCAGTTGAGTCCCCAACTCAAGGTTGACCGCGCACCGAACGGAACTATCCGATGGCTCGAAGGGCAGTTGAGCTCGCCGCCGAGCGCGCTGAGGCTTCGGAAACAAGCGCAGACTACGGCACAGGCAGCGGTGGGCGTGCTGAAATCGCAGGCGACTGTTCTCAAACTGAAAAATCCTGCGGAAGAACTGTCGCTTATGAGTTCGATCCGTGATGAGATCTTGTTCGATCATGTGAGATTTCAGCAGGTATATCAGGGAATTCCTGTCTGGGGACGCGATCTCTATGTTCACTTCAACGCTCAAGGTTTGGTATACTTGATCAACGGAACGTATGAACCAACACCCGTCGGTGTTGAGACCACACCCGCAGTGACCTCAACTGAGGCCCTTCAGCATGTTGTCAGCGACCTCAAGTCGCTCGGCAGATACCAGCCGCTCACGAAGGAAGCATCTTCGTTCCTCGGGATCGAAGGTCCGACAGAAGAGCTGGTCATCTACACCACGTCTCAAGGGACTTATCGGTTGGCTTACGAGGTGAGCATACATCCCAATCTTGTCGAGTGGTACTCCTATATTGTCGACGCTGAGAACGGCCAGGTCCTCAACAAGATCGCGCGCCACTGTTCAATGTCACCAGACAATAATGCGCATGCTTCGCCGACGTCTTTCGAGTTCAAGTTCGAACCTCCCCATTCATCCTACGGTCTGGCGGGTTCGTTTGCCGCAGCGTCCGCGAAGGATCTGAACGGAGTCACACAGAACATGAGAGTCTGGAATGACGGTTCCGGGACGTACTATTTGGTTTGGGACCTTTCGAATTACAACGCTGGTCAATCACAGCTTCCCGATAATCCCGCAGGCGGTGGACTCACAATCTCTGCGAACAACAAAGATCTGGACCAGAATGTGCAGTTGGTTCACAGTACTTCACCCAACAACACCTGGTCCGATCCAGCGGCGGTTTCGGCGCACTACAACATGAAGCTTGCGTACGACTACTATACGAGCAAACATGCGCGCAAAGCGATCGACGACAAAGACGCCTCAATTATCTCGATTGCGCACGTAACACAAAGTGGGCAAGCAATGGACAATGCCTACTGGAACGGTCGTGTCATGGCCTACGGGGATGGCGCAACCGACTTCAAGCCGCTCGCTGGCGGACTTGATGTTTCCGGGCACGAGATGACGCACGGAGTGATTCAAAACACAGCTGATCTTGTCTATCAAGGACAGTCGGGCGCATTGAATGAATCGTTTGCTGACGTCTTCGGCGTGATGATCGATCGGTCCAACTACCTGATCGGCGAATCCATTGTCAAGACGCCAGGGAAGGTCGCTCTTCGGGATCTTTCAAATCCCAAAAACACTCAGCTTCTCTCTCCCCAGCCGTCGCAAATGAGTGAGTTCCAGAATCTTGGAACCAACCAGGACAACGGGGGTGTGCACATTAACAGCGGAATTCCCAACAAGGCTGCATACAATGTTATCAACTCGATTGGACGCGAGAAGGCCGAGATCATTTACTACCGCGCCTTGAGCAAGTATTTGACCAAGAATAGCCAATTCGGAGACTGCAGGAAGGCAGTGGTTCAGGCTGCCACAGATCTTGTAGGCCAATCCGGCATCACGACTGCCGACGTCACCGCTGTCAACGCAGCGTTTGAGGCTGTTGGCATCACCACGACGACCGGAACCAGCACCGGGTCCGGCGGAAACGAAATTCCCCCTGTGACGGGAGGCAAACAGTACATCACGTTCATGACGGAGAGCGGTCAGATTGGTCTTCTTGACATGGCATCGGGATTGGCAAACGTCTTCAGCAGTTCAAGCGCCGTTGCGCGTTCGGCCTCGGGCGACCACGCTCAACTCAGCACCGGATTGAGCGGCAAAAACATTTGGTTCATCAATCAAAATCGACAGCTCGCATTCGTGGATGTTACATCCGGCCTGGTAAGCACCTTCTTCACTCTCAAGATCCAGCAGGCAGGAGATCTCTGGAATGCGTCGGTGTCGCCAGATGAAAACTACGTGACCCTGGCGTCGGCATATGCCAACGACGCCAACCTCTACATCTATGACGGGACGCAGCTGGCACAGATTCCGCTGGACCCGGAGAGCACCCAAAGCGGCATCAAAGTTCAGACGATCCAGTATCCGGATGTTGTATCCTGGTCCCCGAACATGAAGAAGCCGAAAATCGGGTTCGATGCCTACAATGAGGTGAATGTCGGAACGACAGGCAAGGTTAGCTACTGGGGTATTTATGAAATCGATTTCACTGCCGGGAAAGTCTTCAATCTTGTCGGATCACAGCCCAGCAACATCAGCATCGGGAACATTACCTACAGCAATACGAATCCCGATCTGGTTGCCTTCAACTACATTGACGCCACCGGGAAGTTTGACACATATGTTGGGAATTTTGACACAGGGCAGTTGAAAGCGTTGAACATTCCATCGTTTTCACTAAACGGAGCGGCAGTGACCGATGCAGAGCGTCCAACGTTTTCCCCTGATGACGCCAAACTATGCCTTTCGAGTCCCAAGTTGAAGGCGCTCCTCTTCTATGACGCAGCATCGGGACAACTTTCAATTGCTCCGTTCCAAGTTGCCCTGTATAATCCGCGGTGGTTTATACAAGGCGGGAAAGTCCCGAGCAGCGTGGAGTCAGTGGAAATCCCAACTGCGTTCCGGTTGCATGATAACTATCCAAATCCGTTCAATCCTTCGACGAAAATTGAGTACGATGTACCATCGAGGAGTCAAGTACGACTCGCAGTCTACGATATTCTGGGACGACTTGTCCGCACACTCGTAAACTCCGATCATTCCAACGGCCGCTACTCCGTCGCATGGGATGGAACAAATGAGACAGGGCGCCAGGTTGCCTCCGGCATGTACATCTATAGATTGGAAGCAGCGGATGGTTCTGGCAGTGCTACTGTTCTTTCGAGGAAGATGATGCTCATGAAGTAGGTTGATGACAAGAAGAAATCCGTTTTCTCCAGAGGATTCTGACCAAGAAGACGGGCTTCTCCATTTTTGGAGGATGACCTGATGAAGACGCTCTCCCGCCTATTCGGTCTTTTTCTTTTGCTCCATCAGTGCTTCGCACAGGTGACGGTATTGGTCAATGATTTTCCGGTGAGCGATGTGACAAATACCAGTGTCTATCGGCCAGCGGTCACTTCCGCTCCAAACGGATCGTATGCAGTGACCTGGGGTGATGAGCGTTTCGGCAATACGAATCGGGCAAGCGGAGCGGGGAATATCTTTGGGCGCATCGTCGGTTCGAATGGTGTTCCGATGACCGCCAATTTCAGAGTTGATGATGTTGTTGCAAACACGTACTACACTGACTATTGGGTTTTCTTCAGCTCGCCATTGTTTCTTCCCTCCGGACAACTCGTTGTCGTCTGGCACGTCAACGGGGCCAGCGGCATTTCCGGGATTCAGTCCAACGACGTCTATTATACTGCCTTCAACGGCACAACGGGAGCTCGTCTTGGCGCCGGAGTTCAGTTGAACAAGGTCGGGACATCGACGGGCGGCCACGCGAGTAGGCCGGCTGTCGCCTATCGACCGCCTTCGACTTTTCTCGCCGTGTACGAATACTCCAAAAATGGCAATAATATCGGCGGGACGCTTGTCGACATCAACAGTGGCGCGCTGCTTGGAGACGCGTTTGAGATGAGTGATAACGCGTTCAACAACCGGATCTACCCGCACGTCGCGAGTAACGGCAGCTACACGGTTTGCGTTTGGACTGACGCGCGGACAGACACGCAGGGGGACATCTACTCTGAGCGAATCGTGGGAAATAACCTCGCGAGCACAAACGTGAAGGTGAACGACGATCCCGCTGGCGGGTATAACCAGTATGCCCGTGTTGCCATGGATGCTCAGGGGAATTACATGGTGGTGTGGATTGACGCACGCGCCAATTCAGGTGGCGACCTTTATGCGCAGCGTTTCGACCCTCAGGGAAACAAGATTGGAGCGAATTTCAAGTTGACGAAGAGCAACTCCAGGCTCCACGAGTATCCTCCCGGCATCTCGATGAAAGGCGATGGGTCTTTCGTCGTCGCGTGGGCTGATTCCGTCAAGCAGGCGGGGAAGAACTGGAGTATCAAGACGCGGTTTTTCGGATCCGCCGGTCAACCTCTCTCAGACGTCATCGAGGTAACGACCGCGGCGTCCCTGCAACCGGATGTGAAAATTGGTTCGACGGGTGCAGTGTACTACGTCTGGCTCGATGGTCGCGAAAATATTAACACAGGTCGGATATACTCCAAGATCTACTCAGGATTTCCCACAACGGGTCTTGAAGATCCGGGTGTGCCATTGACGTTCTGGCTTGGTCAAAACTATCCGAACCCGTTTTCCGCCGGAGGCGGATCCGCCTTTGGCGGAAATCCGTCAACAGCAATCAGCTTTCACTTGCCCGCCCCGACAGGGTCGGGGCCCGCCGAAGCTTCAGCGAAGGCGGGGCTTCCTGCCCCGAGCGCGGTCGAGGCGTCAGCGGTCAGCCCCGTGACGCTCAAGGTCTATGACGTCCTGGGCAGGGAAGTTGAAACGCTTGTCAACGAAGTGGCCGGGCCCGGCGTCCACACGGTTCGTTGGAATGCGGCTGGATCTCCGAGCGGTGTCTACCTGTATCAGCTTCGGGCTGGCAGCTTTGTTGAGACGCGAAAAATGGTGCTCACGAAATAGATAGTAGAGAATAGTTAGATGCCGAGCCCGAGCCGAAACTCGACGCGGCTTGCATCCTTCGCAAAACCGGCATAGGAGTGATAGCCGATACCGGCAATGAAGGGAGAGATACTGAAAGTGACGCCTACGCTTTTGTAGTCCGTGGTTTCGCCATCCAGTCCATAATATGGCACCTTTGTCCCGCTCGTCAATATCATGAAGTGTTCCATTTTGGACTTGCCGGCACCGAAATATACGCCCATGTCATCGGAGACAAGGGAGAATTCAAGCCCGGTATCCTGCATATTCAACGCAACGCTTTCCGTAAAGCTATGCGCCTTTTTGGAATAATCTGCCGTCCACGAATTGTATGAAAAATGTGGACCCACTGCGAAGGTCATACTGCTGTCAAAGCTGAGCGCGAAGCCGAACATTCCGCCGACTCCCATGCCGATTTTCGGATCCGTGCCATCGCCCACTTTCGACCAACTCTGCAGAGCGACGTAGAGATTGCCGGAAAAACCAAAGTCCTGACTTAAAGAACACGTGACGACACTGAAAAAGAGAATGATGATGCTAACGGACCGTTTCATGCTTCCTCCCTGATGAACAAATTCCCCTGAGGGTGATCGGTGATTGTGCTGGTGAGCTATTGTTGCTATTCGGTGCGTTCGAAGTATTTTCGGATGAATTCCAGATGATCTTTTGACCAGCCCTCTGTTGTGGTGCCTATGTGAAGTTGGTTGTTCCTTGGTCAGGCATTGGCAACGTGACACTTACACGACAAAACCTCCTTCATCGCATTGCTCCGCCAAGCGGACCCGCCTCCTCGCCAAACCGCCACAAAGAAGGCGGTCAGGAAAGCTGGCGGACGCAAGAAACGCGAAAACGGCGGGTGCAACAATCTCAAACGCGCGGGGGATGCCCGCCAAAACAAATGCGGGCAAGCAAACAATGCAGAATCCAGAGGTTTCACCATTACAGCCGACAAGATCATCCAGATCCGAAGGCAGAACGTTTCTAGAATCAAGTTACGAGGTAGCAATTCCATTGTCAACTCAACATCAGCTGAACATGCAAGTGCCGATGTTCCAGTTGTTTTTCCGCTGATATACATTTATCTTCATATCAAAAATGCACCCATAGCTCAATTGGATAGAGTACTTGACTTCGGATCAAGTGGTTGGGGGTTCGAGTCCCTCTGGGTGCACAAGTGAGTCCATTCAGGTCCCGCCTTCCGGCGGGATTCTCATTTCGACGATGAAGTTAGCTTCACTGCGTTTGCTAACTTCAGTCGAAATGGAAGTTGGGGGTTCCCCGCCCGACTGCCCGCTAATGAATAGCCTCAGTCGGGCGGGCGGGGACTCCCTCTGGGTGCACTAACAACTCCGCATTGTGAACGGCCAATTGCGAATTGGCAAGAGTTTGATCAAGCGCTCCGCAGTCTTCAATTCGCAATCATCCTCCGTCTACGACCTTCCGTTTCCCCTCTCCCAGTCTCTCATCACCTTGACCCTGCACTGTGTCTGCTATTATGAGACAGTTTCTCTGAGTGAGTCAAATACACGAATCCAACGGGATCGACTGGTACTGAGTCCCCGCCACCATCGTCTGCTTGTTAAGTGATTGTTCCGCCGGAGGTTCACGTCGATATGAGCGCCCCTTCACTGAGTGGAACCGGGGCACAAGTGATCTGGGAACAGAGTTTGCTGAGTACTTAGGATGACTTTGGGCACTGTGACGTCCATCATTTGACATGATTTCCAAAATGTGGTATACTTCCCCAGGCGTTTTTCCACGAATAGTGGAAATCAAAGGGGTCCCGAATGCCCCGGAAGGAATTCTGAACTGAGGGAAGCTGGAAACTATGAACACAGGACAAACTATCTTGACCATCGGCGCCCTCATGCTTCTGAGCATTTCGGTGATGTCGACGAATCGCTCTTCGCTGCAGCACGGTGCGATTATCAACCAGACGGAGGTCAGTCTTTACGCGGTCTCTTTGGCTCAAGCCAAAATTGAGGAGGCTTCAGGACAGGCATTTGATACATATAGCTCAACGGACACAGCGGAAGCCGGAGCTGTCATCACAGCGGTGACCCAACTGTCAAGCACTCTCGGGAAGGAAACTGGCGAAACCTACACGTCTCAATCCGTCAATAATTTTGACGACTTTGACGACTACAATTACTTCAGCGGCAACAACCCGTACGTTCTTCACGTTGCTGGAGTCGACACATTCCACATCCAGACAACAGTATTCTACGTGGATACCACGAACCCGGAGGCGGCCGTCGGAACTCGCACCTGGCACAAGAGAATGATCGTCAAGGTTTGGCCGACAGTAACCCCCTGGGGAGGTGCGGATCCCAAACCAGACACAGTCACGATGTCCTACATCTACAGTTACTGGTGGTTCAGGTGATCTTATGGGAACAAGTACTATTTTCGATATCATTGGATCAGCGATGGTTGCCGGTCTGCTTCTTCTCACCGCCCTCAGGCTCAATGCTCAGGCCAACGAGACGACGCTCATCTATAACGGCAGCGTCAGGCTTCAGCAAAACATGGTGGCGCTGATAGATTGGGTCGAGCACGACTTCCGCCGAATCGGGTACTGCAAAGACTATACAAAGATCCCCTTTCCGACGCAGTCTATCCGGATCGCCGACTCATCAAACATCACGTTCTGGACCGACGACCAGAGTACGGGGAACCTAGACTCGATTCGCTGGTACATCGGCCCCACAAGTGAAATGTCTTCCACACCAAATCCCCGCGACCGGAAGATATATCGCAAACTCAACAATACAACTCCAGTTGGTTGGAATCTTGGAGTGACACAATTCAAGCTGGATTACTACGACTATGCTGGCGTTGCGTTGGCGACTCCCGTCGCACAACCGTCGTCGATCTACTCCATGCAGATTTCTATTGCCTGTGAGAGCCCGTTCACATTTCAGGAACAGTACCGAGCGACGAAGGCAGCAGATTCGCTGGCAGATTTCCAGGTATTCTGGCGACAGCTCCGAATGGCAGCGAAAAATCTAAGGAACCGATAAGGGGAGAGGAAGAACGTATGGGACGAACTTCGTTACTCATGGTGATGGGGTACAGCGTTGCGCTGATACTCATGGGATTCAGTCTGTCACAAGTTTCCACAAGAGCATACGAGAACTCGCTAGTGTACCATGACAGAGCAGTCTCGCACAGTCTGGCGGCCAGCCTCGCGAATATGGGCTGCAATGTGATCTACAGAACACCGAATGCATTCCCAAAGTGGACCAATGTTTCACTGGGGGGCGGCATCGTGAACCTCAATACTAAAACGGTCCCCGGCATCGCAGCTCCCGGATCTCCCACGCCGGTAAATGTGCAGTTGATGGCAACGAGCGACTACGGAGGCTACAAAGACACGGTGATTATCGAATGGGGAGTGAGCAGTTTCGGAAGATTCGCTTATTATAGTGGCACCGAAGGAGCTATAAACTGGGCGACAGCCGATACGGTCTTCGGGCCGTTTCACACGCAGGATAAGATGACAGTAAACGGCTCTCCGGTTTTCTGGGGTAAGGTGACCAACAAACTTGGATTGATCAAGAATCCAACGAGCTCGACGCCAAAATTCTTTGGCGGGTATCAAACAGGAATTGACATTCCGATGCCCAGCGACTTCAACCCGCTGAAAAACGCAGCTCTCGCCAATGGGAAATATCTGAGTGCTAGAAATCTAAAGAATGGTAAAGACCTAACCCTGACTTTCAACTCCGACAGCACGATGACGATCAAGGGGTTAAGACTCACGGATACGACGGCGACGGATACGATTGTGAGTCTGAGGACCTTCGTGCCGAACGGGGCTCTGGTCATTGACACCGCCAACGTCAGGATAAAAGGGAAATTCGCCGGCACCTTGACGCTTTCCGTTCAGTCAGGAGGCAGTTCCGGCAAAGGAAAAATGTATCTTGATAGCAGTGTCGCCTATGTGAGTAATCCGCTGAATGGAGCTTCGGGTGATGTCCTTGGTCTTTGCGCCACTGACAGTATCGTCATCACGAACAACTCCAATAACAGCGGCAACGTTACCATACAGGCTGCCTTGTTCTCGTTGAACAAGGGTCTCGGCGTAGAGCAATACAACAATGGGGTCATACGAGGAAGAATCAATTTGCTGGGGGGCATCTCGCAAAAACAACGTGCTGCTGTAGGTACATTGAGTGGCGGAGTCATTAATTCGGGATTCTCAAAAAGCTATCGTTACGACAATCGACTCATGACCCAATCACCCCCATTCTATCCGACGACCGGGAGCTACATGATCCTCTCGTGGTATGAACGGTAGGTGACTCGTCCCGTCACGCACTCTGAAATGAGTTGTTGTGCAAGTGGATCGAGGAAGTTTGAATCACGAAGCAAAGTGCCCGGAATCCAATTGCGGACCCGGGCACTCTTTTTATTTATCTGCATCAGCCCCTTGCTCACAAAGTTTTCGCCGTGGAGCACGATGCACCGTTTCTTCACCGCTGAATAAGGCCTACCAACGATCTCGCCACCGCCCCATAGGAGTCCTGAACAGTCAATCCTTTCTCTTCATTTGGGTCTGCGATATCCTCAGGGCTCTCGAGAGACGTATCCAGCAGCCTGCACCATCGCTTCCCTTGAGCAAGTGCGGGGAGCTGGAATGCGAGCTGGTCCGAGTACGCGTTGAATATGAAGAAGAGATCGGAGTCCTGCCCATCAAATTGAAGCTCAACTGCGATCGACCTCGAGTGCCATGACCAGTCCGGCTGATAAAGCTGCACGCCGTGCCAGATGATTTTGGGTATCTGCTGGGATCCATGCCCGATGAACTCTCTTTGGCGGAACAAGGTATGGCTCCTCCTAAATTCAATGAGGCGCCTGAAAAATCGGAGCAGATCTTTGTTGCTTTCCGCCTTGTCCCAGTCAAGCCAGCTCACTTCATTGTCCTGACAATAGGCATTGTTGTTGCCCCGTTGCGTGCGCCCGAATTCGTCACCTGCCGAGATCATCGGAACACCCTGCGACAAGAGAAGTGACGCAGCCATGTTCCTGATCTGTCTCTTGCGGAGATTCTGGATGTGCGGATCGGAGGTCGGCCCCTCTTCCCCGCAGTTCCAGCTGTCGTTCCCGTTTAGTCCGTCGCGATTCTGTTCGCCGTTCGCCTCATTATGCTTCTCGTTGTATGAGACCAGATCAGCAAGCGTAAAGCCATCGTGGCTTGTGACAAAATTGACGCTGTGGAACGGCGCCCGTCCGCTGCCGCGATAGAGGTCAGCGCTGCCGCAGAATCTTGTTGCCAGCGGGCGGACCATGTCTGGAGCACCTTTCCAGAATTGCCGGACATCATCGCGAAAGCGGGCGTTCCACTCGGCCCACCGCCCCCAGCTCGGGAAACTCCCCACTTGATACAGACCCGCAGCATCCCAGGCCTCAGCGATCAGCTTCACATTTGCCAGGACGGGATCCGCGGCTATTCGTTCGAGGAGCGGGGGATTTGCGAGAACACTGCCGTCAGACCCCCGACCAAGGATCGAAGCAAGATCAAACCGGAAGCCGTCGATGTGCGCCTCCGTCACCCAGTACCGGAGCGAACCGAGGATCAGGTCCCTGACGACCGGATGATTGCAGTTCATCGTGTTGCCACACCCGGAGAAGTTGAGATACCTGCCGGTGTCCTGATCGGTCAAATAGTAGATCGAATTATCGAGTCCGCGGAACGAAAACGTGGCCCCTTGCTCGTCACCTTCACCTGTGTGGTTGTAGACCATATCCAGAATGACTTCGATACCGGCAAGGTGAAATGCCTTGACCATCGCTTTGAATTCACGGACTTCCGCACCGAGGGATGGATTCGACGCGTAAGATGCTTTGAGCGCAAAGAAACTGATCGGGTGGTAGCCCCAGAAGTTGAGCAGCTGTTCTCCGTTTGCCGGGTTGCGTGCCAGGCAATCCGTCTCCAGAAAGTCAGTCACCGGCATCAGCTCGACAGCTGTCACGCCGAGTTCCTTCAAATACGGTATCTTCTCCGTCAGGCCATGGAACGTGCCGGGATGGTCAACGCCGGATGAGGGATGGCGCGTGAAACCGCGTACGTGCAATTCATAAATGACTGAGTCAGCCAGATGCCGGTTGAGAGGCTGGTCAAATTTCCAGTCATACTCGGGATCGATAACACGGGAGCGTCGGAGAGATGACGCCTGGCGATCGGCACGTCCCCTCCCCCAGATTTCTCCTCCGGTGAGCGAGCGGGCATACGGATCCACCAGGACCTTTTCAGTATCGAACCGGTGAAGCTGGGGCCTTGGATTGCCTGTCATGCCTACCCGGAAGCCGTACTCGACGCCCGGATCAAGACCACGGACGCACGCGTGCCAGATATCACCAGTCTTGTTGTAGCGAGAATCGAGCGGGAATTCCGCCAACGGATCAACCTGACCGGGAGCAAACAGAACAAGACTGACATCCGTTGCGCGTTTGGAGAACAGGGAAAAATTGACTCCTCCCCGCACTGACGTCGCTCCCATGGGAAGCGGCTCCCCGCGTGCAATTTCGAATTGCTCGGTCACAACATCCAGTATCGATACTTTCGGTTTCGTCGTTGACCTCTCCGATTTTGTGGGGGTGATTCTAACCTTGCCGGCCGCTTCAGGGAAGGTTAGCAAACGATTTCCTAAACCACAACGAGGGGAAAAAACCCGGGGACCCAAAAAAGTGAGGGCTGTCACTCCGTACCATGGTGGCCTCTCTCGCGGACAAAGAAAAGGCACTTCTTGCGTGTGTTTTTTTGCCTCCTCCGCCGGGTTCTGGGCCGGTTGCGCCTTCACATTGATTCCCCCGCTTTTTTTTTGCACCTTGAATTAAGAAGGGGGCCAGAAGGCACAAACCGAGATGGTGGCACAGATCAAACGAGTATTCTTGGCGGTTTTCAGACCAGCGAGGGACTTCTTCATCAAGCATCCCGCGGTTCTCTCTGGGTACATCATCTATGCCTACTTCTTCATCACGACGATGAGCTTTTATCGTGACATGAAGCAATCCCATTTCAAGTCGTTCAACATCATTGAACGATTTGATGCACTTATCTGGATGTGGCTTCTTGCGCTCGTGCTGGTCAAGGTCATCGAGTACCGTCATCGCCTGAACGAGCAGGAGAAGGCACGGCTTGAACGGGAGAAGGAGCTGGAGGTCAAGAGCGCCCAGCTCGAGACGGCTCATCAGATGATACGTACACTGCAACACCAGATCAACAACCCTCTGACGATTATCCTCCTGTACGTGCAGCGTGCCCTGCGCAAGGGAGAGGCCAGCCCGGAAATCCTTCAGAACCTTTCCGAAATCAAGACCAGTGCCGAGCGGATCGCCGCAACGCTCACGGCCTTTGCAAACGCGCAAGGGATCGAAACTGTGGACTCGCCTGTCGGCGACCTCATCACACTGCGCAAACAGGATGACCCAACACGAACAATGGATGAAACAAGCCCTTCGTGAGGCCGAGAAGGCGTACGAGCAGGATGAAGTTCCCGTAGGTGCAGTCGTCGTTCACAAGGGGAAGGTCATCGGGCGCGGCTATAATCAAATTGAACGTCTGCAGGATCCTACGGCACACGCAGAAATGATTGCGATAACGGCTGCCACGAACCATCTTCAGTCACGGCGACTCGAAGAATGCACTCTCTATGTCACCCTCGAGCCATGCCCGATGTGTGCCGGAGCCATCGTCCTGTCGAGAATCCCCACGCTTGTCTTTGCCACGTTCGACCCGAAAGCCGGCGCCTGCGGCACCCTCTACAACATTGTCCACGACAAACGGCTGAACCATTCGGTGCACGTCATTTCCGGTGTGTGTGATCGGGAAAGCGAGGAGTACTTGAAGGGTTTTTTTGGGAGGGTGCGAAAGATCGTACCGTGAACGTGACGCGTGTCGATCAAACTTCGGCCTGAAGTTTCTCCGCTCTGTCTGCAACGCGTATTTTTTCAATCAGCCCGTCCAAATCACCATCGACGACGCCGGAGAGATTGTAGAGCGTCAGTCCGATCCTGTGGTCCGTGATCCGGTTCTGAGGAAAGTTGTACGTGCGGATCTTGTCGCTACGATCGCCACTTTTCACCATCGATTTTCGCTGGGCAGCCACAGACGCAGTCTGCTCGTTTAACTTGACCTCATACAGCTTTGCCCGGAGCATTTTCATGGCCCGCTCACGATTCTGGAACTGCGAGCGCTCCTGCTGGCAAGCCACCACAATCCCCGACGGCCTGTGCGTGATGCGAACAGCCGTTTCGACCTTGTTGACGTTCTGTCCCCCTTTTCCGCCGGAACGGTACGTGTCGAACTGGAGATCGGCGGGATTGATGTCGATCTCGACGTCCTCGACCTCCGGCAGCACGACGACGGAAGCGGCCGAAGTGTGGACTCTCCCCTGCGCTTCTGTTTCGGGTACACGCTGAACGCGATGGACTCCGCTTTCGAATTTCATCGAGCCGTATGCATTCTCACCTGAAACAGCGAAGACAATTTCCTTGAATCCCCCTTTTCCCGTTTCGTTCCAGTCCATCAGCTCGACTTTCCACCCTTTGCGTTCTGCAAACCGAGTATACATCCGGTAAAGATCTGAAGCAAAGAGGGCTGCTTCTTCACCGCCGGTGCCGGCGCGAATTTCCATGATGAAGTTTTTCGTGTCATTGGGGTCTTGAGGAACAAGCAGCAGCGTCAACTCCTCTTCCAGGGCTGCCACCCGGACTTTGAGCGTGTCGTATTCTTCCTGTGCGAGCGCTTTCAGCTCGGGTTCGCTCACCGACTCGAGGAGCTCCTTGCTCCCCTTGTAGTCATTGCTTGCCTTCTTGTATCGTTGATACGACGCGACGATCGGCTCCAGGGTCCGGAGCTCCCGGCCGAGGTCCCGAAAGCGCTTCTGATCAGCGGCGATCGCAGGATCTGATAACAACTGCTGAATCTCCTGGACTCGCTCTACAATTTTTTCAAGCTTGTCAAACATAGACTCGAAGGGAATTGGACAACAGTACTCTCATAACAGCACAGGTTCAATTGCCTGGCACAGCCTGAAGGCTTTCAACCGCTGCCAGCTCTTTGAGGGGGTACTTCCCCGGATCCTCCAGACCGAGAGCACACCGCAGGGCGACGATCGCCACTTCCACCTGCGACTCATCCGGTTCCTTCGTTGTGACACGTTGTAGCCAGAGCCCCGGGGCGATCAGTATTTTTCCCCACCAGGTGGTGGTGTGCTTCGCGGAGAATTTGATGATCTCATATGAAATGCCGCCGACCACAGGGATGAACGGCAGGTGCGTGAGCAGGCGCGTCACAATGGTCAGTTCGCCAAGCAGCTGGATTAAGAGAGCGTCGAGAAAACTGAATGCGAGGATCGCAACAAACATCACGATCAGCAGAAAACTCGTCCCGCAACGGGGGTGGAACCGGCTGCGCACGTTCACGATAGCAGGTATGAGCTGATCTGACAACTCGAATGCGAAGACTGTCTTATGTTCCGCCCCGTGAAACTGGAAGAGCCGCCGGATCTCCTTTGAGAGGGAAATCGCAAGGAGATATCCCAGCAGGATGCTGATCCGGATGAGGCCGGCTACGAGATTGAACTCCAAAGCACTCTGCTCGAGGTGGAAGACTTTTGTTGTTATGACGATGGGCAGGACGAAGAAGATACCGACACCGAGACCAAGTGCCAACACCAACGTGCCTGCAAGAGCAAGCGACGACTGGCTCTTCTTCTGGCCATTTCCGGTCTTTTGCCTATCCCTGGGCTCGACATCCTGCATCGCAACTTCGGCCGAGAAATTCAACGTTCTGATGCCCAGGTACATCATATCGACCAACCCAACCGCCCCCCGGAGAACCGGCAGCTTGAGGATCTTGTATTTCTCCACCACAGACATATAGCGTTCCTGCTTGACGACGATCTCTCCATTGGCACGCCTCACTGCCGTCGCCACAGAACCGGGCGCGCGCATCATCACCCCCTCGATGACCGCCTGTCCTCCAACCTGCATCGGTTTACTCGGGTCATAGAGCGGATTTGTCGGCACCCAACTCGATTCTCTATTCTCTGTAGGCAATTCTCTCTCCTCATTATGATCGGTGTATGAAGAATATACCAAAAAGTGACGCGACTATCAACGCCGCGACCGAAACCGGCCACGGTGAGATCTCTTCATCCCATCTACAGCGAATTCAGCGCAGCAGCAATCCTTTCAAGAAGGATCGGCGGCTCGGAAGAGTGAGGCGCCCGGGCGGGATCAAGGAGGTCGAGCTGGGCTGCGGCTTGAGCGAATTGACCATTCGCGAAGTAGCTTTGTAGGAGCAGCAGCCGGACGCGCTTGACAGTCACTTTCGCGTCGTGGGAAAAGGTATACGAAGGATTGTCGGTCAGAGCGGCGTGCGCGTTCGAAGCAGCATCGACAAAGACGTTCATCGAGTACAGCGTGAACGCGTTCCCCACCCGAACATCGTTCAGTACATTCGTCGGGATTCCAGTAACCCCGGCAGCGATCGAGAAATCCCCCTTCGCCCTCGAGAGGTCGCGTTTGTACATCGATGACCACCCGCGGCCGTTGAGAGCTTCGCCCCGCACCGCCTGCGTCAAGGCCAGGTTGTAAGCACTCGTGAAGTTCGTCACGGCGGAGTCATACCGCTGCGCCTCAAAGTGCTGCCAACCGAGAGCAAGATAGTCGTTATCTCTCAGCGCAGGACCCGGGCCGGTCGAGGTTGAATCCTTTGAGCACGCTAGGAGCGTCATGGCGATCGCGACGCTCAAGACCACAATCAACTTCATGGACGGTAACCCCCTGCCGGAAATCCTCATTTTATGAGCACAAGTCGTTTCGTTGCATTGAAGAGCCTGGTTGATCCAGACGCCGATTCTCTCGCATCAAGCCGATAGTAGTAGACGCCGCTCGAGAACGCGCTCGCATTCCAGTACTCGGTATAGACGCCCGGATTGAGTTGCCGGTCGACCAGTGTCTGCACTCTCCGGCCGAGAGCATCATAGATTGTAATCATCACCCTGGACTCGACAGGCACGTCGAAGCGGATTGCAGTGCTGGGATTGAATGGATTGGGGTAATTCTGTGAAAGGCGAAAATCGACAGGCAACGCTTGCTTGTCATTTTCGACAGAGACAAGGCTCCCCTGAATCTCCAGGTTGTCGATCATCCACCCCCAACCGGTGGTTCCCGGGTCTGTGTACATCCTGAACCGAATGAAAACCAGGCTCCCAGCCGGGAACCTGTTCAGGAGGTTCATCTGGTGTTTCTTTAAGAGAGAAGGGCTACCGTTGACCCGAGTAGTCCAGGCGTTGAGCCAATCCGGGTCCCTCCGCGAATCATATCCGTCTTCCAGCGCGATCCAGTTCGCCCCCTCTTTGGTCGCTTCAACGACACAATAGTCATAGAAATCAGTCGATCCGTACACAGAGCCGGGCTCGCCCGGCTCGACAAACGCGATCTCATCGAATCGGACAAACGCGTTCGATGCCTGCACGATGATTGGGATGTTCAACGTCAGCGTGTAGCTGCGATTGTTCGAATATGGGTGCGGCGTGTGATAGGCCGGATTGAGAAATCCGGTCGGAGTCTGCAGCGTGAATCCGCTCGATGTGAAGTTCGTCGTGGCCGTGTTGAAACTGTCGACGTAGGACGCTCGCGGGGTCTGGGGAAGGACAACGTTCATACCGCGTACCGGCGATCCATATTGCCTGCCTGCCTTGAATGAAGTGACGCTCATGGTCAGCGATTCCGCTTTCGCAATCTGGAACTGTACGACCGTATCCTTCACAGCGACGTTGGATGCGAGGGTCAGGAACTTCGCTCCCTTGACAAACACCTGTGTCGAGTCATAGCCTGAACGGAGGCTGATGTTGATTGCCAGTGACCCATCAGGCGCCTGTGCAGGCTTGTTCAGGCGTGGCGAAAGCGTTGCGGTGACCGGTGGCGTCGACAGCAGCGCCGGGATCTTGACGCTCCAGATTCCCCGACCATGGGTGGCGGCCACGACTTCGTTGTCGACGGCGCGCAGCTGCCATATCGCAACGGCGGGCACTGCATCATTCGCGTACGACCACGACGCACCGTTGTTCGTGGAGATGAACAGACCAATTTCCGTCCCGGCCCAGATCTCATTCGGATTATGTGGCATGACAAGGAGGCAATACGTCGCCACATCCGGGAAGCCATTCGTGCTTGCTGTGCCTGAGCCAAAACCGGAAATGTCCTGCCACGTTTGACCGAGATCTGTGGTCCGAAGAATCTTCGGGACTTTCGCGAATGAGAAAAGCGCATACCCAGTTTTCGGTTGCGTCGGGTGTGTTGCAAGGCCCGAGAGGCGACCGAGCGTTGCGCCGGTGTAGTTGACCGTCGGGCTGAAAGTCACTCCTCCATCCGTTGAAACGTGTATCTTCCCGGTTATGCCGCTGTTCGACATCCTTATGCCCGCCCACACCGTCTGCGGATCTGCGATCGAGATTTCAGCCTTTGCGCCTGTGCCAAATCCCCAATTCGAAGCAGCGATCTTGAACTGAGTCCAGTTTTCGGCGAAGTTATCGGTTCTCCAGACTCCGGTGCTTCCCACGACGAAGAGCAGGTCAGGGTCACTATTGGACTTGCCAATTTGCGTGATGAAGGGACCAAGACCGGTGCCGACATCAGTGAGATCCGTGGTCGCCGATGCAAAGGTGGAGCCACCATTCGTGGACTTGCGAAGGTCATTGTAGTACAGCGATCCTATCAATTTGTTCACATCTTTGTAATGCCAGATACTCCCAAAACCGTCACCGCCGATTTTTGCCGTCCACGGAGAGCTGGCCGTTGGATCGGCAGGAGAAATCCACGTTCCGTTGTCTTGAGTCCCCCCTATGTATTGACTGACTCCGGGTTTCTTGTCGACGCCGTAGAACTGACTTGTGTTGTAGCCGAGATTCGGATTGGCCCAGTTTGCACCGCTGTTATCGGATATGGCTACGCCTCCGTCGCTCCCGTTCACCATACGGAAGCTTCGTGTTGCCTGGCTCACTGGGATGATGGTGATGTTGTGATGATCAGCGTGCACATAGGGCTGCGATTGATTCTGGACCCAATTCGTTATGCGGGTTGTGGCTCTTGACCTGCCGGTGACCATACCGTAGGTGATGCGCACATTCGATGTCGGGAGGTTGTTCGCATTCCACGTCGCACCGGTTAGCAAGCTCGGCCAGAGAGCGTAGATGTTTTTGTACCGCTCTCCACCCGTTGCGGCAATACTCGCATTGGGGCCGGCGGCATCGTATGACACAGCGTGCACAAAGATATATTCGCGCTGAGGGCTATTGGAATCGTAGGGAATGAGCTTGTATACACCGGAAGAATCAGAATCCCTGAACGACGCCATCAATTGGCGATCGTTCGTGATATCCCAGACCTGAAATGGGACGGCCACGTAGTCGAGATACGGATACTGGAAGCTTGTGCCCGCCGTGAATCGGTGAGCCTTCTGGCTCAAGCCGGGTCCAAAACGGATCTCGACTGAGACGTAGTCGGCGTCGACGAGGCTCACAGGCGCGCTCGTCGTCCCATAGAAATCCTTACCCGTGCCGATACCGCCTCCGGCATAGGGACCACCCCAATTCACAAAGCTGAGGAAGGGAAAGGTGCCATTTTGCGTAACCTCGAGCACAGCCGGGGTCTGGGTGACACCGGCCGTGATTTGGACCCTGTACATGTCGAGTCCTCCAACAAAACAAATATCCCGGTCGTAAGGATGGGCGGCAACCGCGTTGTCGTACCAACCCTGGCCATTCAGCCAGTTAGGCGGAGTTCCGCTGGTTTGTGACGCTTTCGACCACGCGGCACCGGCATCTTCTGAGATATAGATATCCGACACCGTGCTGCTTGTTTCCATCGCAAGGAACAGGCGCGCGGTATCGACTGGAGAAATGTCGAGTTCGCTCCGCAAGCCGGGGCCAATACCCGTCGATGAGGAGGTCCAGGTCAATCCACGGTCACGGGATTTCAACACCCCGTTTGAATTGCGCGTCGCATAGAGCGTGTTGAAATTGAGCGGATTGGCGATGATCTGTTGAATTCTGTATGTTCCCCCGCTCCCACCGCCCGAATACACAGCAACCCATGTGCCTCCACCATTCGTCGACCGGAAGATTCCTGTGTTCGTTGCTGCAAGCACCACGTTTGCATTCGCTGGATCGACGATCACCCGGTTGACGTATGAAAAATCGGAGTTGGACGCCGTGCTTGAAAGTTGCGTCCACGTTTCTCCGCGATCGGCGCTTTTCCAAATGCCGTCGCCGCGAACAGCGTCCGTGTTGCCGAATCCTTCGCCAGTCCCCGCATAGAGAATGGAGCGATTGGATACGGCCATTGCCAGCGTCACCGTTGCAAGGTTCGGCATGACCGGCGTCTTGTCGACCCAGGTCGTTCCGGCATTTGTGGTCTTCCAGATGCCGCCGCCGACCGAGCCCGCGAACCACGTGTTTTTCGCCGGATCGTCCGGGTCGACGATCAAGCCACGTGTACGGCCGCCAACATTTCCCGGCCCCACCTCGGTCCAGGGAAGTGCAGCGACCTTGTTAAGAGAAGCCGCCTTGCGGTGGTTCGCCTTTTGAACCTCCATCATCTTGTAGTTCGTGGGATACGTGGGACCGGCATCCCCATCCCGCGTACGGATATCGCGTTCGTACCGCTCGAATTCTTCCGGAGCGTCGACTTTTTCGGCTTTTCCTTTGTAGGAATCGGGATCGGCCTCAACGAGGGGGCGCGGGAGATCCTCGGTGGGGGAATAGCCGCGAACAGCCGGCCGGTGAGCAATGATGATAAACAACACGCACACTGCGGCCGAAAGGACGAGGTTCAAGGGGGTGCGTTTCATTACTACGTCACCTTCATCGTGGCTACTGGACAATTACACTTTCAAGGCTTCTTGTCTTCTTGCTGCGGAGATCAAAGATGTAGCCCGGCTGCCGGTGAGGAGACCTTTCGTCGCTCTCTTCAATGCCGGGAATGATCTTAACGATAATGGAGAACTCATCGTTCCAGCCGACAGATCCGTTCGCAAGGTTGTCTTCAAAAAGAATGCTATCTGCTTTAACGTCGAAAACAAAGAAGGCAATCTGTCGCTGCGGGACCAGCAGCGTTGTCTTCGACTCCTTGACACAGAGGACGGCCGTCTTTGTTGAGTTGAACTTGTATTCGACTCCTTCGCCGTACTTTTCCCTGCCCATGGCCCGGGATCGCAAACTCGAAGATTCCTCATGCTCGAACAGCCTGGAGCTGCCGCATGAGAGAATTGATCCGACCACCAGGATGCCGACCAGATGCCAAAGGGAATTCATTACAAACGTCGGCGCTGGAGACGGCACAGATCGGAGACTCTGCTTCCGGTTCTTTCCTCGTGATCGTTTCAACTCTCAGCTCTTTCTTTCAGGGGAAGTCCAGCCAGGCGCTCACTTCAAAACAACGAGTTTCCTGACATGCGAGAAACCACCTGCGGACAACCTGTAAAAATAGACACCGGACGGTATTGGCGAGGCGTCAAGCCTTAACGCGTAATGGCCGGCGGAGCGCACATCGTCCACCACACGAACGATTTCCTTCCCGAGCACATCGTAGACGACAAGCTTGACACTCGATGCGTGAGGAAGATCGAACTCAATTGTGGTCGATGGATTAAACGGATTGGGATAGTTCTGGTACAGGGCAAACTGAGTCGGAATCACGTCGACCTGGCCATCGACATCGCTCTTCTTCACAACACCCAATACGCCAAGACGGCTAATCGTGGCGTTCAACTCCCCTCGCCCCTTGTCGACCGTCGAGGGGACGGCTAACCATTTCCCGTTTCGGTACTGTGCAAGCGTTGTTGTCTCGTCAAGGGTCACTCCCGATATCCGGACAGTTGACGGGCGATTGAGCACAAGCCCCGACGGTCCGAGAGAGAAGATGCGCGATGATGACTGCGCAGGCGCAACAGGGATCAGGGGGTCGTTGGTACCATCAGAAGCCGTGACATATGTGGGTGTGCCGACTGCTCCGGCATCGAAGAAAACCATGAGGGCGCTGCTGGGCGTAGAGATGGTTTCCGGTCCGTCGGGCTTTAGCAGTCTGGCGTTGAATGTAACTGTTGTATCGGCAAACAAGATTCCGTATTTCTTCGCCCCTCGAACTCTGAGCGCGACTGTGCCGCTGCCCTTGAGCTGCTGTGTGCTGTCGATGAAGACCCTGGTTGACCCTGGTACTCCGTAGAAACGCAGGGGCAGGGAACCCCCGGTTTGCGAGATGGTGCCGCTGAGGCTTCCAATCCTCAGTTCATCAGAGCTTGCTGCGATGATATCAATGTACTCGCTCAGGAGCGGATTTTGCAGGTAGCCGATCGCGAGCAACGGAATAGTCGAATCGGCGTATTCAAAAACAGCCCTGATCATCAGATTGAACCCGTCCAACGAGCCGGGAGTCTGCTGGATCGCACTCACTTCACGCATCGTTTGCCATGCATTGGGAGGTGCCCTGGTGTAATTCGGCCCACGATACACATAGGAATAGTCCCCCTGCACGAAGTTGTCGACGGCAAGATACGTACCGACCGAATCAATGACATCTTCCATAAAGCCGAGATAGACCGGTCCCTTCAGATTGGTCAGAGCACTTTCATAGGCCGAGAGATCGACATCGACGAACGAACCGAACGGGTAGGTATCCCGATTCACACTGACGCGAAACGGTTGAATGATATCTGCACCCGGCCGGCCATTGCGATCATCCCAAACATGGAAAACAAAATTCTTGCTGTCGGTCGGCAGGGCTGTTCCGTTGCTGAACTCCTGGTTGAAGGCTACCATCATTCTCGCTTTGCGAAGCACATTCCCTTTCACCTGAGGCTGGAATCGCACAGCCATACCGAGCGTCGTGGCATTATTCCCGAAGCCGATGTACGGTGCGATTCCCTGCGAGAATGGATGAGGCGTACCGCTATCGTAGGACTCTTCTGCGAGGAATCGCAGCAACTCTCCGCTCGCTGTGCACGAGTACGTTGTCGCGAGGCCCGTCTGTAAGGCCGCGACAACGAAGACAACAGACGTAAACTGGGTACCGAGCTCCGGGGAAGTAAACTCTACCCCGCCTGCCACATCGCGAATCCGGACAGAAACTGGTCCGCTTTCAATTGCGCGCACGGACACACCAAACGGAAGGGTGAATGTAATGCGAAAGTTCTTGGCGCTTGCGAACGAAATGTATTGTGCCCCCTGCTGCATCAGTGTATCAGTCCTTTGGACATTGGGATCGGTATAATCGCCCTTCAGCGTCGGCCTGGCCGCCAGCGCGCTCCTGTAGCGATAGGTTGAATCTGGTGCGTTCGACCCAAGCCAGTTGGCAGTGAAGAAATTTGTCGCAGTTGCTGTGAATGTTTTTGTGATTCCGGACTGGCTCAGGGATTGCTCGAAGCCCGGAATGCCGTTGTTCGGATTTTGAACGAAACGCCTGATGAATGGAAGTCCAAATTGGTCTGCAAGATATCTCGTCCAGAGCGCCGCCCGGCTGTAGTCGTCCAGTGTGCTGTTCCAGCCTGTCAACAGCACATTGGTGTTGCTGAAGTAGCCGGCAGGGCTTCTGAGCTGAAAACCACAGAGGTATTCGGCGTATTCGGACAGTCCTTCGTTGAAGAATGTGATCTCGTTGGGGTCGTAATTCCAGTGGATGAGGTGCTGGAACTCGTGTGAAAGAGTAGCCAGGGCCACGCTCGTGCGATGCACTCCGTTGAAGAAGATCCCAGGGTACGAGTCGATGTACAGCATGTCACGCGTGTTGCTCGTTTTGACGGCACCGGTGTTCGGATCAACGTCCACCGAGTAGAAGAAGCCTGCGACATAGCCGCCTGTGCCGGTCCAGCCATCCTGGATGTCACAGATGAGGAAATGGGTTCTACCGTCCCCCCTTCCCTTTTGAAAGCTCGCGTTGATGTTGGGGGGATCGCCATATGCCTGCCGATCGATCTGAAGTATTCCTTTGGTGGAATCAAGCGAAGATCGGCTCGTCGAGCGTTCGAGCGCGTTTTCGACCGCATCAACTTCGTTCGCTGTGACGTGACCATTGTTCCACTCCCCCAGCGCGACCCACACATAGCTGATCGAACCAATGGCTTTCAGCTCGGCACGCAGCGTATCGAAGACTTTCTTATCAATATTGTAGACCCAGAAGAGGTTCTGGTCTCCCACCTTCAATTCCGCGATCCCTTTCTGAAGGTTCCACTGCCGCATGGCTTCGACGATTCCAGGATGCTGCATCTGCGTGTTGGTCCACGCCTCCTGAATGACTCTGGGGTCATTCACCGTCGGGCTCGCGCAGACACCGCGCGACCCATTCTCCATCAGAACGATCTCCTGTGCGCGTGCCACGGAGCCCGTTGCGGCAAGGAATCCAAGCATCAAGAGCGATGTCTTGATGCCGTTTCGAAGAAAAGATATTGTGTTCTTGAATGTAATGGTTCTCAACGCGGAGCCGCAGAGCACGCGGAGCAACGCAGAGAATATTGATCCTTTTCCTCTGCGATTCTCTGCGGACTCCGCGTCT
>JACVXU010000158.1 GCA_015661185.1 Bacteroidota bacterium
TGACCGCCGCTCGCAGCGGAGGAATCGATTCCTCCGCTATGAGGACGAACGGAGCACCACACAAGGATCGCACCATGAACCACACACACTACCAGCAACTCACAAGCGAATTCATCGACCGCGAGCTTGACAGTGACGACGAGCAGGAGCTCTTTGCGCACCTCGGCACGTGTGACGAGTGCCGGGGATTTCTGAGAAATGCGCTGATAATGCAGGTGGACATTCTTGCGACAAAGAGAAAAGATTGGACTCAGCGAGAAGGGCAAGTGGCCCGCGCTGCGATCTCTGCTTCGGTTGCGAGAAGAACAAAAGTTGGATTGTTCGAACGATTGTGGCACACAAACGTTCCGGCGCCTGTCGCCTTTGGGGTGGTGATGATCCTGCTCGTCGTCGGAATATTCATCGCGGGACCGAGGGAAAGCGCAAAACCCATTCAAAGTCAAACCGTACCTCAGGCAAGAGCAGTGATGTCAATGCCAACAATCGTCGTGACTCAGAAATAGTCTCTGGAGGAGACATTCTATGCGATTTCTTGGACTGATTCTTCTATCGATCGTCGTCTTTCGATCTTGGGCTCAAAACCCGGGGTTAACAAATCGAGGAGGAAAAGACGAAAAGGATGTACGTGTCTATACCTTGATGAGCAATGCCCGAGTGCAGTTTCTTGTCACCGCGAGGGACGAATCAACAAGAGAGCCTATTGCGAATTTTTCCCTTCAGGCGGACCCTCAAGATAATCAAAGTAACGGAGGGGTGGTCTCCGGCAGTGGTATTCTGCGAGTCAGTCTGTCCGGAGGCAGATTCGCGCTGCTCGTTTCGGCCAAAGGGTATCTCACTGAGGTTTTGGAAGGCATCGACATCGCAGGGAAGAGAACGGGTGGCGGCGTCTCTACTTATCCGATCAATGATCTTGATACATTTAGTGGAACCACGATTGGTCTGAACATATCACTTCGCAGACTTGATCCCAATATCAATCGGAAGACACGAAGGCGTCCCTTCCTCTCGGACACAACTTTTTATGACATTACAAGTCCTGCACCTGAATTAGTGGGTGGGAGCACACCACTTCTCAACAGGATACGTAATGCTTCCTCGTCAATTCTATCCGGCAGCGATTCTGTTATCGCTGCCAAGACATGGTGCACTGTATACATCAACAAAATGGGTATTGTCGTGCGAGTTGAGATAGGGAACAAGGGAAGGTATGACGTTGATAAGCTGATAATTGACGCCTTGTATCAGACGAGATTCTCTCCTGGCAAGATATTGGGGAAGCCCGTTAACTCGAAGATCATGATCCCTCTTGAACTCACCCTGAAAGCGCCAAAGAGAAAACCATGAATAAGTCGGGTTTCTGCCGTTGCCATTGTCTTGAGAACTCGGAATTCCACCCGGCAGTCACTTGTGAGGTGCCACGCACCTGACAGGGGTGCACATCTAAGGTGCTTGGCACCTTCTGTGAGGGCACTTGACATTCTCACATGAGATTTGTAGGTTAGCCGAGTCGATTTCACGACAGGAGATCGCCTACCAAAACTTGCCACGCTGTTAGTTCGCATCACGCAGTTGTTTCATTGCTTCACCATTCCATTCTCTACTCTGGATACGTACACCTCTCATTGATACGGTACGCCCGAATCAACTGGTTTTACATCCGTCGTTGCAGAGGTGTTCTGTGCACCGCTCCATTGTTGCGAACCCGTTCGCCACAGCGAGAACTGCTTTGATATCAATGCGATAGCGCCTTTCGTTGTTCTGCAGAATTCCGTCTGCGTGTGCGCAACGACTTCGATGTATATGACGTCTAACTCTTGTCAGTACTTTTACGTACACCGGTTTGTAAGTACTTGTACGTATTGACTTTGTCTCGGCAGATTTGTTGCTTCAATATACTGCAGCGCACCGTTATTTCCGAAGGTAAACCTTCACACTTCAGCATCAGAGGGAGAAATTGCCATGCTTCGCCCATCTCTCTTTTCCAGGATCCAACCGTTCATTCCAAAGATCAAATCAGTCGGTACTGCGATGTACGTTCTCATGAAACGGCGACCGATCGTCACCTACACCGCTGCAGGACTCATTTTCATAACCTTCATTTGGTATTTCTCCGCCGGCGGGACGACGACGAAGTCGGACGTGCTCGTCTCTCCGGCGAAGGGGCAGTTCCTCGTCACCGTCACAACAACAGGTGAACTGCAGGCGAAAAGCTCGATCAACATCATGGGCTCCGAGAATGCCCGCGCCGCGGGCATATGGCAGATGAAACTCACCAACATTATCCCCGAAGGCACGGTCGTCAAGAAAGGGGATTTTGTGGCGGAGCTCGACAAGTCGGAAATTACCAACAGGCTGAAGGAATCGCAGCTCTCGCTGCAGAAGCTGGAAGCGCAGTTTACCCAGACGAAACTCGACAGCACGCTGACACTCTCGCAGGCGCGGGATGAGCTGGTCAACCTCTTCTACGCGCAAGAAGAGAAACGCATCGTTGTCGATCAGTCCGCGTACGAAGCACCCGCCATGCGTCGTCAGGCGGAGATCGACTATGAACGCGCGAAGCGGAACTATGAGCAGGCGAAGAAGAACTACGTTACCAAAACCCAGCAGTCGATCGCGAAAATGCAGGCCGTCGAAGCCGATCTCATGAAAGAGCGGCAGCGGATGGAAACATATGTGAAGACGACCAACGAATTCACGATTAAAGCGCCGGCCGATGGCATGGTCATCTATGCCCGTGAATGGAACGGGAAGAAGAGGGTTGTGGGGAGCACCATCAACTCGTGGGATCCGGTCGTTGCAACGCTCCCCGACCTCCGGGAGATGGAGTCGATTACCTATGTCAACGAAGTCGACATTCAAAAGATTTCTGTCGGCCAGAAAGTGAAGTTGAAGCTCGACGCCGACCCGAACAAACCACTCACGGGCTCTGTCACCACCGTGGCCAATATCGGCGAGCAAAGGCCCAACGCCGATTCAAAGGTCTTTGAAGTGAAGATTCGCGTTCAGGAATCCGATACAACGCTCAGGCCTGCGATGACGACGGCGAACGAGATCCTCGTCGCAAAACTCGATGATGTGTTCTCCATTCCTCTCGAGTCCGTGCATACGGAAGGAACGGTGACATTCGTCTATAAGAAGAACGGAGGAGACGTCATCAAGCAGGAAGTGAAGCTGGGGGCGATGAATGACAACGCGACTGTCGTGCTCGATGGGGTAACCGAGAAAGATGAATTGCTCCTCTCGTCGCCGGCGGAGCCCAAAGAGCTGAAAACCGTAATGCTGACGGCGTCCAAATGAGCCGGTGGCCGCGATGATCTCCATACATTCTCTCTACCTGTATGATTGACCACATCACGCAAAGTCTCTGGATCGCCGTCGAGGCGATCTCTCATAACAAACTAAGGGCGATGCTCACATCCCTCGGCATTGTCTTTGGTGTCGGTTCGGTCATCTCGATGCTTGCCGTCGGAACGGGGGCAAAGCAGGAAATCCTCGAGCAGATGAAGCTCCTAGGGGCGACCAATATCATCATCACACCCATCGTCGAGCAGGAGGAAGGGAAGGTGGCGGAAGACGAGCTGCAGAAGAAGACCGAGAAGAAACGCTTCAGTCCGGGTCTCACACTCCTGGATGCGGAGAGTATTCGGCGCACAGTGCCGTATGTCGAGTTTATCAGCCCGGAAGTTGTCGTCGAGACCATGGTGCTGCGCGAAGGGTTGAAGCGAACGAGCAAGCTTGTCGGCGTTGATTCGACCTATTTCGCGGCGACCGATTTCGCGCTTGAACGCGGCCGCATTTTCTCGAAGAAGAACATGGAGCTCGCATCGCCTGTGGCGGTGATCGGTCACGCCATCAAGACAAAGTTCTTCGCGAAGGAGGACCCAATCGGCGGACGGATCAAATGCGGCAACCTGTGGCTGACCGTCATCGGTGTGTTGCAGGAACGGACTATCAGCAAGCAGACCATCCAGCACCTGGGCTTGCGCGACTACAATTACGACATTTACACGCCGGTGAGCGCTCTGTTGCTTCGGTACAAGAACCGGACGCTCGTGACCCGTTTGGATGTGCAAAAGGCCTCCCGAAGCACCGGGTCTGGCGACGATTCCGAGCAGAAGAAGCCCGTCAATTATCACCAGCTTGACCGGCTCGTTGTCCGGGTTTCGAACTCTGAGCGAATGGCCAGCCTGGCGGAAGTGATCAGCAGGATGCTTGAGCGGCGCCACAACAACGTTGTGGATTTTCAGGTCACCATCCCCGAGCAACTCCTCAGGCAGGAGCAGCGCACGAAGGAGATCTTCAATATCGTGCTGGGGGCAATCGCCTCGATTTCGCTCATCGTGGGTGGCATCGGGATCATGAACATCATGCTTGCCTCCGTGATGGAGCGAACGAAGGAAATTGGTATCCGGCGCGCAGCGGGAGCCACCCGGCGAGACATTGCGCTCCAATTTCTCAGCGAGGCCATGATGATCAGCGTGACTGGAGGAATCATAGGGATTTTGCTCGGCGTCGGACTGAGCTTCGCGATCCAAAAGCTGGCTGGCATTATGACGATCGTGTCCGCGATCTCGGTGTTCCTCTCGTTTATCATTTCGATTTCTATCGGCATTGCATTTGGCTTCTTCCCGGCCCGCCGCGCTGCTGAACAGGATCCAGTGATCTGCCTCCGGTACGAATGAGCTGGCGATTAAAGGACGGTAAAGCCTTAACACATTGAACCATGGACATATCTGACATGAAAAGCCGGATTTTGTTGCCGCTGACACTTCTTCTGCTCGCAGGAACATTCAGAGCCACGGCGCAGAAGGATACGACCTACCTGACGTTAACGGAGTGCATCCGTCTTGCGCGCGCAAACGGCCCGCTTGCCGCGATAGCTCACAAGACGTTCGAGAGCAAACAATCGACGTACCGGTCGTACTCGGCCACAATGTACCCGCAGCTGAATTTGCAGGGGGATGTGCCGGGCTTCTACCGGTCCATAACGCCGATCACGTTGCCGGACGGAAGCATCGTGTTCACGCCGCAGAGCCAGGCGAGCTCGTCGCTGAATCTCTCGATCTCCCAAAAAATTCCGTTCACCGGGGGCGATCTGTCTCTTTCGTCGGGATTGAACCGCATAGACCTCTTGGAAACAAAATCGCAGGTCTACAGGTCAAATCCCCTGATTATGACACTGCGCCAGCCGATTTTCCAGATCAACACGACGCGTTGGGACCTGGATGCTCAAGAGTTGCGGTACAAGATAGCGACTCGAGAGATGGGAGAGGCGATGGAGGAGTGCGCGAGCGATGTGACGAACAAGTTCTTCGAGCTCTATCTAGCGTCCATGTCGGCAAGTAACGCATCGCTCAATCTTGCAATCAATGACACTCTCTACAAGATATCGAACGGAAGGTACAACGTCGGCAAGATCGCTGAGAATGACCTGCTGCAAAGCGAGCTCGCATTTCTGAATTCCCAGACGCAGCTCGAGAATGCAAGGCTGGGGCTCAACCGTTCGCAGCAGAACCTCAGGGTCGCCCTCGGCCTGGGTCTCAACACGTTCATTGTGCCGGTGCCGCCTGATGACATCCCTAAGTTCACGATCGATCCGCAGGAAGCGCTTGCTCAGGCGCGGCAATACCGAAGCGATATGGTCGAGTTCGAGCTTCAGAAGCTCTCGGCCGACCGGGGCGTGGCGCAGGCGAAATCGGATAACTACCTGAGAGCAACCATGACAGCTACCATGGGATTCAACCAGCGTGCACAGCTCTTGCCAGATGCGTACCACAATCTGATGGATCAGCAACAATTCACGTTGAGTTTCAACATGCCGTTGTTCCGATGGGGCGCGGGGAGCTCCGCGGTCGATGCCGCTCTGGCGGAACAGAAACGGGTTGAGACCTCGCTGGAGCAGCAGAAGCACGATTTCGAGCAGGAGGTATTGTATCAGGCCTCCCGGCTCAATCTCTTGCAGAAGCAGGTCGCTGTCGCTGCGAAGTCGGATACAATTGCACAACGCCGGTTCGATGTCGCGAAAGACCGTTACCTGATCGGGAAGATAGATATTCCGAATCTGTTCCTCGCACAAAGCGAGAAGGATAACGCCCGGCGTGCAAACTCGCAGACACTCTGGGACTATTGGTCTGCGTATTTTCGCGTTCGTCGCCTCACGCTCTTCGATTTCGAAACAGGAGAATCCTTGGTGGCGGGGAAGTAAGCCTGAAGCACAAGTAATTTGATTCTGAGGATTTCATTCTTGATCTTTGCGGGACGGGAATCCTCGCATGAAACTCTCGTTGCTCTTCCTGATAGTAGTCGTTAGCTCCGCCAATCTCCTCTATCCTCAGCAAATCCCCAAGGCGATTGTCAAAGGCCGCGTCGTGGACGACTCGACGGGTGCACCTCTTCCGTTAGCGAATGTATTCGTATCCAACTCAACCATCGGTACTGCTGCACTGTGCAAGATTCTAAATCCCCAGGTCCTTGACTTCGCATATGACGAAGAAACCGACCGACTTGTTGCCACTGCGCGTGAACCGCTGGATATCGAAAACCTTGCCACGCACCTTCAAAGTAGAAGTCCGACTTCTTCCATGTTTCGCTGGGTAGAAGTCGGATTTCTCAACGGGGTGCGTGGCACCTCAACTCACTTCGGCGTTCGGAGTTCGATTGTTCTCAGCCAAAGGCTGATGCGCCTCTGGCGCAGGTGTTCGATATTCTCCGCGGAAAAGCCGGATATTCACGGGAATATCCAATATCGACTAACGAATACTGAATGTCGAAGTTGTGTTTCTTTCCCCCCACAGCAAGTTTTGCCCTCTTTTTGCATCTTACCTCTTGAACTCCCAAAAGGTTCTCACACCCAGCACTGTAGACGCATGCACTTTGCACCGGACCGAGAGCTGCTGAGCCAAATCCGCGCCGGCAACGAGCAGGCTTTCACAGATCTTTACAACAAGTATCGGCGCCGATTGCTCGCATACTGCTATCGCTTATTGCAGGATCGGGTAACAGCCGAAGATGTTGTCCAGGTGTCGTTTCAGAAGGCGTATGAATCTCTCAGCACACTCGATAAACCCGAACTCTTCTTCTACTGGTTGTTCAGCATTGCGCGGAACGAGGTCTACGGCCACATCCGCAAATTGAGGAAAAACGGAACACCACGATCGATTGAAGAGGAAGATGACCTCTGGACCGAGGAAACGCCGCATGAACAAGTGGTGAGGAAGGAATTGACTGAACTGGTCGAACTGCACCTGAACCAGTTGAAGATCGAGTATCGCGAGGTTTTGGTTTTACGCCAGTATGACAAGTTATCCTATGCGGAGATCGCCGCGATAACAGGAGTCACAGTCAGCTCGGTTGAATCGAGGCTGTTCAAAGCGCGCAGAGCGCTAGCAAAGAAATTAGCGCCGTTTTTCAAAGAGTTGTAGGACGAACTGTCAGTTCGTCCACCAAGCATCAACGTGAAGCATGAAGGAGCAACACATGACTTGCGCAGACCATCAACGAACCATCAACCGGTTCATCGATCATGAAAGCAAGGCAACCGAGTGCGCTGAGCTGTTCGAGCATCTCGGGAAATGCGCGGAGTGTAGGCGGTTCTATGATACGATCACCATGCTCGGCGGCGAATTGGAGAAAATCCATTCCTCGATAGACGAAATTGCGGAAGCACCGTGGCAGCCGAGTGTTGCAGCAAGCCGCCAACCTGTGTATCGCATCACCGATCAGAAGAGAATTGCTCCGCGACCCTCGACTCTTGCATTCGTCATTGTGCTGATGTTTGTAGTCAGTCTTCTGTTTTCGGTCAACGTCACAATCGAAAAACCAGCGGAGACCATTTCGACCGCAGCGAGCCAGCAATGATCTCCTGATTCAGTAAAGGAACAATACGATGGACAACAAGCCCGACAAATCGAATCGTACACTCATACTGTATTTCGCTCTTTCGGTCATCTTTGCCTTGCTCAGTATTCTTGCAAGCAAAGTCATGACCGTGACGTATTTTCCTTCGTTCGCGAAGATCACGATCAATTTGAGATGGATGTTCTGGCTATCCGCAACACTATCCGTCGCGTTCATTCTGCCT
>JACVXU010000159.1 GCA_015661185.1 Bacteroidota bacterium
TGTCTCTGTCGGGTTGATGGATCGTTTCAATTTTGGCATTTCGTACGGTGGTACGAACATCCTCGGTGCGAATAAACCCGAGATGAATCCGTATCCGGGGGTGAATGTGAAAATTCGAATCCTCGAAGAAAGCGTCGCCGCGCCGGCAGTTGCAGTCGGGTTTGAATGGCAGGGGCGTGGAACCTACATTGATGACCTCAAGCGCTACACATCAAAATCCACTGGATTCTATGCTGTCGCCAGCCAGAACTACGCTATCCTCGGAAACCTGAGTGTCCATGGGGGATTGAACCTCTCCACAGAGACAGGTGATGGGGACAAGGATCTCAACGCGTTTGTTGGTGCAGAGAAGTCCATGGGCAAGGATATTTCGATTCTTGCAGAATACGATTTCGGAATGAACGACAACAGCGCAAACGCAATTGGCCGCAATCGCGGTCGAGGCTATCTGAATTTGGGATTTCGGTGGAGTTGGGGAAAGGGATTAGTGCTCGGAGTGAATATCAAGGATATTCTGGAAAACCAGGGGGATATTACGGTCGGCAACAGGACCATTCAGATCGAATATGTGGGAACTTTCTGATGTGTTATTATGTGGACAGGCGTCAATTCCGGTGTTGACAAAAGTGTATACGTGATCAAACAATTGGCCCCAAAACCCCGATTTTGACTAAAGATTGGGGTTTCTTCTTCGAGTTGGATGGCATCATTGTTGTTTGATTCCAGGAAGATAGAATAGGAAGGACGGGTGAGTTTATGAAACCTTCAATGAGACTTTTCGGAATCTTATTCCCGCTGTTCGCTCTTTCTCTCTTCGTCTCAGGCTGTTATACACAGCTTGCAACGACCCGAGACGATGACGAAAGCTCATATGGCTCGAAATATGATGAGCCCATGGCGGGTGAGCAGGAGGACACTACTGCTAGTCATCGGGAAACATACTACGATAGCGACGATCAGTGGTACGGTCACTCTCGGATCGGATTTGGATACTACTATCCATCCTCGTGGTACTGGGACTACACGTTTGGCGATCCCTATTATTATGGCGGGATGTATGGATATCCTGGGTATTACGGCTCCTGGGGTTACAGGAATCCGTATTACTACGGCTACGGATATGGATATTATGGCTATGATCCGTATAGATATTACAGTGGCTACCCGTACGTCGTTTATGGCCAAAGCTTTGTTTTCAACAGAACAGATCAAACGAGAGATGCCGGATATCGTCGGACGAGCTACACTCGCTCCGGGGGGTTCACGAGATCTACCGGAGGGTCGGTGGGAGCATCGCTTGGCGTGACGCCTGCAAGTCGTCGTTCGGTTAGTCAGGGAAGCCGTGTAGCGACACCGACGACACGGCGTAGCGAATCGCCTTCCGGAAGAACAGTGCGAAGTTACACACCGCAATCAAGCAGCAGCGGGCGCAGTGCGGCAGCACCAAGTCGTTCAGGAGCGCCGAGTGTAAGATCGACTCCATCCGGCGGCAGCCGCAGTCCTGAGGGGAGCCAGAGGAGCAGTGGAACAACCCGAAGCCGTGGATATTCAGACGCTCCAGCATCCGGCTACTATCGCGTCGATGCAGGCTCTCAGAGGAGTAGCACTCCATCGTACAGTCCACGATCTTCCTCATCTCCAACATATGCGCCGTCTCCATCATATACGCCAGCTCCGTCATCAGCACCAGCATCTTCGAGCCCCGCCCCAAGTTCAGGCGGAGGCGATGGCGGAAACAGAAGCAGCGGTGCAACGCGCAGCGGTCGTAACTAATCGTACTTTGAGGAGGGTGTGAGCAATGAAGTCAACCCAGTCAATCTCTGCCACTCGCTTGGTCCTGGGTTTCACGCTGGCGATCTTCGCCACGACGGGCTCGCTGAAAGCACAATACGCTGAGGACGTGCTTCGGTTCTCCACCTTCAATCTGGGCATCGGTGCTCGCTCGGCTGGAATGGGGAATGCGTCGATCGGTCTGGCTGAGGATTTTTCCGCTCTGTTCACGAATCCTGCTGGTCTTGCCTCGCTACGGAGTTTTGAGTTTTCGGTTGGGCTTTCAAACGTCGGCTATAACAACGATGCAACTTTTTTTGGAAGCACACTCAATGGAAACAATCGGGTGACGAATCTCAACAACCTTGGACTCGTCTATCCGGTGCCGACCACTCGCGGAAGTCTCTCATTTGGATTTGGGTTTGCGCGGGTCGCAAACTATTCAACCTCAGCAACGTTCAAGGGCTTCAATCCTGGCAGCTCGATTGTAGAGTCCCTGACGCCGAACGTGAATCTTAATGCAATGCCGGATGCCGATCGGAAGGATTTTCTCGACAACAATATCCCGTTCCAGGTTTTTCTGTCGGATAGCCTGCGGGGCAGGCTCTATCCGAACGTGACCGACAGTGTACAGCAGGAAGGCAACGTCGTTGAGGGGGGCGGGCTCAACAGCTGGTCGTTTGGCGGAGCAATCGAGATATCCCGGGGCCTCACGCTTGGCGTCGGAATCAATATCCTCGCAGGGTCCTACACGTATGACCGTCTTTATACGGAGACTGATTCGAGAAATATCTACCACTATGGTCCCCCTTTCGATTTCAATCGATTCACATACGAGAGCACCATCAATAGCAGCGTGAGCGGCTACAACGTGTTGATTGGGCTCATGTATCGCAAGCAGGGAAAATACAAGGCCGGTTTCACTGTGCGAACGCCCACGTACTATGATATCTCAGAAGATTTTTCTGACGTCGGGAAAAGTTGGTTCGATAACGGTGATCAGTACTCAAAGAAAAAAACGGGTTCGACGAAGTACAACGTGAGAACACCGGTTGTGCTGTCCGGCGGAGCGTCTCTACAGGCTACAGACTGGCTCTTGCTGGCTGGCGATGCGGAGTTTACGGACTGGACACAGATGGAATTCACAAATGATAACCCAGATCTTCTTGATGAGAACCGTGTCATTCGCGATGTGTTCCGTTCTACGACGAATCTCAGAGGCGGTGCTGAGTTCGCGCTCCTGAACCTAGGGCTTCGGCTCCGTGCAGGTGTGGTCTACAATCCATCCCCGTACAAGGGCGATCCCAGTTCCCGTGACCAGCTTTACTATACGGCAGGACTTGGAGCTGCCATTGAGGAAAACGTTTTCTTGAATGCATCGCTTACGTTTGGAAAATGGAACACCCTGCGGGATAACTACTACCTCTCGGGTGTCGAAACGCCGCCGTCAAGAACGAATGAATCCATAAAAACCAACTCGTTCAATTTCAGTCTTTCGTATCGTTTTTAGTCAAAAAGAACTGTTGCTGGATGGAGAGGAGCCCCGATGGTCACAAACCGTTGGGGCTCTCCCATATGAAAGGCCTTCCTGATGTGAGTTGATATCCCACCCAACTTTCTTTACATTGATCCCGTTCTCCCGGATACGACGGGATTCCTCCCACCTAGGGATTTCAAATCTCATGCCCTTTCGCCTCAAGCTGATGTTCGGTGTGCTTGGAACACTGGCAGTCCTTCTTGTTTCTCTCACTGTCTTTCTCTATTACCTGATCACGAAGTCCTATCCGGTGACATCCGGAACAGTTGATGCGGCAGGCCTGAATTCGGACGTCAAGGTCTATCGGGATGACTATGGCGTACCCCACATCTTTGCGGGGTCGGAGTATGACGCCTACTATGCAGTCGGTTATGTTCATGCTCAGGACCGATTGTGGCAGATGGAATTAATGCGTCGGGCTGGTGAGGGGAGACTCTCGGAGGTTCTCGGCGAGCCTGCGCTGAAGATTGACAAGATGTTCCGAACACTCGGGTTCTGGAGGCAAGCGCAGCAGATGCTCCCCGCTGTCGACCAGAAGACACGTCTTGCTCTGGAAGCATATGCTGATGGAGTAACCCAGTACATTAATACTCACAAAGGAAAATCCCCGATCGAGTTTGACCTGCTGAACTTTGAACCGGAACCCTGGATGGTGGAGCACTCGCTTTTGGTCAGCCGGCTCATGGCATGGGAGCTCAACTACTCCCGATGGGTTGACATTGTTCTTGGGCAGCTTGTTGAGCGGTTCGGGACTGCAAAAGCAGCGGAGATTTTCCCGACATGGCCTGAAGGCGCACCTTTGATCATTCCGGAAGAACTTAGGGAAAAAAAGGCATCGGCGATGGCTGATCAACTCCTTGAGGCAGACCAGGCTTTCAGGCAACTTCTCGGAAACGCTGGACTGGAATCGGGAAGCAACGCGTGGGTCGTTGCTGGGTCAAAATCGACGACGGGAAAGCCGATTCTTGCCAATGATCCGCATCTGCTCTTTTCTGCTCCGGGTCGTTGGTACGAGCTACACGTTGTAGGTCCAGATCTCGACGTGTCAGGAGCCACGATTGCAGGAGTGCCATTCGTTGTCATCGGGCGCAACCAATCCATTGCGTGGGGAGTCACCAACGCAATGCTGGACGATGAGGATTTCTATGTTGAGGAGGTCGATTCCATTCAGCATCCGTCGCGCTATCGTTTCAACGGTGACTGGCGACCCATGGATCAACAGGTCGACACCATTTTTGTGAAGAACAGCCCGCCAGTGTTCCTCACGACGTATCGGACACATCGCGGGCCGATCGTCAACAGGATGGAGCCTTCGGCCCAATTTTCGCGACAGTTGTTGTCGATGCGATGGGCAGGACATGAAAACTCAAACGAGGCCCACTCCTTTTACCTCATCAACCGTGCACACAACTGGAGAGAATTTCTCGAGGGACTGCGCCATTTCGCTGTGCCCGCACAGAATTTCGTCTATGCGGATGTCGAAGGCAATATTGGATACCACACGGGCGGACGTATTCCCATTCGCAAAACGAAATCGGCTACTCTGCCTTATCCGGGCTGGACCGACGAATATGACTGGAAGGGATTTGTCCCGTTCGAACAGATGCCGCAAGCCCTGAATCCGCCGGAGGGCTTCATCGCCACAGCCAATAATAGGATCATATCAGAATCATATCCCTACTATTTATCGAATCTCTGGGAGCCGGATTGGCGCATCACGAGAATAAGCGAAGCCCTGCGCGGCCAGGAGCGGTTCTCGATAGAGGACATGCAGCGACTCCAGCAGGATATTGTTTCCCCGCAGGCGCGCGAATTGGTACCGATCATTCTCAAAGCGTACGACTCACGATCAGCGCGTGATCCTGACGTTCAGACAACTCTGGCATACTTCAGGAACTGGAACTATGAGATGGGGGCGAACGATGTCGCGACAACGGTATACCAATCATTTCTTGTCAGAATGGTCCAGAACACGTTTGAAGACGAGATGGGGCCGCAGTTGTTGGCGGTCTATGACACCCTGGCAAGCGTTCCGCTTGTTGCGATCACGAAGCTGATGAAGAAGGGGTCGTCTGCCTGGTTCGACGATGTGAGGACCGATCAAGTCGAGACGATGGACGATATCATTCGACGGAGCATCGATGATGGATTGCGTGAGCTCAAAACCAGATTTGGCGGAGAGATCAAAGAAATGAGATGGGGCACCGTGCATCAGGTCGAATTCCCGCATGTGTTCGGTTCTCACGATCTGCTTCGACGGATCTTCAATATCGGACCATTTCAGATCGGCGGATCCCACTCGACGGTGAACCTGGGAGATTTTCGTTTGACGCGGCCATTTCTGAATCATATGGGGCCGTCCACCCGACAGATCTACGATCTCTCAGACTGGAACAACACACGTTCAGTCACGCCCCCCGGTCAATCGGGGCAAGTGTTTCAACGACACTACGATGATCAGATCCAACTTTGGTTGAACGGTGGTTACAGAACACAGCTCATGGACCGTTCGGCCATCGAAAACGCCGGATACGATCGTCTTGTTCTTCGTCCTGCACAATGACATTCTCCGACACACTCAAGGCTCGCATCCAGACGGCTCAATCGGTCTGTGTCCTCACCGGTGCGGGAATTTCCGCCGAGAGCGGTGTCCCAACGTTCCGCGGAGAGGAAGGGTTGTGGAAAAAATTCAAACCGGAAGAGTTGGCAAATTTCCAGGCGTTTATCCGCAATCCGGATCTTGTGTGGGAGTGGTATGCGTATCGTCGGAAGTTGATCCACGAAGTGAAACCCAACCCCGGCCACGTTGCGTTGGTCGAGCTTGAGCGTCGCGTGAAGGAATTCACTCTTGTTACACAAAACGTCGATAATCTTCACAGAAGGGCAGGGAGCCAGTCTGTTGTCGAGCTGCATGGGAATATCGAGCGGAGTTACTGTATCGAGTGCAAAACGGTTGTTTCTGAACTCAACCTCGATGCACTCAACAGAGCGCCCCGCTGCGAGAGATGCGGCGGTCTTATCCGCCCGGATGTGGTTTGGTTCGGTGAGATGCTTCCGGTCGAAGCATTCTCAAAAGCTGAGGCAGCAGCCCTACGGTGCGACGTGTTCCTCTGTGTCGGCACATCAGCGGTTGTCTATCCCGCAGCTTCATTGCCAATCACCGCGCTCGACCAGGGAGCATACATCGTCGAGATCAACCGCGAATACACCGACCTCTCCTCCCGCGCCCACGAGACGTTAATCGGCAAGGCGGGGGAAATTTTGCCAGCGTTGCTGCGACAGATAAACTTTCAACAACGAGGCTCATGATGAATGCACCGTCGGGTTTTGGCAAGACGAAAATTATTTGCACAATAGGCCCAGCCTCGCAGAGTGTTGATGTTCTCGTGAGACTCATCGAAGCCGGTATGGATGTGGCCAGGCTGAATTTCTCACATGGCGCCCACGAACAGCACCTTCAGGTTATTGAAAACCTCAAAGAGGCCAGCAAGAGGACCGGTGAGCACGTCACAATCCTGCAGGATCTGGGCGGCCCAAAAATCCGGACAGGTCTGCTGGAGCAAAAGACGGCGGAGCTCAAAACCGGTGCCACGTTCACGTTTACAACGCGAGAAATCCTTGGTACTGCACAGTGCGTTTCGACGACCTATCAGCAACTCCCTCACGATGTCCGGATCGGAGATTCCATCCTGGTCGATGACGGAAAGATGAAGTTTACTGTCGTCTCGAAAAACGACACGGATGTTGTCTGCAAAGTCCTGAATGGAGGAATACTCTCAGAGAAGAAAGGGATGAACCTCCCGGGCGTGAAGGTGAGCGTGCCCTCGTTTACACCGAAGGACATCGATGACCTGAGATTTGGGTTTGCACACGATATTGACTATGTCGCTCTGTCGTTCGTGCGCTCGGCGGATGATGTGAGAAATCTCAAGGACTTTCTCATCCGCGAGGCCCCCAAGGGAAAGAAGATTCCGGTTGTTGCGAAGATCGAGAAGGGGGAAGCAGTCGAGGCCATCGATTCGATTCTCAAAGAGTCGGACGCCATCATGGTGGCGCGAGGTGACCTGGGTGTGGAGCTTCCGCCGGAAGATGTCCCGCTCATTCAAAAAATGATCGTTCGGAAGTGCAATGAGATGGGAGTGCCCGTAATTATTGCGACGCAGATGTTCGAGTCCATGATCGAAAACCCGAGGCCGACGCGCGCCGAGGCGAATGACGTGGCAAATGCAGTACTCGATGGGACCGATGCCGTGATGCTCAGTGCTGAGACCTCTGTCGGGAAGTATCCTGTCGAGGCTGTCCAGACCATGGATCGAATTATTAGGAAGTCGGAAAGTGAACCTCACGACCACCTGGATATCGTGAAACCGCCGGTAGAGAGGGATTTAGCGGTGTTTGACGCCATCGGCAGGGCGGCGTGCGTGATTGCCAACGAAATTCATGCGAAGGCGATAGTCGTTGTCACTCACTCTGGTACGAGCGCCATCAATATCGCGAAATTCAGGCCCACAGCAACCATTATTGCCGTCACAGGGCGCGAGAAGATCCTTCGTCGATTGAACCTGATCTGGGGAGTCCGGGGCATGATTGTCCCCGACTTTGTCGCGGATACCGATACTGCGTTCAAGCGGATCAACGAGGAGTTGAGACGTCTGTCGTACGCCGAATCGGGTGACTTCGTCGTGTACACGGCAGGCATACCTCTTCTCTCAAAAGGCACGACAAATTCAATCAAGATCGAAAAAGTCGAATAGCCCAGAACCC
>JACVXU010000160.1 GCA_015661185.1 Bacteroidota bacterium
CCGTTCCTCCGCCGGAGGAACGCGAACAGCGAGTCCCACTCTCCCGTTATGAAAAAACATTCAATCCATCTGCCTACGACGACGAAATCGCAGAAATCCAGAGACGGCATGGGCTTGAGCAGGAGAGGTCTGCAGCGGAAAATAAGCATGACAGCGTCATCGTCGAGTCTGAATTCTCCCAGGGATATCGCATCCAGATCTATGCGACCGGGAACATCGACGAAGCCAACGCGATGCGCATGACTGCCGCACAACGCATCACAGATGACTCCCTCTACGTCATGTTCGATCCTCCCGTGTACAAGGTCAGGATTGGCGATTTCCGGACGCGGGCTGAAGCCAACATAAGGCTTGGGGCTGTCGTTGCCCTGGGATTCGCAGATGCGTGGGTCGTGGGGGATAGGATCATACTACGCAAACTTGTACGGGTTCCCGCTCAGGCCCCACCACGGAAAGAATAGTCCGCCGGAACGACTCGTCGCCCGCGTCTTTACGATTACTATTTTGACCACAATGTCTGAGTATGCTTGCGGATTGCGGCGGCTGGAGCGTCGGATAGTTTGAACGGCTTCTCGGCTTCATGCAGATGAACGAAACTGGACAATGCAAGTTGGCACCTGAGTGAGAGAGGCACGTGGAGAGATCAAGTCAGAACACTGAGGGACTGTGACATCCATGCAAGGACATCGCAATACGGCGTGACTCCGAGTTCACTCGGAGTGTGGCACACCGCTACCGGATTCTCGATTCGACCTTGTTCGTGGATTGTCTTACGATTTCACAAAACAGAATCGCGTGTGACAAAAAAGTCGTGTGACAGTTTTTGGCACTCGCGACCGGCTTATGTGCCTGCGAACGAGGTTATGTCAAGTTAAATTATATGCAAGATTGTCTCCGTCTAAATATTAACTTGACAAAGGTACCGCAACCGCTTATATTCACAGTCAGTTGCGTCAGTTGAAAACCTGATTTGTTCTTATTTACCCTCGCGGCGTTCCGTCTTCCACAAGGGGCATATCGAAGTGGGAGGCAACGTCACTCGCCCTCAAGAGGCGTCAACCAAAACGCAGATTATGACCTATCCAGGGACAGGCTCCTGCCTGCCCAAGGATGGCTTTTTCTTTAGAGTTTGAAAACCCTACTTTCACGACAGCGTAACCAAGAGGAGAGTGCTATGCTTGAAAAGGCGACGATTTCGACGCCCGAAATAGCTGAGCGCGCTGACCAATCCACTGAGGTCCGTGGGCTGAGATTTCAGCGCTATTTTTCAAAACCCGGAGTTCATCCTTTCGACGAAGTTGAATGGGAGCTGCGTACGGCACTCATCTCCAACGAAAAGGGAGAAAAGATATTTGAACAGAAGGACGTCGAGATCCCGAAGTCATGGTCGATGACCGCAACCAACGTCGTCGTCTCGAAGTACTTCCACGGCAAACTGGGCTCTCCCAAACGCGAACACAGTGTCAAACAATTGATCGAGCGTGTTGCACGAACGATCTACGCCTGGGGATGGAAAACCGGTTATTTCGCAAGCCAGGAAGATGCTGACATTTTCTACAACGAACTCTCTTACCTGCTTGTCAACCAGCAGATGTCTTTCAATAGTCCTGTCTGGTTCAACGTAGGAAACGAAGATCATCCTCAGTGCTCAGCGTGCTTCATCAATTCGGTTCAGGATTCCATGGAGTCAATCCTGACGCTTGCAAAGACGGAAGGAATGCTCTTCAAGTGGGGATCAGGAACCGGCTCGAACCTCTCGACTCTGCGATCATCGAAAGAATCTCTCGCCGGCGGAGGCACTGCGTCGGGCCCTGTCTCTTTCATGAAGGGATATGATGCATTCGCAGGCGTCATCAAGTCGGGCGGCAAGACCCGCCGCGCAGCAAAGATGGTGATCCTCAACGTGGATCATCCGGACATTAACGAATTCATCAACTGCAAGGCCGACGAAGAAAAGAAAGCGTGGGCGCTCATCGAAGCAGGATACGATGGCGGCTTCAATGTCCCTGGTGGTGCGTACGATTCCGTTTTCTACCAGAACGCCAATCACTCGATCCGGGTGACAGATGAATTCATGAAGGCGTTTCTGGAAGACAAAGAGTGGGCGACAAAAGCCGTCACGTCGGGCAAACCTGTTGAGAAGTATCGAGCACGGGACATGATGCGACAGATCGCCGATGCGGCCTGGGTCTGCGGTGACCCCGGGATGCAGTACCATACAACAATTAACAGCTGGCACACATGTCCGAATACTGCACCGATCAATGCCTCCAATCCGTGCAGCGAGTACATGTTCCTTGACGACACAGCCTGCAATCTGGCGTCGCTGAACCTCATGAAGTTCCGTCGCCCCGACGGCGAGTTCGATGTCGAGTCGTTCAAGAAGGCAGTAGAGGTCACGATTACGGCTATGGAAATCGAGGTGGACAATGCCAGCTACCCGACCCCCGCGATTGGACAGAACAGCTTCGACTACCGCCCGCTGGGCCTTGGCTACGCCAACCTGGGCGCGCTTCTCATGGCCCGCGGACTGGCGTACGACAGCGACGAGGGACGGGCATTCGCAGGAGCGATTACTTCGTTGATGTGCGGAGAAGCGTATAAACAATCGGCGCTCGTCGCCAAAGAGATGGGACCTTTCAAGGGATATGCCATCAACCGCGAGCCGATGCTCAACGTGATGCAGAAGCACGGTATTCATGCCGAGCGTATCAGTCGGGAATTCCTCCCGGCAGACCTCTGGGACGCCTCGAACGATGTCTGGAAGGATGTCTTGAAGTACGGCAAGCAGTACGGCATCAGGAATTCACAGACGACAGTGCTGGCCCCGACGGGAACAATCGGATTCATGATGGACTGCGATACAACAGGCGTCGAACCGGACATCGCCCTTGTGAAATACAAGAAGCTGGTCGGCGGCGGGCTGATGAAGATTGTCAACCAGACGGTTCCGGAAGCTCTTCGCAAGCTCGGATACGATGGCGAACAAATCGAGCACATCGTCGCTTACATCGATAACAACGATACGATTGAACGATCGCCGCATCTGAGAGAAGAACACCTGCCGGTCTTCGACTGTGCGTTCAAGCCTGCGAACGGTGAGCGCTCGATTCAGTACATGGGACACATCAAGATGATGGCCGCAGTCCAGCCGTTCCTTTCGGGAGCCATCTCAAAAACAGTCAACATGCCGACGGATGTCAGGGAAGAAGATATCCAGCAAGCATATGTTGAGGCATGGAGACTTGGGCTGAAGGCTATCGCTGTTTATCGCGACGGCTGCAAGCGGACTCAGCCCCTCAGCACGTCGCTTGAGGCAAAGAGGGAAGCCACAAAGGCACACCCCTTACGACGGCGTCTTCCAGACGAGCGGCAGTCCATTACACACAAATTCAGCATCGCCGGCCACGAAGGCTATATTACTGTCGGCATGTTCGAGGATGGTATGCCGGGCGAGGTCTTCATTACAATGTCCAAAGAGGGGTCAACCATCTCTGGTATGATGGACTCCTTTGCCACCTCGATTTCGATCGCACTACAGTATGGTGTTCCACTCAAGGTCCTTGTGGACAAGTTCAGCCATGCCCGGTTTGAGCCATCGGGCTTTACGAACAATCCTGAGATTCCAATCGCCAAATCCATCAGCGACTATATCTTCAGGTGGCTTGGTCTGAAGTTCCTTCAGAAAGACGACGCTCCGACAACGGGCGGGATAACACCGACGGCAACAGAAATGGCGCCCCAACCGAAAGCCCGTCAACACGATTCATCTCAGAGGAGCTCTTCTGCCCTCGAGCGGAACGAGAAGGTCGTTTTCCAAACGCAGTCTGATGCACCCCCCTGCCACGAGTGCGGAAGCATCATGATCCGCAGCGGCAGCTGCTACAAGTGCCTGCAATGCGGTTCGACCAGCGGGTGCTCGTAATCCAGCAGAGACACGTTCAGAAACAACAGAATCGGCACGTTCGACTTAGGGGCGTGCCGATTTCCTTTTTTGTCTTCACGCAAGTCAAGAGACTTGCATGTTTGACGCGAACGGCCCACCATCTACCTATTGGTTTTCGCAAACCATCCATCACACTCGAACAATGAGAGGTGAAAGAATGAGGAAGTTCCTCACAAAGGTCGCGCTCCTTCTGGCTTGCACAACCGTTTCTCTTCTTGCACAACAAACGCCGCAGGAAAGTGCACTCCGTGCAAAAGCCCAGAAGCTCGCCCAGCAATTCGTCATCGTCGATACACACATCGACGTTCCCTTTCGGATGAAAATGAAATGGGAAGACATCTCCGAACGTACTCCCAATGGTAATTTTGATTATGTGCGGGCGAAACAAGGCGGGCTCAACGCTCCATTCATGTCCATCTACATTCCGCCTGCATACGAACAGAGTGGTGGTGCGAAGCAGCTTGCTGACACGCTCATCGATATGGTCGGGAACATCGCCACCAATTGGCCGAAGAAGTTCGTGATTGCCACCTCGGTGAATGACGTAACAAACCAATTCAAGCGTGGTGTCATCTCATTGTGTATGGGGATGGAAAATGGCTCACCGATCGAACATGACTTGAAGAATGTCCAGTACTTCTACGATCGGGGAATCCGCTATATCACTCTCGCACACGGCAAGACCAATCACATCTCAGATTCGTCCTATGACACAACGCATGTGTGGAAGGGATTGAGTTTCTTCGGGCGACGGCTCGTCGTTGAGATGAACCGTGTCGGTATTATGGTAGACGTGTCGCATGTCTCTGATGAAGCATTCTACGAAGTCATGAATGTTACCCAAGCACCTGTCATTGCCTCGCACTCTTCGTGCCGGTTCTTCACACCCGGATTTGAACGCAACATGTCTGACGATATGATCAAGATACTCGCCGGAAAGGGGGGTGTTATCCAGATCAACTTTGGTTCGTCCTTCCTCCGCTCAGACTATCAGAAACGGGAAGACGAGCAGGGGAAACAAATATCCGCGTACATGAAATCGAAGAACCTCAAGTTCAGGGACACTGAGGCACAAACGTACATCGCTGCGTACCGAAAAGATCATCCGATCACGTACGCCGACGTCACGGATGTCGCGGACCATTTCGACCATGTCGTCAAGCTTGTCGGCGTGGACTACGTCGGCATCGGCTCGGATTTTGACGGCGTCGGCGACTCGCTGCCGACAGGCCTGAAGGATGTGTCAATGTATCCAAACCTGATCTATGAGCTCTTGAAACGGGGCTATTCCGAAAAGGATATCCAGAAAATCTGCGGGGGCAACCTACTCAGAGCCTGGTCACAAGTGGAGCGAAGAGCAAAAGAAACGAAGTCCGGAGAGGCAAACTGAAGCGGTCGCTCCCTGAACAAAGGAGCTTCATTTCCATTATCGCGGATGATAACAATGAAACGGGCATTCATCTTTCTTCTCGTACTGTCCTTCGCTGCGGCAATATCCCAAGCCCAGTCGAATGGACGATTGCGCCTGCGTGATCTTGGCGTTGAGATCGGCATCTTTCGCACGGGAAAACTGAACGCGATCACGGATGTCGCGGGTGTAAGCGTCGGACACGTGACGATCTTGCAGGGCGATAGCGTTCGAACCGGCGTGACGGCCATCCTCCCCCACGGCGGGAATCTCTTCCAGGAAAAAGTACCGGCAGCGGTGTACGTCGGCAATGGTTTCGGCAAACTTGTCGGCACCACTCAGGTGGAGGAGCTTGGCCAAATCGAGACTCCGATCTTGCTGACAAACACCCTGAGCGTTTGGGATGTCGCGGACGGCATCGTCGACTACATGCTGGGATTGCAGGGGAACGAAAACGTGCGATCGATCAACCCGGTTGTCGGCGAAACGAATGATGGCGGCCTGAACGACATCCGGGGGAGGCACGTGACACGACAGCACGCTCTGCAGGCAATCAGTGGGGCAACGTCAGGGCCTGTGCCCGAGGGAAGCGTCGGGGCAGGGACGGGGACAATCTGCTTTGGCTGGAAAGGTGGCATCGGCACCAGCTCTCGCCTACTCCCCTCTTCTCTGGGTGGATTCGCAGTTGGAGTGATTGTGCAAACCAACTATGGCGGGGTTTTGGATATTGCGGGGGTGCCGGTCGGCAAGGAGTTGGGTCGCTACAGCTATCGAAACGATGTCAGGAATCCGGGTGACGGGTCATGCATGATGGTTGTCGCTACGGACGCTCCCCTCAACAGTCAGCAACTGAAACGCCTCGCCAGAAGAGCAACGCTCGCACTTGGAAGGACCGGGTCAGCGATGAGCCACGGAAGCGGCGACTATGTACTTGCATTCTCCACTTCCCGGAATGGCCGCATACATCCCGATGACCAGAGGATTGAATCGATCCCCCGACTTCGGGAAGATGACCTCTCCCCTCTCTTTCAGGCAGTCGTGGAATCGACAGAAGAAGCGATTTACAACTCGCTGCTTCAAGCCACGAGCGTGAAAGGCCACAAGGGAACGGAGGCAGAAGCTCTGCCCATCGAAAAATTGCGTGATGTATTGAGGAAGTACGGAAGGATCAAGTAGGAATACTGGCGCCAGAGTCTCAGCCTTCTCTCGCTCAACGAGTAGCCGTAACACTCTCCTGTTCCATCATCGTGACAAACTGATCGAACAAGTAGTCGCTGTCGTGGGGACCTGGTGAGGCCTCCGGATGGTATTGAACGCTGAAGATAGGCAGTTTTCTGTGCCGCAACCCCTCGTTCGTTGCATCGTTGAGATTGACATGTGTAATCTCAACAGTGTTCGTGTCGAGAGACAGTGGATCGACGGCGAATCCGTGATTCTGAGAGGTTATCTCGATCCCCTGCGTAAGGAGATTCTTGACGGGGTGGTTTGCGCCACGGTGGCCGAACTTCAGCTTAAAGGTCTTCCCGCCCAGGGCCAGCGCCAGCAACTGATGACCCAGGCAGATGCCGAAGATCGGTTTCTTTCCCACAAGTTTCTTGATATTCTGAATCCCATAGCGCACGGCGGAGGGATCACCAGGACCGTTCGATAGAAAGATCCCGTCCGGTTCCATCTCAAGTGTCTTTTCGGCCGGGAAAGCAGCTGGAACAACCGTCAGTTGGCAGCCGTACGCGGTAAGACGGCGCAGGATGTTCTGTTTCACTCCATAATCGTAGACTACCACACGCCACATGCGGCCGTCGGTCCTGACGGTGCCGGTAGTCTTGAGCGCAAACGGAGTCCTGTCGACATCATCCCAGGAGTACACCTTGTCCGTCGTAACCGCCTTCGCCAGATCGAGGCCGTTCATCGATGGCGACCGTTTCGCTTTCTCGATCAGGCTTGAATCATCCAGATCGGCAGTTGAGATGACCCCTCTCAACGCACCCACGGTCCGGATCATCCTGGTGAGCATTCTTGTGTCAATCCCTTGAATGGCAATGATGTTGTGCGACGTCAGCCATTCACCAAGGCTCCCTGTTGCACGAAAATTGCTGTAGAAATCAGAGTATTCCTTCACCACAAATCCGGCGACCTGCGGCTTGATGGATTCAAGGTCCTCGCTGTTTACCCCATAGTTGCCGATGAGAGGATACGTCATAGTCACTATCTGCCCGGCATACGAAGGATCAGTCAGGATTTCCTGGTATCCGGTCATGCTGGTGTTGAATACGACCTCGCCAGTGACCTCGGACGAAGCCCCGAAGCTCTCACCGGTGAAGACTGTACCGTTCTCCAACGCTAATTTGGCAACCAACGGCGTTCCTTTGCCTCCTGAGTTTCTGAAATCGTGCGGGAGCCAAGATACCAAGAATTGACTGCCAACGCAAATCTCGTTTCAATGTCCGCAGACAAACGCTCAAGCGATCGCGTCGCGACCTTCAAACGCCGACCACCTGTTCCCAATAACCTGTTCATAGAGCGCATTGCGTCGCGTATTGTCCTCACCTCCGTCAACAGAACGGGATTCGCTCATCAAGTCGGGAGTTGCGTTGCGAGCAAACGGCCAACTCTTTTTTCTTCGAGAACCCTTGTGATCCATATGGTGTTACAAGTAGACAGGAAGAGGATATGAGAGTCATCCTTGACATCCTATGCAAAAA
>JACVXU010000406.1 GCA_015661185.1 Bacteroidota bacterium
TCATCTGGAGCGGAATGCACCTGTAACTGAATAGCTCACTACACCCCAATGCGGCAAAGTAGAAGTAGATGGCGCTAAAGGCGAAACTTGGAACCGAGGAAATCAGGTCGGCAAACCTCATCCGCGCTTGTGGGTTCGGTTCGGGTCCTGCGGTCGTCATGCGAGCAGCGTCTCCACATACCGTGCAATGGCGGGCGACGCCGTCAGCGCCGGTGATTCCATGCCGATCAGGTTGACAAATCCTTCCAGCCCTCTCTCCTTCTCGTGCACGATGACCCAGTCTTTCTCCGGCTCACCTTTCCGCTGAAGCTTTGGTCGGAAGCCGCTCATGTCGGGTGCCAGGTCGTCATCCATGATCGCAGGGAGTATCCGACGTACGGAGTCGCCGAAAACATTCCGCTTTGTATCGTCAACCCTGTAATCGAAATTTCGGTCGTCCTGGTATTCGGTATCGGGCCCAAACCTCAGCCGCCCGCCGAGGTCGAGTACCACATGAACCCCAAGGGTTTCTTTGTTTGGCATTGGGTAGACGAGGCGCGAGACAAGCTTCGCTTTCGATGAGGCGACTGAGAAGTACGAACCCTTTGCATAGACCATCCTGTATCCCGCTTTGTCGATATCGATCCCGGCGAGTTCCGCGATGCGGTCTGAGTACAGTCCGGCCGAGTTGATGACTTTTTCACTCGTGAATGTCGATGTCTGGCCACCCTCCTTCACCGTTAACAGGTAGCCCCTGGTTGACTTCTCTATCCCGGTCAACTCGCAATGATGTTGAACCGTAACGCCGTTGCTGACAGCTGCATGATAGTAATGGTCCATCAATTCGTGTGCACTCACAATCCCTGTCTTCGGCGAGAGAATTGCTCCGACAGTGTTGATATGGGGCTCCAGCGCGAGTGCCCGACGCCGATCGAGGATTTCGAGTTCAACGCCGTTCCTGCTTCCGAGCCGATAGACCTCCTCGAGCTGGTTCAGTTCTTTTTCGTTTGTGGCGGTGATAATTTTGCCGAGCTGCTTGTGCCCGACATTATGCTTCCGGCAAAGAGAATAGAGCTCATCCCTTCCCGCGACACACAGTGTGGCCTTAAGCGAGCCGGGCTCATAGTAAATGCCGGCATGAATAACCTCGCTGTTCCGGCTGGATGTTTCCATCCCGTATTTCTCGTTCTTCTCGAGGACGACGAGGTTCGTACGCTTTTCCGAAAGCCGGGAAGCAATCGCCAGGCCCACAACACCGGCACCAATGACAGCTATTTCAAAATCGGCCATAATGAAAAGTCAATAAGGAGTTGTTCTACATCCTTTAACAGCGGACGGAATATTACCAAAAAACCTTGTTAAACGACAGGGGAAATCCAGCGTCGTCACACATCCCGCGATCGTGGACATCCCCCATTCAGTCTGCTTGCTGTTTGCTGCAAGCTCCAATCTCTTTTGCTTTTTCCTTTTTCATTGCTACCTTCCTGCTACGATCTATCCATTTTCTCGACGCCCGCACGGAGGTTCAGATGAAATCAACGCCACACGCCCGCTTTGTGATACTTTCGTTCCTGCTCCTTGTCGGTGGAGTATTCAGCACAGTTCAATCACAAGACCTGAAAGAAAACCCGGCCCTCGATGATAAGGTGAAGAAGTTCCTCGAGAGTCACGCGGGCCGATGGCACGACATGAACGTCCCGACATCTGACGGAAAGCTCTTGTATGACCTGATCATAAAGAACAACTACAGGAACGCGCTTGAGATCGGGACATCCACGGGACACTCCGGCATCTGGATTGCCTGGGCTCTGAGCAAGACTGGTGGAAAGCTCATCACGATCGATATTGACGAAGACCGGTACAAGCAGGCCGTCGCGAACTTCAGAGAGTGCGGCCTTTTGCAATTCATCGATGCCAGATTGGCGGATGCTCATGATCTTGTCAAAGAACTCAAGGGACCCTTCGACTTCGTCTTCAGCGATGCCGACAAGGAATGGTACAAACAGTACTTCATCGATGTCGCTCCAAAGCTGGAAGTCGGGGGATGCTTTACGGCCCATAATGTGTCGGGGCGCCGACGCTCGTACGGCGGAATCGGCGAGTACGTGGAATACGTTTTGAGTCTGAAGAACTTCGAAACAACCTTCGACACGAATGGGGGTGGGGTGGCGATTAGTTACAAGAAGGCTGACAAGTAGTCCGCTGCGGCCCACGTTGGGTGTTGAAAAAGAAAACCGCCCCCGAACCAAAATCGTTCGGGGCAGGCAAGTGCGCGAAGAGCGCCAAGAAAAGTTCTTGCGGTGGCGTCAGGAGTTACCTCCTGACGCTATCAGGTGCAATTGCACAGAATCGGGCACCGAAGTGTCAGGACGTCCGCCAAACAGCGTGGCGGATAAAGAAGTCCTGACACCGCATCTTCCGGATGATGCATGCCTTTTTCAGTATCCATCAGTGCCCAGGGCCTCCATCAGATTCTAAGAAGCCCGTCAGGTAGTTCACCGTGGAAGAGAACTCAACAAGGAAGCTGGAAAGGAAGCTCGGACTCTTTCCGCTCACCAACATCGTCATCGCCAACATGATCGGCGCCGGAATATTCACGACGTCCGGACTGTTGATGAGCGATCTGGGCAATCCCGTTCTTATGATCGTTCTTTGGATTGTCGGCGGTGTCATCGCCCTTTGTGGTGCCATC
>JACVXU010000407.1 GCA_015661185.1 Bacteroidota bacterium
TGGAGAATGTCATTGCGCTCTATCGGACTGCCGGCTCGCTGACAGAGAACGTCGACGCGGCGATTTTGTCAGCAACCGATGGCGCCGATCCGGAAAAAGTAAATATGTCAAAACTGTTTTAGTGTTGAACTCGATAATCGCACACAGAACACACAGATGCTACTGAATCACACAGACTAAAATATTTAGGTCTGTGAAAATCTTGTATCATCTGTGTACTCTGTGTTCTATTACGCGGCACAACGATGACTCCACGAGAACGAGTGTTGACTGCCATGCGCCGCACCGGTAAACCCGACCGTGTGCCGTTCGAGATCAGCTGGGGTGCGTTCACGCCGAGCTTGATGGAAGTATATAAGCAGCGAACTGGTTCAACGCTCGATCCAGCTGAGTACTTCGATTTCGATACGCGGCTGGTCAACCTCGACGCCACTCGAACGAAAACAGATTTCACACGCTGGTTCAGCGAACCTCCGCTTCCGAATGCAGTATGGGATGAGTGGGGCTATGGCGCGCTTCGGGGATCGATGGAACACTTCCTGGAGTACCGCTATCATCCGCTGGCTGGGTGCAGTTCGGTTGAGCAAATAGAACAATTCCCCTGGCCGGACGTTGATGCTGACTACCGCTTCGAAGGTGTCGCTCGTGCAACCCGTGCGTTCCAGGAGCGTGGATACGCTGTTGCCGGCGAGCTCTACCTGACGATCTTCGAAACGGCTTGGCTCTTACGCGGCATGCAAAACCTCCTGTGGGATTTCTATCGCAACGAAGACATCGCTCACGCCATCTTTGATACGCTCACCGAGATACGTGTCAGGCAGGCTGTTAAGTACGCCCGGATCGGCGTCGATATTCTTCGGCTCGGCGACGACGTCGCTACGCAAAAGGGGCCGATGATGGGCCTGGACCTCTATCGGAAGTTTTTGAAAGAGCGGACCCGGCGCATCATCACCGCGGCAAAGAAGGTGAAGCCGGATCTCCTTGTCTTTATGCATTGCGACGGAGCGGTGGCTGAGTTCATTCCCGAATACATCGACATTGGCGTCGATATTTTGAACCCGATCCAGCCCGAGTGCAACGATTTGTCAGAGATCGGCCGGAAGTATAGCGACCGGATATCGTTCTGGGGCGGCATCGGCACACAAACGACCATGCCATTCGGAACGCCTCAGGAAGTTCGGGCGAAAGTTCGGGAGGTGAAAACCCAGCTTGGTTCCGGCGGCGGATTGCTCCTTGCGCCGTCGCACATTCTTGAGCCCGAGGTGCCTTGGGAAAATGTGTTGGCGTTTGTGGAGGCGGCACGCGATGCGAGGAATTGAGGAATTAACTTGCCAAACTGACGACCATGCCAAAACAAAAAGAAGAACAACCTCTGATGATCCGGTGCCCGAACTGCAAGCAAGTACGTGAGCCGGACTACAACGAAACAACACGCAGGTATGTGTGCTCCATCTGCTCCGCGCCGGTGGATGCGCAGGTTCTGATCGAAAGAAAAAAACGGGGACTGAAGTAGTTCCCGGCCTGGCCGTATTTTGGCCTTCGCATACGGATCGCCATGCCCTCCGCGGTGAATAATCCCGACAAGTATCAAGACGTCTCATTCTCTTTTCAACTTTGGAAATATCCCGACACCGGCGAATGGGATGCGGATCGGAACACCGATGAATTTGTCGCCGCCATGCCCGAATGGCACCGGCATGGATTGCTTGCGTTTACACTTAATATTCAGGGAGGCAGCCCGACCGGTTATGGCAACAAAGGCTGGATCAATCCCGGTTATCATAAAGATGGGCAACTTCGGGAAGATTATTTTAAGAGACTCGAACGGATCCTCTCGAAAGCAGACGACGTGGGAATGGTTGTCATTCTGGGCTTATTCTATTTTGGCCAGGACGAGCACCTTGAGAATGAAAAGGCTGTCGTGAATGCCGTCGCCAGTACGATTGATTGGCTGTTTCAAAAAAGATTCCGGAATGTCATCATAGAAGTCAACAACGAGTGTAACATAAAATCATATGATCATGACATCCTGAAACCGGAGAGAGTCCACGAGTTGATTGAGCTTGTGAAAAGCAAGAAGGATCCTAAATCCGGGCACGGGTTCTATATTTCGACCAGTTACGGAGGTGGACACATTCCTCATCCTAATGTCGTGCGTGCATCGGATTTCATTTTGCTCCACGGGAACGGTGTGCTGGATCCGAATCGCATAACGGAGATGGTTGAGTTAACACGGAAGGTAGAGGGTTATCATCCGATGCCGATACTCTTTAACGAGGACGATCATTACGATTTCGACAGGCCCGTGAATAATATGATCAACGCCTTCAAGGCTGGAGCCTCGTGGGGTTTTTTCGATTTCCGGAAGAGGGGTGAAACGCTGACGAAAGGCGATACAACATTTCGAGAGGGGTACCAAAGCATACCGGTCGACTGGGGTATTGGTTCTCAGAGGAAAAAAGATTTCTTTGAACTACTTGCCAGGATTTCCGGGCTGCAGGTGCGGTGATGCAGAAACAGACATCGAGTTTGCCAAACAGAATTTCGGAAAACCAATGGCCCGGGCAGGACTATACTGGGGCCAGACAGAACGGTTAGCCGTTTAGCTCTTCCCACAGTCTGCTCATAGCTTCTTTCCAAAAGCAACCCCCACGAATGGTTCC
>JACVXU010000408.1 GCA_015661185.1 Bacteroidota bacterium
GATGTAGATGCCCACATTCTTCCATGTTGCCATCAGGGCGATCGACAGCATGGCCATATCAGGGTCGATGAGCCATGGTATTTTCCCGATTCCAACCGCAGAGAGCATTCGGTTCAGTAAGCCGGAGTCGAACGCATACAGTTGCTGCCACAAAATCGTCACGACGACGCCTGAGACCACGACAGGCAGGAAGAAAACTGCACGAAAGAACCCCCTGAATTTCAATCGTGAATTCAGCAGCACCGCGAGTCCAAGAGCAACAACCATTTGAAGTGGGATATGAATGAGCAAGAACTTCAGCGTATTGACGATCGCCTTGAAGAATAGGGGATCGCTTAACAAGCGTGCGAAGTTCTTGAGCCCGATCCACTCCATCGGTGTGACGACATTCCAGCGATGAAACAGGAGGACGAACGAAAAGACAAGAGGGTAGGCAACAAACATCCCAAAGAAAACGGCATACGGGAGTATGAACCAGTAGCCAGTCTTCTGGGATTGATGTCTTGGTGAATCGAACCGCCAGAGGAATTTCATTTATTCCATTCGACAATCATCTTCGTCCGCCGGAACGCATCGTTGACTGCCTCCGCCGGCGTTGCTTTTCCATAAACCGCGCATGCTTCATATTCCTTCGAGATCGCATCAAGGATTTCTTTCAAGTCCGGCGCCGCATCGTCGCCGCGTGTCGAGGCTGCTTGTTCTGCGAACCGGACCATCTTCGGATTCTGCCGGAAATATTCCGAAAACAACGGATTCGTCAACAAATCGCCGCGCACAGGAATCTGGTTCGTGATCGTCAGCAGCAAGAGATCATGTTGTGCCTGCAACAGATATTTGACGAACTCCCACGCCTCGCGGGGATGCTTTGTCGTCCCGAAAATGCCGATGTTCTTGTAATTACCGTACGTGTACACAGGGCCTGTGTGCTGATCTGGTACGGGCAACGGTGCAACATCATAGCGGATGTGCGGAGCAAGGGAATGAAGCGTGGCAACTTCCCACGGCCCGGCAAAATGCGTAGCCTTTTTTTCCAGGAGGAAGGGATCTCCACCTTGAAAATAGGTGTGAGGAAAGTAGTTCTGCTGATAGCATTCCTGAAAAAATTGGAACACGCTCCTCGCAGCATCGTCATTGAAATCCGGCTCCCCCGAGCTGAAGAGCGTCTTGCCTCCGGAGGCCGCGATGTAGAAGGGGTAGAAATCAAACAGCCTCTGCCACCAAATGGGGCGAATGTCCCGCTCGCCGGCCCAAACATCGATCTGCCCATCTCCGTCGAGATCCCGCGTTAGCTTCCGCGCAGCAACAAAGAATTCGCTGTACGTGCGCGGAGCTCTCGTCACTCCAACTTGTTCAAACATGCGGAGGTTGTAGAACATCATGACCGGATTTGTCTTCCACGGGATCTGATAGTAGTGTCCGTTTTCTGAACGGAAAGGCTCCAGAAGATCACGTGGAGTTCGCGCGAGGGCAATGGAATCGAAATCAGGGAATTGATCGAGCGCGATCAGTCCACCGGCACGAGTGTACTCGTGAAGCGCACCGGGCCAGATGTTGGAACAGACATCCGGCGTCGTTTTCCCTGCAATGGCAGCAAGCAGCACCTCCTCAGTCGATTGGCTGACCGGGATAGACTGCATGCGAACTTGAATCGTGGGATGAATCCTGTTCCACCGCCGGACAAGCGTGTCGGCGAGCTGCACCTCCTGAGGATTCGGGGCGGGCCAATAGGTCAGCTCAATGACCTCGCCCGTAGAAACGCCTTCAGGGTTCTTCCGATTGGAGCATCCAACCCCCAACATCAAGGTGAACACAGACACAATGAGCAATGATTCTCTCGCGTGACGCCGGCTCATGATGATCGTTTCCCTTCAGGAGAAGTTTCCTCAGTTCCACGATTGCCAGTCAAAGTCGATGGTTGGAAACGCGGTGCGCGGATAGATGCCTCCCTTTTTGACAGAATAGACATCAATAGCCTTGGGATCCTGTTCGATGTCAAGCACGATGTTCTTCAACGCATCTTCGTTGATTGCCACAAAGTATTTCTGTTTCAGTCGCTGAATTTCGTGCAGCAATCGCCTGGTCAACTCGAATGAGTAGTACTCTCTCCAGACATCTTCGCGCACTTCCTCAAACGGTTTGACAGTCCCCGTAGTGTCGCAGAAACTGCGACTGTTCTCCTCATAGTACTTGCGCAGCGACGGCAGCGAATCTTCGATAGTATCCGCAATGCGATGCTTGTTGGCCAGGTAGAGCAATTTCTGTTTCCACCACTCCTTTTGACGCCTGACGCTCGTACGATTCTGCAGCTTTCGCTCAAAAGCTCGATCCGTCAGCAAGCGATCCCGGACCATGCGCCAGATGATTCCTTCGACGGATTGAAAGAACCCCTGCTGTGATGTCAGCGTGAGCTTGATGTACGGCTCACGCGTCCGGTACCAATCGAGGAAAGTTCGCACGTTGATATGTTTTTTCTTCATTTGAACCAATGCCCTCGACGCGATCGTGTCAAGCCGAGAAACGTCCTTCAGCTCTTTCGCTCCCTTGCGACCGGCCAGCCCCCATTCATCGAACTTCTCGTTGGTCAGGAATTTCCTTCCAAGATACGCTTGAATGGCATTGAAGGACTCGCGCACGATGACGGGACGTTGGGCCACAACCATTC
>JACVXU010000161.1 GCA_015661185.1 Bacteroidota bacterium
AGATCGCTGCGTTCGCTGCGGTGATTGTTTTGACCTGTGCAAGAACCATGCGGTCCAAAGGGTGGACGGTGGCTTCTCGACAGTCCGGGATGTCTGCGTCGAATGTGGTGAGTGCTCCGAGGTCTGCAATGCCGAAGCCCGTCAAATCGCTGGCAAATCAAAGACGGAAGACGAGGTCATGGAGGAGATTGAAAAAGACGTAATTTTTTACGAACATTCCGGAGGAGGAGCTTCGTTTTCGGGCGGCGAACCGTTGCTTCAGCACGAATTCCTCTGCTCGCTTCTGGAAGCCTGCAATGTGAATGATGATCCCCGGGAGATCCGTGAGTCAGGTGCCTTCATCGCGTCGCTTGGCATGTGGGAGGGAGACTCCTGAACCAGAAGTTTTCACCTCAGCTTCTCGAAAGCGAAAAGGGTATCGACAATCTTGCTCATCTTGTGCGGTCCTACTTCACGCTGGGGGGCATCATCTCCAGTTTAACGTGGTCAATGCGCAGACACTGCGGGATGGACAAGCGCATCCCGAGCACACATGGGAATGCTCGTGCGGGCATAGCATCATCGATTCATGGAGGAAGAGGGTAGACGACAGATGAAAAGGGTTGTGTTGATGATTGAGGATGAGGAACACATTCGAATCGTGTTTCGTGACGCGATGTTTTCTACCGCGAGCATCATGATGAAATCGGTCTCGTGGTTCTGGACCTTTCGCTGCCAGGCATCAGCGGCGGGGAGACATTTAACCGTTTGAAAGAGATCAATCCGAAGGTGAGAGTCGTGATCTCTTCTGGTTTTCCCAACGAGGAAGTCACAAAGAAGTTCGACGGGACAGGCGTGATCGGATATCTCCAGAAGCCCTACAACTATTTGACCCTCGTCGACACCATCAACAAGTTTCTCGGTGAGGGGAGCAATTGATTCAGGAGTGTGGGACGCTTTCAATTACTGCGGAAGGCTCATCAGGTCGTTGATGACGCCATAGGCAGTGTCGTAGAGCGTTGGATCTGTTTCCGCAATGACGAACGGTGCCAGGAGATCTGTCTCGATCATGAGGATTGAGCCACTCTCCCGGATTGGTGCAAATGGATGCCCCCGCTCGATCTCTTCGAGCCGCACGCTCGCATGTACTTGATTACCATCCCTCCGGGCGCTGCAAATCAACTTGAGGTTCTTGCCAGCTTTCACCGCATTCTGTGCATCGGCAACCGTGACCTGCGTAATGCCTTGACGATCAACATCGAGGGGCGTGATGGATGCGCCCATCAATGCATTTGCGAGGACCGAGATCTTCGCCGCAGCGTCCCAGCCTTCAAGGTCGTTCCTCGGATCTGCTTCCGCGAAGCCTTCTTTCTGGGCGACTTTGACAGCCTCTTCCAGGGATTCTCCCTGTTCCATTCGTGACAGCACGAAGTTGGTCGTTGAGTTCAACACGCCGGACACTCCGGTGATTGTACAACCCTTCAATCCGCTCCTGGCAAGGTTGAACACCGGCGTTCCATCCATCACCGTCGACTCGTGGAGAAAGCTCACCCCATGCTGATAGGCCAGCGATTGCAGCTCGTGATATGCAAACGCTGCAGGTCCTTTGTTGGCTGTGACGACATGACGTCCGCGCTTCAACGCCTCCCGCACATGGGAGAGCGCAGGTTCTCCGCGTTCAACGATCGAAAGTGTCGAGAGCTCCACCAGCACATCGTAGTCGAGCTGCTGGACCGCCTCCAACCCCTTTATGCTTGTCAACTCAAAATTCGTCCACGAAAACCTCCCGAGATCGCGAATCTCATGGAGCGCCTTTACCACATCGATGCCATTGTTGTTCACGAGCGAGCCGCGGGATTTCGTCACGATGCCGATGATGGACAGATCGAGACTGTGAGTTTGTGGGTGCTTTTCATGTTCGAGATAGAGGATTTCAGCGACCTTCTGTCCCACATTTCCAAAGCCGACAAACAGCACCTTCGTAGGTTTTGCTTCGCTATTCATTGTTTACAGTTCCTCTGCGATAATGTTCAGTTCTTCCAGCAGCCGGGATACTTCATCCACTGTATTATAGAGTGATGCCCCCACGCGTATCACACCCCCACGTTCCAACAGTCCCAATACCTCGATGGCGCGGAGAGCATAAAAGTGGCCGTCCCAGGTGCAGAATCCGCGTTCACCGAGCCGGGTGCAGACCTCTTCCGCTCTTTTTGAGCCAACCGTAAACGAGACCGTCGGAGCGCGCTGCGGTGCCCCGAATGGCGGTCCAAAGACCGTCACACCGCGAAGGGAAGTCAACCCTGCGTGAAGTGCGGCCGCGAGGGAGCGTTCGTGCTCGCCAATTAAATTCATCGCTGTAACAACCTTTGACCGCAGATCCGGTCCCGTGCCAAGTGCAGCAATGTATTCGATGGCTGCCTTTACACCCACAATGGCTGCGTGGTTGAGCGTGCCTGTCTCAATACAGTAGGGAGCTTGCGGATCTTGTGTCCGGAGGCGGTCTGGTTCAAGTTGTTCCAGCAGTCCTTCACGTGAATAGAGGATGCCGACGTGCGGGCCGTAGAACTTGTAAGCAGAACAAATCAGGAAATCGACGCCGAGAGCTTCGACATCGATGGAAAAATGGGGAGCGTAGTGCACGGCGTCTAGCATCAGCCATGCGCCGACTTTTGATGTCAGTTCCCGCGCGATGGTGACATCGTTGACGGTCCCGAGCGCGTTTGAAGCCATGCCCAGCGCTACAAGCCGCGTCCTGGCTCCAACCTTCGACCGCATGTCATCGTAGTCCAACGTCCCGTCCTGTTTCAGGATGACCTCGCGAACGATGATGCCTCGTTCCTTGAGAGTGAGCCATGGGCCTCGGTTTGCTTCATGGTCCAATTGGGTGATGACGACTTCGTCCCCTGCTTTCAGTGATCGTGCGATCGCCCGACTCAGTGAAAAATTCAGTGTCGTCATGTTTGCGCCGAGCGATATGCAGCGGGAGCTCCTTGCGCCGAGGAAAGAAGCTATGGTCTCACGGGTCTCCTCGATCAATCGATCGGATTCTTGCGTCGTGACAAAGCATCCGTGAGTATTTGAATTGCACGTAACATAGTATGCCACGATTGAGTCGATGACCTGTTGCGGGAGTTGCGTCCCCGCAGGCCCGTCAAAGAAAGTCAGAGGATTGCCACGAAATTTCCGCTGAAGGGAGGGAAAATCAGCTCTGTGACCAAAGAGCCGCTGAGAAGCAGGAGTCCGCGGTTGTGAATTCATGGTGTGGTTCCATCCGGCTATGGGAGATGACGCTGTCTGCTGCTTTTTCTATACAATCGAGGCCAGTTCGCAGGGGGAATCTATGGAATGCAAAGCCGAGAATCAAGAAACGTAAGGACGATGGAGTTCGTCACTTGACCGATTACTCCGATCCTACACGCATGACACCACGTAAAAACGCACAACCTGTAACTTAACGCACCAAATCCCGTCCATCTGATGGTACCGTTTGCATCGTATCGATGCTCTGTGGCACCTCCGAACCGACAATGAATTCTCATTTCCTAATCTAACGGAGGTAGGCTATGCGCTTCTCCGCAATCCTCCTGCTGCTGATGATCTGCAGCCTTGATATGCTGGCTGAGGGTCCGAAGGTCCTCAAACTCAAAAAGACCCCGGAGCGCGTTACTATCGATGGCGTCATTGACCCCGCATGGAGCACGGCTGACTCTGCTGATGGGTTCCTTATGCAGCAACCTTACCACAACATCCCCTCAACGCGCAGAACTGTCGCCAATATTCTCACAACGGATCAAGCTCTCTTTTGTATAATGGTTTGCTACGATCAGCGCGATAGCATCCAGGTGATCACGGGGAAGCTCGATAATACGGACGGAGACTATGGATCGATTATGCTTGACACGTTTCTGGACAAGCGGACTGCCTATAAGTTTGGTGTGACGGCCTCCGGTGCGCGCGCAGATTGCCGTCTGCTCGATGATGCCCGCAACAGGGACTACAGCTGGGATGGGGTGTGGTTTTCAGCGGCGAAGGTGTACGATTGGGGTTTTGTGATCGAATGGGAGATTCCGTACCGGTCGATTCAGTATGATCAGAACCTGTCGGAGTGGGGTCTCGATTTCGACCGATGGATGCCGACGCACAACGAGGATACATACTGGTGTCCCTATGAAGAAAATGAAGGTCAAAGGGTTTCGAAGTTTGGCAAGCTTGTGTTCGAAGATTTCCAACCTACCATCAAAGGGAATAACCTTGAGTTCTATCCCGTAGGAATCACGAGAGCGACCTATCTCCAAGACGGCAAGTATAAGGGCGAGCCGGACGCGGGACTCGACATCTTCTACAATCCCTCCCAGAAACTGACTTTTCAGCTTACCGCCAATCCTGATTTCGCACAGATCGAAGCCGACCCGTTCGCGTTCAACATCAGTCGGTACGAGACGCACTTTGACGAACGACGCCCGTTCTTCACGCAGGGGAATGAAGTCTTCATGCCAACAGGCCGCGAGCGCGGCACCGGTTTCTACCGTCCCCTGGAGCTGTTCTATTCGCGAAGGATCGGCAAAGTCCTGCCCGACGGCTCCGAGGTTCCGCTTCAGCTTGGAGCGAAGGTATTCGGGCGGCTGGAGGACTGGGAGTACGGCGGATTCCTTGCGACGACAGGCGATCGCGACTACATGGAAGACGGAGAACAGAAAACCGAGGCCAGGGCATACTTCAGCTCCGTCAGATTCAAACGCCAGATTCTCGACAATTCGTCAATCGGCGTGCTCTTTGTCGGTAAGCATTCGTTGCATCAAGACGACGGCGTGCTCGATATCGACGGCGCGTTCCGTTCGTCCGACTGGCAACTCTCGTATCAATTTGCGCGCTCGTTCAAGAATCGCCAGGGGGACCTGGCCACATCGGCCGGTTTCCTCATGACGAAGGACAACATGCTTCTCTTTATCCGGGGACGGTACATCGGCGATTCGTTCGACGTCAACCAAGTGGGGTACGTTCCGTGGCTCGGTACCGGTGAGCTTACGGGTGTTGGGGGTCCGCGATGGTATTTTCAGGACGGATATGTCCGCCAGATACTTTTAATAGGAGGGTTCGCGTTTAACTACAAAAAGGTGGAATCGTACATCGATCAGTCGGGAGTACTTGTGTTCAACATGCAGTTCAGAGATAACTGGGGATTCGAAATCGATTACATTGTGGGGCGCTCGAAGGATCAGGGGATTGTATACGATTCGTATGAGTTCGACTACTCCAGCTGGTTCAACATTTCGCCGAAGTGGTTCGGAAATGTTTACGGGGCCTATTCCAGGACGTACAATTTCTCCCGCGAGTATCTTGCCCGGTATTTCTCATTCGGCAGCCAGTTCGGCTGGCATGCACTGAAAGTGCTTGATCTCGGCACCTCGTTCAACATGTTCGTGGAGGGGAATCCGGACAACAAGATCCAGGACATCACCTACAATGCCCGTCCCTTTGTGTCGGTTACGCCGATCAACGATCTCAACCTTCGGGTCTATCTCGACAATGTGTTTGTCCGATCGAGCAAGAGGGTGGAACGGATCATCTTCGGCGCTCTCTTTTCATACAGCTTCCTCCCAAAGAGCTGGATCTATCTAGCTGTCAATGAAATGAGGGATCGCAGCGAGCAGTTCGATCCGACCGGGATCCTGCTGCCCAACTCGCTTCACGTCACAGATCGGGTGAGCGTCTTGAAGATCAAGTACCTTTACTACTTTTAGAGTATAATAGTGGGGGGAATCACTGATGAAGACGGAGAAGGAGAACCTGAAGGGATACGAAGAAAACTCGCTGCTCAAGTATGCCAAGGATCTTCACGGCAAGTTGTTGCACGTGCACGGCACGCACGATGACAATGTTCATATCCAAAACATCTGGCGCTTCATCGACGAATTGATCAAAGCGAACAAGTTGTTCGAGCTGATGGTCTACCCGTTGCGTGGTCACGGCGTGGGGGATCCGGCCGGCAGGACACATCTCAACAACGTGAACTTGGATTTCTGGAAACGGAATCTCTAAATAGGCTGCATCCGACTCGTTGTTTTCTCCATTCTGCAACAGCCGCCTCAATCCTGGATTGGCCTGGACTGGGGCGGCTTATTATTGTGCCGTGCAAGTAACGGAGTTGCCTTTCCGTCCAAACTACGCTACTTTCGTATTGAGCAATTCCCAGGACCGTTGATTCACCCTCTTGTCTCGAAAAATCACTATTATCGCAGGCACGAGAGACAATTTGTCCAGTTCTTTACCGACAACAACGGCCTGAACCCAACCTGACGGAGATCCCCTCTATGCCACGGCCCACGAGTTCCTTCTTTGCGCTCTCCCTGATATTGACTGCCCTCTGTGTCCCATTTTCGCTTGACGCCCGGCAGGCAACCGTGACAGAGGCAAAGCAAGTATTCCGGACTTATCCGTTTGGCGACCCCGACCCGGTAGCGAGGATGACAAACATCTATCCTTACTACAGGTTTGAAGGATACAGTGTATCGCCGGTCGATCGGGTATGGAAGGTCGTGACACTGGAGAATCCTTATATCAAAGTGATGATTGCACCGGAAATCGGGGGGAAGATACTCGGTGCAATTGAGAAATCGACGGGGAAACCTTTTATCTATTTCAACCGTGTCGTGAAGTTCCGCGAGATCGCGATGCGGGGGCCATGGACATCAGGAGGTATCGAATTCAATTTCGGCGACATCGGACACACACCGGCGACGGCGACGCCGGTAGACTACCTGACACGCACGAACGAAGACGGCAGCGTGAGCTGTATGGTCGGTACCATCGACCTTGCTTCAAGAACGGAATGGAGAGTCGATATCCGTTTGCCGAAGGACAAGGCATACTTTCAGACGGAATCGTTCTGGTATAATCCGACGGATCTGAATACTTCACTCTATCACTGGATGAACGCGGCCGCTGTTGCAAGCCAGGATTTGCAGCTCATCTATCCGGGGACCGGATACATCGATCACGGCGGCGGAGCGTTCCCGTGGCCTGTCGACGATACGGGCCGGGACATTTCACGGTACGCGAATAATGCTTTCGGTCCGGCCAAGTCTTATCACGTTCTCGGTTCCTATACGGATACGTATGCTGCATACTATGCCGGAAGTGACTTCGGCGTCGTCCATTGGTCGCCGTTTACCGATAAGCCTGGGAAGAAAATCTGGATATGGGCACGGTCGAGAGAGGGGGAGATCTGGACGAATCTGCTAACCGACACGGATTTGGGGAACAAACAGTATGTCGAGATCCAGTCGGGATTGCTTTTCAATCAGGCCGGCGGCGGCAGTTCCAGGACCCCCTTCAAGCATCAGTTTTTTGCCCCGGTGAGCGAAGAGAATTTCATTGAAGCGTGGTTTCCGGTTAAGAACATCGGAGGCCTTGTGGAGGCGAACTTGAGCGGCTCGCTGAATGTAAAGCCGGTGGGCAAGATGCTGAAGATCGGATTTTGTCCTTTGGGAAGGACCACGCAGACGCTCATTGTGAACCGTGGCGGGAAACAGATCTACAAGAAAGATCTGGATCTTCAGCCGCTCCAGGCTTTTTTGGATTCACTGGCGCTGGCAGGAGAGGGGGAGATTGAAGTGACTGTGGGTGACCTGATTTCGTACAAGAGTACTGACGCGGAAGCCAGGAAACTCCATCGACCCGTCGTTAGCAATAAGGAATTCGATTGGAACAGTGTTGCCGGGCTTCAGGCAGATGGAGCCGAACGGGCGAAGCAGCGAGACTACAAGGGTGCCCTGGAAAAGTATCTTGCCTGTCTCTCGAAGGATCTGAGCCACACTCCGGCCCTTGCAGGCACAGCAGAGATCTACTATCGCAGGATGGAGTATGACAAGGCTCTCGAATACGCGAAGCGTGCTCTGGCAAACGACACATACGATCCGGATGCCAATTTCATCTACGGTGTCATCAACAAGAACCTGGGGAACTTGTACGATGCGCTGGACGGCTTCGGCGCTGCTGCACGGTCGATGAAGTACCGATCTGCAGCGAACGCCGAGATGGCAGAAACCGCCTATCTTCTGAAGAACTGGCCCGCAGCCGAGGCCTATGCTTTCCGGGCATTGGACTTTGATCGATCCAATGTGCGGGCGAGTCGTTTTTTGACGGCGCTGTACCGCGTTCAAGGGACTGGTGAGAACGTAAAGAATGCGATCACGCACCTTCGCGAAATTGATCCGCTGAGTCATCTTGCATACTTCGAGGACTATTTGAGCGACACGACAAAGGAAAAGCTCGCGAAATTCAAATCAATAGTCCGAAATGAGCTCCCGCAGGAAAGCTATCTCGAACTTGCGAGTTTCTATCTGGGTCTTCATCTCAACAAGCAGGCAATCAAGGTACTAGAGCAGGCTCCACCGCACCCGATTGCCTCCTACTGGCTTGCGTATCTGAATCATCTTGAGAACCGTGAACAGAAGGCTGCAGGATATCTGAAGGAAGCCCTGGAACTTTCACCAGCGCTCGTGTTCCCA
>JACVXU010000162.1 GCA_015661185.1 Bacteroidota bacterium
ATATCTCCAGTGTCCTCGACCGGCGTGATGTTGAAGTTCCACGTGGTAGAGTCTCTCAAACCACCAGCGTCGGCAAACACAGCAGTAACGGTTTTGGGCGTCCCGTGCAAGTCCGCAAATGTTCGCGTGAATGTGTTGTCACCTGTTTTTTCCGTAGCGCCGTTGACCTTCCATGTGAACGTCAACGGATTTCCATCGGGATCTGATGCGGTGACGGTGAATGTCGTCGCAACGTTCCAGGAAATAGCCGTGGGGCTGCTCGGTGTTCGTGATCCAAAGACCGGCTTTCTGTTGATCGAAACTGTCGCTTTGGCTGTGTCGGCCAATGCCCCATCGCTGGCAACTGCGGTGATGAGGTATGGACCGGCGGGTACCGCAGGTGGAGCGAACGTCAGAACGCCGGATGCCGAAATGCTCGCTCCGCTCGGCGCGTTTGTGAGACTATAGGCAACCGTTGTACCCGCGTCGGGATCGGTTGCCGAATATGCGAAAGTAAGAGTCAGGCCTTGATTGATCGTCGTATCTCGAAGTTTCGAGACAAAGACAGGTTTGCGATTGACGTGAATGACGGTGATCTTAGCATTCGCTGTATCAGCAAGCGCTCCATCACTAACACTGACGACGATATTGGCAACTCCGAGCTGTGCTGAGGACGGCGTCCATGCAAAGAGTCCCCCGGTCGAAACCGTTGCTCCGGTCGGTCCGCTCTCGAGCTTGTAGGTGAGTGTGGTCGCTGCATCAGGGTCGGTAGCAGCGTAGGGGAACGAATAGGCGGTGCCGTCACCGATCGTTGTATCAGCCATCTTCGTTGTAAACGTCGGCTTTCTGTTGGTATGAGTAACCGTGACAGATACGGTCGTGCTGTCTGAAGCATTTCCGAGATCTGTAACCTTTACGCGAAACGAATACGAACCTGCCTGACCGTAGTCGGGAACCCACGTAAATGCGCCAGCCGAGGTGATGGAGGCTCCCGAAGGGGCGCCGCTGAGCGAGAATGCGTGTGTATCAGAAGGAAGGTCAGGATCTGTTGCTGTCGCTGTGAATTTTAGAGAGTCTTTTTCCGCCACCGACTTTGCGCTGATTGCGGTCATCGTCGGTGCCCGATTGGTCCTCAAAGAGCCGTTTGTGATCGTGGCAGATGGATTGCCGGTGTTGAACAGGAAGCTAGTGAGTTCAAGGTTCGTGATTCCGATCTTTGACTGTGCCGTTGCCTTGAGATAAATCAGCACTCCGCTCCCTACAAATGGCGTGGAGCTGGCGCACACGACCTTCATTCTCCCTGGACCGCGAGGAGCAACGGTATAGTTGGCCAACGGGCCAAGGCCGTTTGAAAGGGTTCCAATGGATTCGATTCCGGTGAACCTGATGATCGTGCTGTCGCACAAGGCCTCGAATTCATACGCTGTTACGTTTCGCCCTGTGAGATCACCGACGTTTACTGGTATGGTGATCGCCGCGCCCGGCAGGGCTCCTGAATTCGGGATCGTGACGGCGACCTGCGCAAGGGCTGTCACAACGCCGGCTGTCAGTGCCAGAGCGATCCCGAAAATCGCATGTCGGAAATTTTTCACAAAGGTGTTCATTGAGCCTCCTGTTGATGGATGATTAGTACCTGGATCAGTTTCGATTTGTCACTTCTCTATGGCCTGCTCAAAAACGGAGTCATCGACTCAAGTCGACGCCTTCGTGAGCGCGAAACCCTTCGGGTTTTGTGAGTTTTCGAGCCGTCCGATTTATCGGATGGCGAGTCAGAAGGGTTTTTCAACACCCTGCTTCACTTCCCCCCAGACTCTCTCCCCCTCACTTGCGTGCCCCCGATTTCTTTCCACGGGAGGCCTGAACTCTCAAAACTCCATTCTCGGTACGAACTTGCGGAACCCCCGCATTCATTATAACATCAGAGAGCGCGAGTGTCGTTGTACCACTTTTTCGAACGTTTGCCAGGATTTTGACCAGCACGCCTGCGCCTGAGATCGGCTGAGCGCTTGCGCAAACGATTTTCATTTTGCCAGCACTAAACGGAGCGACACTATTGTTCGCAAACATCGTCAGTCCTTCCGAAAGAGTGCCCTCCTGGTCTGTCCCCTTGAGGTGAACCACACTCGTATCGCAACTGATAACCAGCTCGAACGCTGTGACCTTTCTACCTGTAAGATCATCCACATTGACAGGGATAGACACGTCTGAGCCGGGTCGGGCTGCGACTTCCGGAAGGCGCACGTTGACCTGGGATAGAAGAGCCGGACTAGAAACTATCGCATAGCAGCAGAACAGGACAAGCGATCGTGCGATATTCCGTCTGGTGGACTTCACCACTACTCCCCGCTTTATTCTCAACTCGTTGATGAGACCCCGTTTGTTCAATGCCACCTACAATCTACTTCGGTCGTCGAAATCGAAAGGTGTTTTCAGTCACACAGTTGACAATGAAAATGACCATTTCCCGGTTCAGAAGCAGCCTATGTCGCGGCTCACACTGATGGAGAAAGAATCGATCGCTTCATAAGGAACATCTGTTGCACCATTGCAGTTCCGCTCTTTACTTCGCTAGTATGAGTTGTCGCGACGCAGTGAACGCATGATCTCCTCCCGAATCCCTGTTGATCGCACTTAGCCGGCAAAAGTAAATTCCGCTCGGCAATCCCCTGGGGCTCCACGTGACCGCATGGGTGCCGGACTGGAACATACCGCTTGCGAGAGTAACGATTTCCACGCCGAGCAGATCATAGATCTTGAGAGAAACCAAAAAGGCCGATGGCAGGTCAAAGCTGATTGTCGTTGCAGGATTGAACGGATTCGGATAGTTCTGATGGAGCTGGAACTCTCTCGTCGACGTAACCCCTTCCCCTGGGACACTCACAACGAGGAATCTCCATTCCGTCGAATCCGCGAATCCCAGAGAATTGGAGAAAATAGCCCGAACCCACTGCGCGCCAAGAGGTGCCTGAAACGAGTATGTCAACGATGTGTCGCTTCCGGACTTGATCATTGAGCCGTTCACCTTCCAGGTTATCGTGACGGGAAGTCTGTCGGGATCGCTTACGCTCACAACGAACGTAACCGGAGCATTGAACGTGACCAGACTGACTGACTCAGGGTTCCGGAAATTCAGGTAGGGCTTCCTTTCGATGGGAAGACCGACAGTCAGAACACTCCTCTCTCTCAGTCCCGTGGTCGCCAGAACGCGGACAGTGAGAAGTGTATCCCCATCCGGATCCACCGTCACACTGTTAGTTCCATAGCCCGTCCCTGGCGCCAGCAAGTTCCAGCGAGAGAGATCGGGCGCAACGTCTTCGCGGAGAATGAATCTGGCGTTTGCCGCAGCCTGAACCTTCACGCCGGGGTTTTCGACGGTCGCCTCGAGGTCAAATTTCTGATCTGGTGCAAAGCCACCCTGAGACCCTATGATCCTCCAAAAGAAAGGAGATTTGCTACCGATGAGTGAACCGGGTCCGCCTTCCAAGGGCAATCCCACAACTCCGGCAGGCAGCTGATTGACATGCGATACTTCGAGTTCGCCAGGATTCCTGGCAGGATAGGCATTCGTGAACGTGATTGCCAACGGTCTGTAATCCGTCGGACTTCCTGTTGGGAATTCATATCTGCCGTTTGGGTACACATCTGCGCTGCCGGCACCACCTGTAATCGACTGCCGTACTCTTCCAAACACGTGACTGGCGTTACTACCCGAAACACTTTGGCGGTCAAAGCCCTGACTGGTGACCGTTCGCGAGAGCACGACGGCCTGTTCGCCTGCATCAAGCACACCATTGACGAAAAAGATGATCGCCCCCGCGGAGAATTTCAGGTCTCCTCCGGTCAGAAGACATCCCGCGCTATTGTTCAGGAGTAGATGAACTGCCGATGCACCCCCGGGCAGGATCAAACCGGCTGCTGGAAGGCTCACAACCTGCCGGGCATTCCCTGCCAGATTGACGATGGCGTTTGTCCCGGAAGTATTTGTAAAACCACCTTCGACGATACGGAGGGTGTCGTGAACGGTGAGGTTTCGCGCGACGAACGAGCCAGGGGCCCCGAACTCGACACCTCCCTTGGGAGCATTCACGAAGAGAGTCCCGACGGTCCGATTGGCATAAAGCCCTACGATCGTCGGTTCCTCATCCGAAGATCCCAGAATCGACAACCGTGAAACAGAGACCCCAGGCCCTGCGGGGAATTCAAGGCTGGAGCTACTGAGGGCAAGGCTTCGCCTGCAGATGAGATTATACGTGGAGAGAAGGATTCCCCCCGAAGCACCGGATGGGACAAGAATTCGGCCACCACTCAAGTCGATCGTTCCACCGACCGCAAGTGTCAGTTTCGACCCGCCAAGGTCGATCCCGCCAGCTTCCAGATAAAGCGATTGGTTCACTTTTACGTCACGCGTCAGAATGACGAAAGCGGAATCCGGAGCTGTGTGCGGATTGAAAACACGCAAAGAAGCCAACACTCCGGGATCGGTCGGGAGTTCGGGGCCGGTGCGGAGGATTCCATTCGCCGGGTCGATCAAGTATGAGACATTAACGGAAGCCCGGAAGGACAAAGAACTACTAACGGTCGCTGAAGACTTTCGCCGGATGAGAGTTGCGCCACTTTCGATGATAATCGTGCCTGCATCGAATGTCAAAACACCATCACTGAGATCGAGAGTCTTCGTGACAATAATCGGATCGGAACCTTCATTTTTTGCGACACTGAACGGATTTGCAATGCGAAGATTCGCGACTGAGAAGCCCGATCCGCATGAGAACTGTTGGGGCGCTCTTCCTGCGAAACGGAATTCCCCGCTCGAAGCACCAATCGTCCCATCGCTCCGATTGTAGGCCCGCAAACCCGGTTGCAAGCCCGTCCCCGCGAACGAAAGGTGGTTAAACCCCAAGCCAATCTGTCCCCCGGCATGCGTCAGCATATCTGAGATTGTGAGGATGCGCGGTGTCAGATCCGTGGAGAGAATTGTCAGTGTGCCGTTGATCGCCGGTGGATTGTAGACAAGTTCCTCTATCGCGAAATCGTCGTTCAGTACGAGCGTGACCGAAGTCCCCGTAACATAGAGTCGCCCGCCGGATGTGCCGTTTGATGTTCCGTCAGCTACAACCGCGTTTCGATTCCCCGAACCATTCGACGTAAGACTCATAGTCGAACCGCTGAAAAAAAGGTCATTTCCTGTCTGCCCCAGATGAAGCGTCGGAATGCCGTTCGATTCCCGGTTGCCTAGGAGAAGAGCCTTCGTGACCCGGCCCGCCGAGGCCAGGTAGGTATCCGCCATGATGTGCAGGTTCGGCAATCCCCCGGCTTCTGTATTACCGATGCGGAGCCGGGCTCCGGGGCAACTCATCACCAACGATCCACCTGTCGTGGAATACCCAGCTGCACTCTGGGCTTGTGAGAAATCGCCTTTTGTGGTGAGAATGAGATCGTTCGGTCCAAACGCCAGGACACCCGAATTGAATTGGACTCCCCCTTGAACTTCCAGCTCGCCCTCGAGCACAAATGAGTTGCCGTTCAATATCAATCCGCCCGCAATCCTGCGATCGTCAGACGACTGCCCCATGGAAAGAGCAACGGAACTCCCAGGAGATGTCGTAAAGGTCCCGAGAAAGCCCCGGATGGAGGAAATTCTACACAGTGTCACAGAGCGGACGACAAGATTGCCCACCAGCGCGACATCGCCAGCCCCATTGCCGCCGATCATTGTCGCCTGTTCTCCGCTGACGACAATTGCATCTCCTGAGTCAGCAGTCGTGAGGATTCCGCGAATACGGTGCGAGGCAGTCGGGCCAATCAATTCTATCGAATTACCACTTTTGCCGTCACCCGCAAGTCTTACGATTGCGACCGGTCCGATCTGAAGAGAACCTCCAAAGACAAAGAGGCCTCCGGGGAACTGAAAGAACTGCTGGGAACCGGTCCGCGGATTTGAATCATTGTCCTCCGTGTCGCTGTTGACATCGACAAAGAGCGTATCCACATTCGTCAGATCTGATGCCAATTCTGGGCTGAGGGTATACGTCCTTTGCAGGTTCCCGATCAGGCGAAGTGTGTAGTGCACATTCGACGGATTGAATGCGCCTGCCGAACGACTGATGCCATTAGAACGAGCGACATCAATGACAAGACCCGCTTGAGTAGAAGCTGGCGAAAGGTCGTGTGGCGAGGCGATGTCCAGACTGCCGGAGAGAAGCGACAAGCTTCCGCTCCATTTGACCGGGGCAGAGGCTTTGAGCGCGCATGCATTCCCGGTACCGACATCGATCGTGAATGATGAGAAGACGGCCTCAGAGCCAGCGCGGACCTCAGCTCCAATCAGTGATGAACCACCCGATATGGAATGTGCACCCCCGAGGACGATTCCGGGAGCTGTGGCATTGAATGACCCTTCGTTTGTAAATATGCCCGTTCCGCCATTCAGAACGATAGTGGAACTCCCGAGCTCGATTCTTGTGCCTCGAGCGAATGAAAGGTTGCCTGCAACCCGAACGGGTTCGGCGACGGTGACGAAGCCACCCGCGTTCTCAACAATCAGCGAGGATAGCTGAAGGGAAGAACCGCCGTGAAACGCCTGGGCGGTTCCCCCTGCGAAGATAAGGCTAGAGCCACTGCCATGGACAAATGAGCCGCCGGTTCGCCTGAAATCACCCAGGACCTTCAGGTCCCCGCCTGAGTTTCCTCCAACTCTTGTCGTTCCACCGGTTTGACGGAAAGCCCCTGCCAGAAGAATGCGGCCGGGACCATCTTCCAGGACCAATGCTCCCCCGCTTACGTCGATCGTCCCGGTAACACTCAGGGACGATTGCATTCGGATTTCACCCGAAATGACCATGAGAGCGCTCAGGCTGGCCGCTTTCGTGATTATCGTGGAACCCCCTGAAGGTTGCGCGACACTGAGGGTCGGTAGCGATCCGCCGTCGATTCCCACGGAGCCTGGGGCAGCAACGATAACTGCTCCCGACGTCGAAGTCATGTAGCTCCCAGCCAAGGAGTGCGACACCGAGCCGTACAGGGTCAGGTTGTTGGGACCAAGATTAATTACGCCGTTCTGTGCGTTCGTAAGAACTCCGTTTGACGCACCAAGAGATCCCAGAAACGTCGCACCTGTGATATTCACCGTTCCGACGAGAGGGCCCGCGGCCGCATTGACGAGTTTGGAGCGAATGGTACCAGAAATCTCAAGTGTGCCGCCGCCATTGTTGACTGCAGCGAGAGAGAACTGTTGAATGACTCCACCACCATTGACAGAGCGGGTAACGACATCAACCGGCATCCCAAAAGAGAGTCTTCCCCTGCCGCTGTTCAGAACGGCGACCTCAACGGTCGCGGCGGCATCTCCTGATGCCGAGGTGTGCGAGAGGAGGATTCCCGAGGAGAACGTCAGCGAACCACTCCCAGAGTTAACAGCAAGAGCCGTCGAATCAGAGATCGGATACGTTGCATCGGTCGAATTTGTTGCGCCGTACCAGGCTGTCCTTTTCTGAAACGTGACCGTGCCTCCCCCGCTATTGACAATCGTCGACATCGAGGAGTCTGCGACCGTCCCACCGGCGACGACGAGACTCAGAGGGGCGGCAAATGTGACATTCCCACTCGATTCGATCACGATGTCTGCAGTACTGGGGGAAGAGGTTTGACTCCCCACGGCGCCAAGTGTGATTGAGCCATTGAATATGACGTTCCCTGAACGGATCTGGATGGCATCGTTGTTTCCTACAAAAACCATTGGAGAAGGAAACGTCACAGTCGCACCGGCCGACTTGGCGACGATCAGAACTCCCGCCCCGAAGGAAGGATAGGCCGATTCGGCGCCGGCGGTGAAAGATTCATCCCCGAAGTAGCTGACGTTCAGATCGTTCTCTTTTTGTGGTGCCTCGCGTGCAAAACGTGATGAACCTCTGAGAGAGATCGTTGACCCATTGGAAAGTCGGAACGATGAACTGCGTGCGATATCAACCGTACCTCGTTCAAGGAACAGACCAGCCACCGGCA
>JACVXU010000409.1 GCA_015661185.1 Bacteroidota bacterium
CTGTCATTAATACCGGAACACTCTATCAATGAGCGAGAAGAAGAAATTCCTGCTCCGGCTTGACGAGAGCCTTTATTCGAATCTCGAAAAGTGGGCCGCGCACGATCTGCGCAGCGTCAACGCGCAGATCGAGTTTCTCCTTACGGATGCCGTGCGGAAGTCGGGCAGGATGAAATCACAGGAAGACAACAGTGATAGCAGAGAGACACCAGGCATATCCTCTCCCGCTTCCTGACTTCCCGGCACGACCCGGTCTCACAGAACGACCAGCTCAGGAGGCCGGGAGTTTGAGATGGGTTAAGCCGAGTATGTTTGGAAACGAATACGAACTCCGTTCGGCCGGACGTTGTGTCGCCAGGCTGACCGTCAGCGGCTTTTTCCACCCTGCGGGCCACGGCGAAGGCATCGGAGGGGGCTGGGTGGTTGAGCCTCTCGAGCGCGATTCAGGCAAAATCGTGGTGCGGGCGGACAAATCGTTTCGAGATGTTGGTGTCTTCGATATGAGTCTATCAGACCATGCCGGCATCCTGCGCACCTCGGAGGGGCATGTGCTCATCCTGAATTCGGATTTCTGGAAGGGGAGCGCTGAGTTCCAGTCTCCAACAGGTGAGCCGCTGATCCGATTTCGCTTCCACGGACTCTTCCGGCCATCGGCCGAGGTCGAGATACTGGGTGAAGGCAAATGCCTGCGTGAACTCCCGTGGATCCTGATGCTCGGCTGGTGCCTGATCGTTGGCTATCTATAAACCATCACACAGTTCGATTCATTCGATCTGAGGCAAATACCTATGCGAAGAATCAGTGCACTCGTAGACCACGAAATCACCTGGAAGGAGCTCCCGGGCTTCAAGTCAGAGTATGAACTACGATTTGGAGACGACCTGGTCGCGACCATGAAGCTCCCGAAAATGCTCAGCTCTGCCGCGGTGTTTCAATGCGAGGAAGGAAGCTGGACGATAGATAGAGTCGGGCTTCTCAGTTCCAAGACCGTCGTACGTGCAGGGACATCGAATGCGGAACTTGCGACATACACCGGGCGAACCTGGAAAGGCGGCGGGACGCTCGAGCTTACAGAAGGACGGAAGCTGGAACTGCGGACGAGCATCTGGAAGAGCACGTTCGAATGGTGTACGAACGCGGGCGAATCGCTCGTCTTTATGAAGGGGCGGGGATTCTTGAAGTACTACGTCGATGTCAGAATGAACCGGGCAGCCCTGAAATGGCCTGAACTCCCATGGCTGGTCGCGCTGGCTTTCTATCAGATGATCATGATGCGGAGAGATTCAGCGGCGCACTCGGCTGTACATTGAGGGGCTGTGTTGATGGTTCGAATGCCTGCCACCGATAGTGAACCCCCAGGCAGGCGCTTTCCACAAGTTGCCGATTTGGTTGGATGGATGAGGCTGTCCCAAAAGTACTATCGACGACTTGAGTTACTTTTGGAGTTGTCGAATATCGACGTTTTTCGGATACTCAACCTGGTCGAAATAGCATTTCGACCTACATTTGGGACAGCCTCTGGAGCGCCGCTTGGGCAGCGGCGAGACCTGTTCCCACCTCGAACAGATACCCAGTCCGCTTCAATCCGCTCTCAATCGCTCCAATCGTTGCGAGGATATCTGCGCCTGTTACGGCCCCCATGTGGCCGACACGGAAATACTGATCCCGTACGGCAGGATGCAATCCACCGGCAACGATAACCCCTGCCTCATCGATGTACTTCAACACTCCTTTGTCGACTCCCTGAGGATAATACACGGCACTCAGAGTTGTGGCAAGGAGGTCCAGCCTCACGGGAAGTTGCTTCAATCCTAAGGCGCCAATACCGGCTTTGAATGCTCCGCTCAGTTTCCGGTGCCTCGCGAACCGCGCGTCCATCCCTTCCGACAAAATCCCTTTCAAACTAACGTTGAGCGCCCAGACGAGGTTTACTGCGGGTGTAGCGAAGTAGCTTGGTTTCCGTCCTTCGTACGACTGCATGATCGGCAGCCACTCGGTCCAGTCGGCGTAGAAACTTCCCACCGGAGTTGTGCGCTTGCGGAAGGCCTCCATCGCTCGAGGACCGACAACCACGATTGCCAGGCCGGGCGGGACACCGATCGCTTTCTGCGATGCAGTCAACGCGAGGTCTATCCCCCACTCGTCTTGGCGCATCTCTTCTCCGGCTGTCGCGCACACACCATCGACGATAACGAGGGCCTCGTACTTACGACCAAGGGCGGACAACTCCTTCACATTCGTCGCAACCGCTGTCGATGTGTCCACGTGCGTGATCGTCATGACCTTCGGCCTGATGGCCTGCAACGCCGCTTCCACCTCACTCAAAGGCGGAGCGTCACCGACTGTCCGGCCATGCACGTGCGTGACCACGGCGCCGTATCGCTCAAGAATTTTCGCGAAGCGATCGCTGAAGTAGCCTGAGTTCACCACGAGAGCCTGGTCCCCTCTCTCGACAAGGTTGGCAGCCGCCATGTCCATTGCGAGAGTGCCCGATCCGGGTACGACGAACGGCTGACCGGAAGGGGCCAGAAACACTTTCCGGAGATCCTCCAGAGCCTGTCCGAAGACGTCAATGAAGTTTGCGGCCACGTGACTTGTTGTCGGCATTCCCATCGCGCGTAAGACATCGGGTGTGACATCGGGTGTAAATTCGATGGGTCCGGGGATCATCAGGAGTTTTCTATTCTTCATAGCGTTTTCCTCATGGTGGGTACGAGTCCGGGCTCAAGGTACAGACTCTTTTTGTTTCCGTCAACGTCTATGTCGGCAAACAGTTCGCGCCTACTTCGCTCTTAGTTTCTTCAAAGCCTCAATCGGACAAATTGAAGATACACAAAAGAGTTGAGAACTCACTCAGTGGACTGGTCGATTTGAACAGCTATGGAGAGAGAAACAGGAGAATACGGGGGACCACCAGAAACAAAAACGCCCCGACGAGCGGGGCGTTTTCCTGAACTCACATCTGAGAAATCAGTTCACAGTAGCGAGCAGCTCTTTATCGATCGCTTCCTTCATTGCGGTTTTGGGGAGTGCACCGACCGCCATTTTCGGCTGGCCGGTTTTCGGAACAAACAGAAGCGATGGAATGCTCCGGATTCCGAACGCCCCGGCGACTTCCTGCTCTTCGTCCGTGTTGATCTTGTAGAAATTTACCTTGCCGGCATATTCCTTCGACAGCTCGTCGATGACTGGACCTACAGCGCGACACGGACCGCACCAGGGCGCCCAGAAGTCGATGACGCAGGGAAGTTCGCCTTCATACTTCCATTCAGGGTTGTTTTCAAAGTCGAACACTTTTTCGACGAATGTCTGTTTTGTGAGATTCTCTGCCATGGTTTGCTCCGATCGGTATTATGATGGTTTTTGAACTTCAATTTCAATGTGATAGTGTGGCGGATTCAGCGGACTTTCGCCAATTGCGCTGACCCATGTCAGGTTTTTCCGCCCAAGCGTTCTATTATTATGATGCGAGGATTCGAAAGAGGATTCACTTCAATTTGATCGTAGCGAGGAGCTCGACTTGGGGATCGAAGACCAGCTTACCAGGCTTCGACTCCAGGTCGACCGGAAGCTGAAAACGTG
>JACVXU010000410.1 GCA_015661185.1 Bacteroidota bacterium
GAACGAAATCCCCGTCCGCAGCGGCAGCAAGGGAATAATCCTGTATTCCATGCCTATGGACAGACGTGGAGTCGTAACTCCACCCATCGATTCTGTCAGGCCCTGATTGTAATCAAAGGCGAGAAGCATGTCACCCGGCAGTACATCGAAGCCCGGGATCTGCTGAACGAGAACCGACGCACCGAGACGAAGAGTTGCGGGCAGTGTTGTGGAAAAATCCCCCCCGGGGGCATTGTTACCCCGAAATGCTCGTTCCAGACTGTCCTGAGTTTCTTGGCTAAAGGGATCAGTGAACCTCAGTGAATAGTCGGCAGAAGTCTCCACGATGTTCTTCTTCCAGTTCATACGCCCCACATCTGTTACGCTCGCTGAAAGGCATACACCCGATACCAGTTGCAGCCCGATTCCGAGGTCAAACCCGAATCCTATCCCCGCCGGTTCGGGAAAGATGGAAAAAGACTCGTTCCGATCAGGGTCCAACGCATCAATGCCCGATCGTCTCGTCAGAAAATTAAAGTCCGCAGAACCAAGAAACTGGTTTGCGCCGCTCCGTTGTACGCCAAGAATCCCACGGTATTTTACGGTTTCCATCACTCCATAACCCCGGAGAAATTTCAGCCCAACACCAGCAGCGAATTTCTCGACGAGCGAGTGTCTCAACGGAGCCTCGAAACCAATCGAAAGGTTGTACTCACGCCACCACCAGGCCGAAGCAGCCGTTCCCTCGAAATCGTACTTTGAGCCGGTCGAGTCGAACCCAAAGAGGAGCATCCTCATGTATTCCTTGGGCAGGTCAAACTTCATCCCGATGCGGTCGGTGATTCCGAAAGCGATTCCTCCGTACTCCGGCACATGTAGCGCAAGCCCGAGGGAGAGGATTTCCAAATCCATTCGAGTGCTTCCCCGACCCTCCGGCAAAAGGGAAAGCAGACGTTCCTTGTCGCTGGTGTTCAAGTATTTCGGCTTGCTTCGGTCGCTCGGATCTCCCGTGAAAAATTCCTGATACACGTCGTACGTGAAAAGGTCAGTCCCGATTTTCGTTCCGAAGGAAACGATGTTGAACGAGAACCTGTTGCGGTCCGGCCACGCCAGATTCGCAGGGTTGATTCCGAGGGCATCAAGGCCCCTCGATGAGGCATTCATCGTCCTCCCCATCGCCATACCCCGGATATTCGAACGATCTCCCGCCATGCTGACAGTGGCCAGCGCCAAGCTCAGGGCGACTGCACAATATGTTCTCCTGTGCTTCACTTCGGCTTGTTCAACTGATATACAAGGTTGGCAGATGCAAGAATTCTGATGAAGTCTTTGTCGCGGATTTTCACCGTGGTGACTCCAGAGGCCGTGATGATGTCAAATCGGAACCACATGGCATCGGCGTAGTTGAACTTATCGAGGTCGGGCCCCGTGAGATTCAACGTGATCAGGCTTACTGAGGAATCCCTGACAGTTCCGTCGGCGGTATTCACCGTTGCAGCCTGGATGGTCTTCGTGCCAGTTGCCGGAATTCTCAACAGTGTGTCGCGCGGTGATGTCGGAGTCAACCTTCCCAGAAGAGCGGCGCGGAAAGTCATTTGAAGCGGAAGGCCATTGGTGACCTGCAGATACATTGTCCCTTGTTTCACAGATGTGATAAAATCCTTGTCGAACGTCTGTTTACTGTCCAGGCTGACCGTATCGATCAGCACGCCGTTTGTAATCCCGAGTTTCAACGGGAAATAGGTATCGATGGAAGCGTACACCTTGCTCGTATCGTCAACCCGTTGCAAGCCCTGATTCGTCGGGAAAACGCTCGGTGGATTCATCCTGAGGTCTCCCCGGACGATGAAGGTATCGGGAAAATTGGGGAAGAATTTCGCAAGAAAGACGTTGAGTCCGCTCGAATTATCCAGCACAATTTGGGTCGACTGGTTGAGACCAGGATACATGATACCACGATTTGCCGGCTGCGACGAAGATGCCGGAGGGACGTATATGGAGTCCATTCTTACCGGCGTCGTTTTCCGGGTCATGGCTATCACACGCAAGTTGTAGTCCGTGGGGAAACCGCTACTGACCCCAAGGTTCAGGGCAAGTTTTACCGAGTCGAATGCAAAATTGCCCTGCAATTTCGTGAAAGCTTCGTTGAGACGAGGCCCGCTCGACCCCGAGCTGATTGCTATCCTTGTCGGCTTGATGCGTCCGGTCACCGATTTCAATACCAATGGCTGGCCTGCACGCAATTCAGACCTTACGAAATCCCTCTTGGAGACAACCGATTTCTGGCTGCCAGAGTTGACCGAACTGATGCCCACGGAGAATTTGAGACTTGTGCCGATAGGTGGGTTGAGGATTGTCGTGTCTATCTTCAGGGCGTCCATCGCTACAGGGAAAACAAAACTATCTCTCGGCGCCAGTGTTTGCTGAATGACGAATTTGTTGCCGGTCGATATGTCCACCAGGTTTTCTACCCTCAGATAGATACCAACGTTCATGTCGAGGTTATTGATCAGAGCCGCTGAAATCACGCCCTGGCGGAACGTCGCCTGCTGCACGGAGACTGAATCATCGATCGTGACAACAGAATCATTGATCGAGCTGACCGTCTGGTTCGGAATAACTGCTTTGGCGCTGTCGGCAATGAGTACCTGAACTCAATGTCAACGATATTCCGCTGGAGGCGGTGAACGCGACCGACCCGGCGCTTCCGTTTGTATGTATTTGCGTGGAAGCTGTTCTCACGCTTCCTCGAAGAAACTTGGAGGCCAGACTCGAACTGGCGGAAACTGATTGACCCTGCGTGAGCGTGTCGCCAAAACTGAAACTAGCTATGACCGTTGAGTCGACGGGAGAAGCAGAGTTGTTTTTCAGCACGACGGGCTGCGGGAAATCGATGGGAATCGGCAAGTTGTTGGTGATCGTGAGAGTCAGGAAGCCCGACTCCAGCCGGACGTAGTCAAACTGGGATGTGAAATCGAGTGATCTGGCGGGTACAGGAATATTGCCGGAAGGAAACAGCGGAACGGTCGTTGTCGGAAGCCCCATTTCGCTTCCCGTTACCGTGATGTTGGTCGATGGTATGGGTGCGATGCTGAAGGAACCCACAGAAACCTGCTGGGCACTCGACCGGGGTTGGACGGTGAGTTGGCCGATCCCTACCGGTGTGGTCGGCTGCGTATTTGTATAGAAATAGCTCCCATCATCTGCTCTCTTCAGACCGCTGGTGTCCTTTGAGGAGAAATCGAATACAGTTCTTGTCCGGTTGACAAGCGGGATGCTAAGCTGAATATCAGTGGTTGGTGCGACCGGAGAAAGCGGCTGGTCTACGCATCGAAGCGAGAGAATAATACTGAGAACCGTCGCTACGGTCTTCAGCGAAAGGCAAAGACGACGGACATGTCTGACGAAAGAAATTATACCATGCCCTTTCCGAGCTTGTGGAAATGCATCTCACCGGATTGTCTCCCGGAGAGAGAGGGGAATCATTCTCCGGGGGCGATGCAGAAGCTAGTGAAACTTCTCGTCTTTGGGAGGGGGTTGAAAACCATAGAGGGTGCCACCGGCTACCTCGCCGGCGATCTTGATCTCACCGAACTTCTTTTCGAACTTCTCTGTGTTGTCCTTCAGTGCGTTCAGCAGCATCTTCGTGTGTTGTGGTGTCATCACGATTCTGGAAAGGACTCTTGCCTTGGGAGTTCCCGGGAGCACACGTGTAAAATCGATGACGAACTCAGCGGGAGAGTGCGTGATGATCGCGAGGTTCGAATAAATCCCTTCTGCCTCTTTCTCGCCAAGCTCAATGTTGATCTGCTGTTGTTGAATCTGGTCGCTCATACATTCCTTTCCGGTTTTGAGCAGCTTGACGAAGCCCGCTAATTTCCCTTGCGAATTTTATCCGCCTTTTCAAAAGCGTTCT
>JACVXU010000411.1 GCA_015661185.1 Bacteroidota bacterium
TGCTCACTGATTTTGTGATTGTCGAGATGATTCCTCCGCTCCGGATCCTGACCTGCTTCATAGGCAACGAATTCATCCACTTCCTTTTCCGTAAACAAATCGGGTACGACGATATACCCATCGTCTTTGAATCGATTGATCTGGGCTTGGGTCAACATCGTACGTGATTCAGTCGTTTGCATCGCGGCTCCTCCCTATACTCATTTCGAACCCGGGATCACTTTTTTTCACTCCAACAGGAAAACGCCTTCTCATATTGACTATCGCTGAAACTCGAGCTCAATCTTCTGGTTCCAACGTATGCGAACCCGACTCTCTAGTTCGCTTCCGTCTTTTGCTCTAAACCCGGCCTGCTTGAAGGCCGTGAGCCAGAGGTCGAACGTATTGCCGGTATCGGTGTATTGGGCCATGGAATCATCGGCGTCCCGATAACCGGCTGAACTCACGACAATGTTCCCGCTCCGTCTATCCTTCGAAATTGAAGCTTCCACAGATATTCGGCCGAACTTCGTCAAAAGATCGTTGGCGCGAATAAGAGAGCCGGGAACCAGCCAATCCGCCGGAATTCCGCGCAGCAACTCCACTGAGGCTCCCTTATCGTCGGCGAGGAGAGAGACCACAAGTTTCAGCATACTCGCGTAAGCGCTGTTGGTCGGGAAATCTCCCGTCGTCCGCGTGCTGACCCCTTTCGGCATCTGTTCTTCCGCCCAGGCACCGAGGGGTGTGGCGTGGTTTGCAAACGCATACAAAACATCAACGGCCTTCTCTACGTTGCCGTTTATATAATGGGCCAGACCGTAGACCGGCGCAAACCATACGCCGATGCCCCCGGTCATCCATCCAAACGAAACGGGGAGCCCCTGCACACAGGACGAATCAAGAACAGCGAGGGTTCCGGGTACGATCGGATCACCCTGCGAAAGAAATGAACCGAGGTTGACTGCTTCGCAAAGAACCCACTGTGCGCGCTGGGGAACGTCACGGGTCGTGTCGGCTACCTTTACGGGTAAGTACTGGTTTCCATACGTGTCCTTTCGGATATCACGAGCCGCAACAGTGCGGTACGAAGACAAGAGCTCCTGATAAAATGTCCTCCACTCCCGCGCATCCCCGGATTTTCCAAGCCATTCTGCCGCCTCCACGGCACGTTCAGTGCAAATCAGCACCCAGTAGACACTGCTGTAATCGGCCGTGACTCCCGAAATCCCTCCATCGACAAAGCCCGGGGGCATCAATCCATAAAACGGTGATTGAGGGTCTGTCAACGTGCTTTTCCTTGATTCCTGAATGTACCGCATCGCGGAAACAATTTTCTGCCAATGGTTCTGGAGCCATTCCCGATTGTTGGCGAGTCGCGCATAACGCACGAGCGACCAGATGAAATTCGGCGTATCGCGATGGATATCTGCCGGCCAGATGACTTTCACCTTGCCGTTGTTCTCCTGGTAGCGAAAGAGTCCTTCCGTCGCTTCCCTTGCGCTCGCTGTATCACCCTCCATCAAAACGCCGTCAATATCATAGAGAGCGTCCTGAATCCAGAGTCCTCGATAGACGGTGGATCCTGGTTGAAACTGTGCCACGCCGTCGACAACTTCGCGGCACTGGTACAGTGTTCGCATCCCTGCGTCGAGAAGAAACTGAAGTTGCTGGTCGGGAACCTGGATCCTGTTCCGTGGATACCGTCGCTCGTTTGCCCAAAACGTGAGCGCGCGCATTCGTTCCTTCTGCAAGTCGGGGACGGCGGCAATGTTTTTCGGAAGTCGATAGCCGCTGATGGCCGTGAGTTGCACTGTTGATGTGCCGAGAGGCAGCTCTAGCTCCCATCCAGTGTCTGTCTTATGGCCATTACGGGCGCGGGGGTTCGAAGCGACAAACGGCCGGCCTTCGAATATCAGGACACCGGATTTTGCATCAAAAGAAAGGTCTCGCTGGGTTCGGACCCGGATGACGGGCACGACATTCGTTCCGCTGATCGAGGCGCGTATGGCATCAATGCGTGTTGGCAGTCGGCGAATCTCCGGTTCTGCCCCGCAGTCGAGATAGAGCTCGGCTTGTTTCGAGGCCCTGCCACTGACGATGACTTCGGGTGTGAACGACGCGTCGGGCCGAAACACCCACAGGGCGTTGAGAAAGATATTTGGATCCATGACCTTTGATGAAGGACGAAGTTCGACGTGCAACTCCCCATCGTTATCCTGATCTTTTCCATCGAACAGGAATACCTGCGGCTGATTTCGTTTCGCGTCAGCAACGAGATCGATCAAGCGCGGAGCGGAGCCTTCAATATGTACCTCCGTCGCCCGCGCGCCGGCAGTCGTCCTGTAGCTTTCGCAGAATCCCAACGCAATTTTTTTCCGACTGCCTCGTGCGACCTTGACCTTGTAGATAATAGGACGATTGGGGCCCCAGGCCACGTTTCGAAAGGCGGGGTCGGCCGCACCTTCGGGACGTGCCCAAGCAAGAGCTCCGTTGAGACCCAGTAAGCGACGGACAACAAGGGAACCGGCCTTGATAGGGGCGGTATCAGATGGCTTGGGAACAAGAGCAAAGGATTCGAGAATGACCTTCGAGCTGTCTCCGGACAATTCGGTGATGACGATAGGGATATCATTGACGGTACCGAGACGTTCTTCACTCCGATGCTTATGACTGTATTGGGCCTTACATAAGGGCCGGGACCAAAGTCATGGAGGAGGGCACCTTGTTCGTTGACCATCGTCTTCTGCCAATCATCCACGAAACAGATGGGAGTATGAAAGTACGCGGGAGCATAACGATAGTCGATAACCCTGTCCTGAGCTAACAAAGCAGAACCGGAGAGAACGAGCATGGACACAAGGGATGGATGGAGGAGTTGAGGTTTCATGGATGTTTTCAACTTGTCGTCGTCTGTTTCAGATTTGACTGCATCCTCCACATGTAATTCGGATCGATATATGGTTCATCGTCTCTGTGTCTCTCCATGAGTTCGATTTTCTTTTTCAGCAATTCTCCGAAATTCTCGC
>JACVXU010000412.1 GCA_015661185.1 Bacteroidota bacterium
CGAGACTGGTCGCTGTCGTCGGCTTCAGAGTCGAATTACCTTCGTTGATCTGATTGTCTTCCGAGAGAATCACTCGGTAGGGAACGAGATCATAGAAATTCGGCCGCGCGATACCGGTCGTAAACGCCACGCGGATGTTCGTCATTGGCGTCAGTTTGTACCGGATGTGCGCCATCGGGAGGATGTTGTTGTAATCGACTTTCGATTCAAGATCTGTTGTCGATACATAATTGCCATCAGCATCCAGCAGAATTTGATGACTGTTGTTCGTGGTGCCGGTGAATTCATGCCGGACACCAACGAGGAACATCCAGTTGTCCATTGTCAACGTGTTCATCGCATAGTATGCGGTGATGTTCTCGTCCGCTTTGAAACTCGCGGCCTCGGAATTCTCATGGTCTATGGAGCCTTTCAGACCACCAGTTTTGTCTTTCTGCGCCTTGAAATATGTCCTGAATTTGTCGCCATCGATCGCCTGACCTACCCGGTAAGCCCCATCCACGATGCCGATGCCATCATCGCCAACAAAATCGGTCAGCAGCAGATCAGCACCGTCCTTGGCGTACACCCATCGATCCTGGGTCTTCGTCTTCTCGCGGATATGCATCTTGCCGCCGAATTTCAACTGGGATGGATGGTTGAAGAGTTCAAACGAGTACTTCAGGTTCACCGCGCCCAAATAGTCCCGGTCGTGTCCGTCGTCGTTGTTCCATTTGACGCCGTCCAGTTTGTAGTTGGCCGGATTGAACTGATCATAGGCAGCGCCCGTGCTGGTGATAGCGTAGGTCGGTCTTTGCGGATCCCCCTGATTGAGGCTCAGATTCATCTTCTTTGACATGACGAACGTGGGATCGGTTTCATCGGCCTTCTGCGTCCCGCCCTTGGTATATGCGAGGCTGTAGTCGAGATTCAGATTGTTCATCTTATGAAGCCCGCCCACAGAAACGGTGGCAATATTCTGTCTCTCGAGGCGATCCTTCAGAGAGCGGTAGATTTTTGCATTACTGACTGTGGTAGCGTCTGTGAATGTTCCCTTCGAAGGTCGGACATACAGGTTGCGCCGATATTCGTAGTCATCACGATTGTTGTACATGCCGCGGATGAAGAACTGATTGTTTTCGTTGGGGCGGTAATCGAAATTTGCCGCAAAATTGAAGCGCTCGCGCTCAACGATGTAATCCCTCAGATCAACGTCAACGAGCGCAAAAGGAACAGTAGTGGTTCCGGCTGTCACCTTATTATACCCCAGCTCGAGGTCGTGCGTGTTCCGCTTCCAGTAGTCGTAGTTGCCGGTTATGGCAAATGCGAATTTGTCGTCTGCCCCAAGTCTTGTCCCGTAGGTGAAGTTACCCTGCCAGAGTGGCTTCCCAAGCATGTCGCTGTACCCGCTGCCTGCCTGGATATTGAAAAACTGCTTATCGGAGTCGAACCCGCTTTTGGTGACCAGGTTCACGGATCCGCCAATGGCGTCGCCGTCCATGTCAGGTGTCAGCGCTTTCACAACTTCGATAGAAGCTGCCTGACTTGCCGAAATCACGTCCATACCGACATAGCGTTCCCCGGCATCCGGTGCCGTGATGCGTTCACCATTCACTGATATGGAAGTGAGTCGCGCGTCCGTGCCGCGAATTTGTACGTAGCGGCCTTCACCCTGATCGCGAACGATCGAAATGCCCGGTATGCGCTGCAGAATTTCAGCGGTGTTCAAATCGGGCAACTTCGCCATTTGCTCGGCTGCAACAACGTTGACGATATTATCCGAAGACTTCTGAATATTAAGAGCTTTGTTCTGCCCCTGCCGCAGACCCGTGACCTGGATGCCGGAAAGCTGAACCACGGTTGGTTTCAGAGTGATATCCTTCACGACCACTCCACTGCCGACCGTCACTGACACGGAGGACTCATCATAACCGATGTACCGTACAACTATTTCATAGTCGCCCGCAGGAACGTTGAAAATCCGGAACAATCCGCTCCGATCCGTCGAAGCTCCCAGGCCCGTTCCTTTCAACATCACATTCGCTCCCGGCAGGTATTCCTTTGTATCTGCATCAGTAATGCGACCGCTGATTTGCCCAGTCTGCTGCGCCAGACTTGCGTTCGGCGAAATGAATACACCGATGAACACAAGAGAGGCCAGAATCAAATGGGCAAGTTTCCATAACAAACGCGAAGAATTGATAGCCATTTTCATCTTCTCCTATCTAGGAATGATGATTATATGGGTTAATGGATCTGTGTTCTCTTCTCTCTCTGTTTGCTTGAATTCGTTTCAGCTGTGGTGGTGAGAAGAATCGTGTCGCCATATTTCGCTCGTCAGTCAGGAGGGGTTTCGGCACGGGACTCGTGCTCAAATCAAACGGAGAACCTGAACCCTCTGCAGAGCCGTATGACCGCATGTCTGCTCTTGAGCTGCATCCTGGACCTGGATTTTTGGAATCACGGAACCACCGTGGCGAGATCGGGTGATCATCGGAGTACGCCACGATGTAAAGCCGGTGCAAGGAATGATGTTGTTGACAGCAATTGCCTTACATGAAACCCCTCTTTATATCTGAGCGACAGAACCTCTTTCTACCAAGTACGACGCAAGCACAAT
>JACVXU010000163.1 GCA_015661185.1 Bacteroidota bacterium
CACCAGGAGCTGACCCACAGGTATCAGAACGTAGGTGCCGATCTGACCTATATGATAGATCTTGGCGCCGATTTTTTTCGAGAGCGTCGTGATTTCGGAATCCACCACCACGTTGACTGAGGAGCTCGTCACTTCCCTGACGATGCCGACGCGTTTTTCATCCCACATAGCTCTTGCCCTTTGCGATTCGTGTGCGAAGAAAGAAAAAATGTGCCGATGGAGTTTCTACACATTTTCCTGATCACCCTCATCACCATTACCTTGATTTCTTGCGGGCGGCGGACTTCTTCTTTGCCTGAGGTGTCGCCCGTTGCCTGGTTACGGGTTTCTTCCGCCCCGTCTTTGACTTCCCCTTTGGAACCGCATTCCTGCCCTTGGAGCCCTTGAGTACACGCTCCATCATTTCACCGATCAGCGCCGGGCTCTCGACAACATGAATGCCCGCCTTCCGGAATGCCTCGAATTTTTCCGCTGCAGTCCCCTTGCCGCCCGAGATGATCGCACCGGCATGGCCCATCCGTCGTCCCGGCGGAGCGGTCTGGCCGGCGATGAAGCCAACGACAGGCTTCTTCACATGCCTCTTGATGTACTCAGCCACCTCTTCTTCCGCTGTGCCTCCAATTTCGCCGATCAGAATGATGGCTTCCGTCTCGGGATCTTCGTTAAAGAGTTTTACGGCATCGATGAACCGCGTCCCGATCACCGGGTCACCGCCGATGCCGATACAGGTCGACTGACCGAGGCCCCGTTCGGTCAATTGCCAGACAGCCTCGTACGTCAATGTTCCGCTCCTCGAAACCAGACCAACGCGTCCGGCCTTGTGGATGAAGCCGGGCATGATCCCCACTTTGCACTTTCCTGGAGATATGATTCCGGGACAGTTTGGCCCGATCATCCGGACTCCGCGCGCTTTCAGGTGATCGTACACTTTTACCATATCACTTGCCGGGATCCCCTCCGTAATCGCCACGACGAGCTTGACACCGGCATCCGCTCCCTCCATGATAGCGTCTGCAGCTCCACCGGCTGGTACGAAGATCACCGAAGTGTTTGCCTTCTCATTCTCAACGGCTTCTGCGACGGTGTTGTAGACCGGAATCGGGGTCGTAAACCGATCCTTCTCATTTCCATAGTACGTCGTTCCCCCTTTCCCCGGGGTGACGCCCGCTACAACGTTGGTTCCGTATTCGATCATCTGCTTGGTGTGAAAGGTTCCTTCGGCACCAGTGATTCCTTGCACTACCAGGCGTGTGTTCCTGTCAACGAGTATGCTCATATCTAGGTGGAAATTAGATGGAATGTAGGGTTTTCAGTTAGGGTCGCACAAAGTTAAGAAGCGCTTTCCAGAAAATCAGCAACTTTCAGGATGGTCGACTCATCAAAATGCCGACCAAGGATTTGGAGACCGATTGGAAGACCCTGGCGGTCTGTTCCGCACGGAATGCTGATTCCGGGAATTCCTGCGAGATTGGCCGAAGTTGTGTAGATATCGGAGAGATACATCTCCAAAGGATCGTCTGCCTTCTCACCGGCTTTGAACGCAGTTGTCGGCGAGGTCGGAGTTACCAGACAGTCGAAGCTCTTGAATGCATTGATGAAGTCCTCCCGGATCAGCCGGCGCACCTTCTGACCTTTGCGGTAGTAGGCATCGTAGTATCCTGCCGAAAGTACATATGTTCCCAGCATGATGCGTCGCTTGACCTCTGACCCAAAACCTTCGCTCCGCGACTTTACGTACATCTCAGTGAGGTCATGTACCCGCGCCGCTCTGTATCCATAGCGTGCGCCGTCATAGCGCGCCAGGTTCGACGATGCTTCCGCCGTCGCAAGAATGTAGTAGGTCGCTATTGTGTATTCGGTGTGCGGCAGACTCACTTCGCCGATGGTTGCACCTGCCCTCCTCAGAGCATCGACCCCTTTTTCGATAGCAGCACGAACCTCCGGATCAAGCCCCTCTCCGAAGTACTCTTTGGGTATTCCCACACGCAAGCCCTTCACATCGCGCGAGAGCGCTGCGAGATACTCTGGAACAGGATTTCTGGCAGATGTCGAATCGCTCTCATCGTGCCCGGCTATGACCTGCAGAATCCTGGCCGCGTCTTTTGTGGTCAGTGCAAACGGACCGATGGAGTCGAACGATGAGGCAAAGGCAACAAGGCCGTACCGGGACACCCGGCCGTACGTTGGCTTCAGGCCCACGACACCGGTGAACGATGCCGGTTGTCGGATCGACCCCCCGGTATCGGATCCCAGCGCCGCAGTGGACATGCCTGCGCGCACCGCCACGGCTGAACCGCCGCTTGACCCGCCTGGTACCCGCGTCGTGTCTTGCGGGTGCTTCACGCGTCCAAACGCTGAGTTCTCCGTCGATGAGCCCATCGCGAACTCATCCATGTTCGTTTTCCCAATGAGAATGGCATCTGCAGCGACTAGGCGGGCAACAGCAGTTGCGTTGTAGGGCGAGACAAAAGTTTCGAGGATTTTCGATCCACAGGTGACGCGCTCCCCTTGGACGCAGAGCACATCTTTGATGGAGAGTACCATGCCGGCCAGGGGTCCTGCTGTTCCGCCGGAGAACTTCCGGTCGACAGCTCTCGCCTGCTCAAGCGCCCTCTCCGGAAACACAGAGAGGAAAGCATTGAGATTACGCCCCGCCTCGATGGCATTGAGGTATTCCTGCGTCAGTTGTTCGCAGTTGATTCGTCCTGCGCGCAACTCTGTTTGAATAGAGTCGAACGTTCTCATACGGTTGACGCACTTCGGCTCTAGCCGCAGCTTGCCGGTTGTGAAGTGTTGCGATGGAATTGGACACCGCTCAATCGCCCGCTCCTCAAATCGTCTCCCTCTTCTGTTCCACCGGGCAATGCCTCGATGTCTGGTGCAGGAGGACTGCTGCTACTTCTTAGGCTCTTCTTCGCTTTTCTTTGTGTCGATCTGCTTGACGTCTTTTTCGATATCGTCCTGAATCTCGCGCGCAGCTTTGCGGAACTCCCGCATGCCCGTGCCGAGACCTTTTGCAAGCTCCGGAATTTTCTTTGCACCAAAAAAGATCAGAACGACGAATAGTATAAGGATTATTTCAGGCGCTCCGAGACTCATACTCCCACACGCTCCTTTCAAACCAATTGTGAATGATTGACAAGACTCTCGACAATCGAATCGAACACTTTCCTTCCATCGGTGTGATGGAGGACGGGATCAGAGGCCCGCTCGGGATGCGGCATCATCCCCATCACATTTCCCTGCTCGTTGATGATCCCGGCGATATTGGAGATCGAACCGTTGGGATTCGACTCGTCTGTCACAGTTCCCGACCGATCGCAGTAGCGGAACACGATTTGGTCTTTATCCTCCAGTCGTCTTAGCGTCTCGCCGTCCGTGAAGTAATTACCATCGCCGTGAGCGATGGGGATCTCCAGTACCTCCCCTTTCCGGCAACATGACGTGAAAAGTGTCCCCGCTTTCTCGACTCTCAGATGGACATACTTACAGATGAACTTGAGCGAGTCGTTACGTAGAAGGACCCCCGGAAGCAGACCCGCTTCGACAAGGACCTGGAAACCGTTGCAGATGCCGAACACGGCCCCTCCGTTGTTCGCGAAACGAACGACGTCCTTCATGATGGGCGAGAAACGGGCCAGCGCACCGCAACGCAGATAATCACCGTAGGAAAAACCACCCGGCAAGATCACGACATCCACGTCACCAACAGACGATTCCTTGTGCCAGATCAATCGGGCTTCCTGCCCGAGGATTGTCTCGGCAACATAATGGGAGTCGTGGTCGCAGTTGGAGCCGGGGAAAACGACTATGCCAAACTTGATGGCCATAATGAGATCAACTGTTTGATGCTTGGCTGGTTAATTGGTTAGATGGCTGATTGGGAAAGCACCATTTAACCAATCACTTCTTCTCTTCCACAGTAATGCTAAAATCCTCCATCACAGGGTTCGCCAGTAATTTTTCGCTGACCTCCCGTGTGATTTTCTCCGCTTCTTCCCTGCTTGCCGCATCCACATTCAATTCGACAAATTTTCCAATGCGGACGTTTCGGACGCTGTCGTAGCCGAGCGAATGGACTCCGTGCTCCACGGCCTTTCCCTGCGGGTCGAGGATCGACTGCCTCAATGTGACCAAGATTTTTGAATGATACAAGTCGTTTCTCCAGCAATGGTTAGATGTCGATGCTTGAAATCTCGCTTTCCCCTTCCGGGTCCTTTTCCACATTTGTCGCGATCGAACGTATCCACTCGTACAAGGCTCTCAGGATCCCAAATCCAATGAATGCCGCCGTGACGTAGAACAAGTAGTTACCCTTGGAAACCAGGACAACAACTCCAGCGAGGGAGAATGCGATCGCTCGCCAGGGATGCGCTCGTATCCCGCGTTTCGTCAACTTTGGCAGAGTGTCATAGCGCACTTTGCTGACCATGAGAAACGAAAGGACAACAACCAGAATTGCCAACCCATCGCGCGTCCAGCCGTTGAGACCAAAACGCTCCGTATTGTACTGAAGCAGGTACGCACAGATCGCGATGGCAGCCGCGGGAATCGGAAGCCCTTTGAAATGGTCCTTTTCAAATCCGACTAGTTGCACGTTGAAACGCGCCAGGCGAATGGCACCAAAGAGCAGAGGCATCGAGCTGATGATGACTCCAAGGCTTTCAAGGGTGCCCAGGTGCGCCTGATAAACCAAAAACGAAGGAGCTACACCGAATGAGACAACGTCGGCCAGGGAATCGAGTTCAACGCCAAACTGGCTCGAGGAGCGTGTGATTCTCGCCATGATCCCATCGAAGGCATCAAAGCCCCCCCCGAGAATGATGAACCACGCCGCCATTTCGATCCTGCCCTGACTTGCGTAGAGAATTGACAGAAATCCGCAGAATGCATTGAGCACGGTGAAAAGACTTGGGACAACCGCTCTCGTAATCCTCATACCCTGTGTCTCCGCAAGAACTAGTGAAGTTCCGCCAGCACTGTTTCTCCCGCCACCGTTTGGTCGCCTGCCTTGACGCGAACACCGGCATGCGCGGGGACAAACACATCGACTCTCGACCCAAACTTGATCATACCAAATCGCTCGCCGGCTTTCACGTGCTCCCCCATCTTCAACGTACAGACGATGCGCCGAGCGACGAATCCCGCAATCTGCTTGAAAAGGACACGACCCTGGGCGTTCTCAACTCCAATGAGCATTTGCTCATTCTTCTCGGATGCCTTGTCTTCGAACGCAGCGAAGTATTCCCCTTTGACGTAGCGCAGGTGCCCGACAGTCCCGGTAATCGGATTGCGGTTAACGTGGACATTGAGTGGCGACATGAAGATGCTGATCATCGTAGCCTTGGATCCCAGGTACTCCTGTTCGTCTACCAGCCGCACGGCAATGATTTTTCCATCGGCCGGGGCGATGATCAGACCTTCCCCCGGAGGGGCCGACCGATCAGGGTCACGAAAGAAATTGATTGTCAGTGCCAGAAGGATGGACGACAGACCCAGAATACCGTATTTCAGGAATTTTGGCTCGACAAAGAGCAGGGAGAGCACAATAGCCGCGAGGCAGAAGAAGGCTACTGTGAAGAAAACGTCATACCCGTACTTCGTGATCATATTCAATCAAAGAGCTCTTTAGACAGCTTCACTTGGTGCTCTACCTGGCCCGCTCGAGATGAGAGTTCTACCGGTGCCATATCGTCCGCTTGAGCAGACCAGTTTGGCAGGCGCGGGGAAATGCACCTGATCATGGCCGAAAAGTCCTTTTCCTTGGAAAAGGTCAGGTTGTGGACTGCGTCGAATGGGAGATATCTCGATGTGGTGGTAGGTGTGACAAAAAGTATCAGTGACGAGGGAATCAAGGCTTGAAGCCAACCTGTTTTGACCGTTTTCCCTTTAAGAAATTTCGCCCTGGATTCTTAGCAGTTGAGCCTATGTTGATGAATTTCGTAGGCAATGGACACAATTCTGGATGTGATATCTGCCTGAAGCTTGAAAAAGTATACCAAAAAAAGGCCCGAGAGTCAAGGTAAGTGGCGCGATCCATCTTGAGACAGTTAGGCCACAGTTCTTTGTTACTGCAAAGCATCATCTACCACATCGAACTGATTGAAGTCGCAATTCGTGATCTGACCTCTCAACCCCGACTCTTGTGGGTTTGAGTAGGGGATACCTGCCTGCTACGCGATTTCACGGAACCAATCTCGGGTTCTCCGAGATCCTGCGCATCGTGGAGATCCAGAAATCGGAACCCGTAAGCACGCTCCACACGGTGACGATGACTTCCAGACGCTGAGCGTAACGACAAGCACACGACGTCGAGGTGGAGGATGTTGAGCTTATGCAGCTGAAATATCGAACTTGCCTAATCGACCTCTGTTTCGTATATTTAGAACCCATAATTGCCCCGTGGTGTCCCTCGACTGCGCTCGGGACTACCGATGGAGCTGATGAAGTTCGAGATTGCCCCGTGGTGTAACCCCTCGACTGCGCTCAGGGTTACCGATGGTGCTCTTGAAGTTCGAGATTGCCCCGTGGTGTCCCTCGGCTTCCCGCCTACGCCCTTCGGGCTTCAGCGGGCAGGCGCTCGGGACTTCCGCGGTAGATGATGCCCCGTGGTGTAATTGGCAACACGTCTGACTCTGGATCAGAAGAGTCTAGGTTCGAGCCCTAGCGGGGCAGCGAGTCAATGCAAAAATCAAAGTGTGAAATGAAAAATGAAAGCGGCTCGTTCATTTTTCCAATTTGATTTTTGCATTTTGCATTCATTTTGGCCCTATCGTCTAACGGTTTAGGACGCGGCCCTCTCAAGGCCGAAATACGGGTTCGATCCCCGTTAGGGCTACCAAACATTGTGGAAATGTGGAACTGGGTAATCGGGAAATTGAAGGGTGGGTTTTCCAATTCCGCAATTTCACAATTACCAGATTGCACAATGGAAAGAGGCAATTCCAGGTATCCGGGATTGCCTCTTCGCTTATCTATGTGAGTGATTTGACGTTCTTATTCGATGACCTTTCACCAATGGCACCTGGCTTCCGAGAGTGAACACCTCTCTATCGTTCTTCAAGCGCCCGCAACTCGGCATCGGTCTGGCGAAGTCGCAATGCAATAGCGTGGGCCAGGCGTGCGAAGACCTGAACACCGAATATCGGATTGGACTTGGACTGCTCGTTGAATCGTGTGCGAGAGAGGACGTAGAGATCAGTAGGAACCTTTGCCACTACATCGGCAGAGCGGATACCCCTGTCAAGAAAAGAAAGTTCGCCGAAGAAGTCCCCACGGCCGATGGTAGCGAGGTGATGATATTGTCCACTCTCCAAAGGAAGCATAATCCGCACGCTCCCGCGCCGTACCAGAAAAACCTCGTCTCCCTCTTCTCCTTGTGAAAAAGCTCTCTCTCCGTGCGCGAGGGATAGTTCGCGCATACATGACAATAACTCACTGAGCGTGTGTTCATCAAACCCCCGGAAGAGGTCAAAGTTTCTTAGTTCAAGCAATCGTTCTTCATCCTTCTTGCCGGGCCCCGCGATTTCCAGGATTCGCTCTTCCATCCATTCCAGTGCACCGTCCAGGGTTTCCGAAATCATCACACCTGCCCCTTCTTTGACGACGCCGAGTTGAGTGAGATAATGCGCAAAGTGCCGCTCGTCCAGCAGACCCGAGGGCATTCCGCTGAAAAGCAATTGCCCTCCATGTTCTGCCAACTGCGCATGCATCTGTTCAAAGAGGTGGGCTGCCGTATAGTCCATCGACTGGACTCGCCGCATGTCGAGGAGAATGTAGCGCTTGGTGCGGAGATCAGGCCCCAGCTGAGAAAAGAGCTGGTCGGTGGTGCCGAAAAACAAGTTACCCTGGAGTTCACAGAAGACACCATGGTCGCCATGCTGGTTGAGAATCTCCCGTTCTGAAGTACGACGGCGGGTCTTCGAAGATATCTGGTTCAGGTAGAGTTTTCGACGAATAACCGATCCCCGGATCTGATCACGGATGAAGAGCAGAATCGCGAGCGCCACTCCAACAAGGGAAGCTGCTATCAAGTCGACAGCAACGGAGACGATCACCACGCCGGCGATAACAGCGAAGTCCAATCGCCCCGCCGGATAACGTAACAGGCGAAACATTCCCTTGTCGAACATTCGCCAGGCGATGACAAGCAGGATGCCTGCAAGTGCCCCGATCGGAACCCAAGCTATCAACTGACTCAGGAGGAGGAGGGCTAAGACTACAAAGCTCCCTTCAATGATTCCTGAACGGGGAGTACGTCCGCCACTGGTGATGTTGACGAGTGTTGGCCCCATGGTTCCAGCGCCCGGCATTCCACCAACTATGAACGAGGCGAGGTTCCCAATCCCCTGCCCGATGAGCTCACGATCGGAATTGTGCCGACGGCGGGTCAGCGCATCGAGCCCGACGCATGTTTTCAGAGTGTCGATGGAGAGCAGCACCGATAGTGTAAGAGCGGGGACAATGATGAGTTGGATCGATCCAAGGTTGATTGACTCCAGAGAAGTTAATCGGCCAGCGACAGTGTCGAAGAAAGAGCCTGAAGTTTGAATTGGCCCGATGATGAGCGGATTACCGCTGAGATTCAGCAACGCAGGCGAAAAAAGCGCAAGCACGAAATAGGAAACAATCCCTCCCAGAAGACCGATGATGGCAGCTGGCACCTTCTTCGTGAGGCGCGGCGCGACTCCCATAAGAACTATCGTGACGACACCGACCGCGAGTCCCTCCCATCTCCAGAAGTTTGGAGAAATCAATCCCTGGTGGAGTGGAATTCCTTTTGGGAGTCCGAACAGCTTCGGCAGTTGTCCGAGTGCAATGAGAACGCCTACCCCAGAGAGGTACCCGGTGACGACAGGGTACGGAATGAACTTGATTAAACGACCACCACCGATGGCACCGTAAAGAACTTGAAAGCCTGCCGAGAGAAGGGCGGCCAGCGCCAGTAGAGGAGGAATATCTGCCGGTGTCAATCCGGCTCCCACCTTGCCACCAAGAAGTCCTGCAATCAAAGCAGAAAGGACGGCAGCCGCCGGTGCACACGGGGCAGAGATCAATCCACCCGTTCGGCCGAAGAAGGATGCGACGACTCCAAGGGCAGCCGCACCAAGAATTCCAGCCATTGCGCCTGCACCTGAAAGCTCGGGCCCCATGACAGTATAGGTGAGGACACCAAAGGCAATTGATGAGGGGAGTGCTACGAGCATAGACGCCAATCCTCCCCACAGGTCACCAGCCCACGACGGCGTTTTCTCTCCAGCCTTCTCGGATCGAGTATTCATTGAATCTCCGGACAATCGTAGAGTTACACAAGCTAGAGAACGCGACGAGGCAACAGAGGATTCAAATGCATCGTCAGATCGTACACTGACGCGCCACATGCAGAAGCAACATCTTCAGGCCGAGAACCTTCTTGCCAGTCGAACAGCGTGGCCACGTCGCCGATACCCACGCTGGGTTCGGGTCCAATCTCGACAACAGAGTGACTCGCTGAAAGCGCAACGACGGGATAGAGGTTACCGTCGATCCGAACACGTGCCCCTTTGGCAGCCACCCGTGGAAATCCATCGGCATGGCCAACAGGAAGCGTAGCCACCCACGTGTCGCACTGAGCTTTGTACTGTCGGCCGTAACCAGCACTGTCGCCTCGGTGCAGCTGTTTCACATAAATAACGCGTGTTTTCAAGCTCACACTGGGCCTAAGCTGCATCAGCCCCATTTCACTGAATTCTTTCTCAGGATAGATCCCGAAGAGAACCATCCCTGGTCGCACCATGTCAAGAAAACCATCAGGTCGTTGAAAGAGTCCGAAGCTGGAGGCAGCGTGCTGCTTCCCGAGTTTGATCCCTGTTTCGGTCAGCCCATTGCAAAGTGACTGGAAGCGACGCAACTGCTCCTCGTCAAATTCCTGATCTTCTGTAAACGTCATCATGATCCCATCGATCCTGACGGATCTCCGGCCAGCGAGATCTCGAATAAGCTCAGCAGCTTTGGCGTGCGGAACTCCGACACGACCAATCCCTGTATCCACGCAGATCTGTATCGAGATTGGCTTCTGGAATTTGTCGGACATAGCGTCGAGCGTCTTGCCGAGCGGTGTGTAGACCATGGGCGTGATCTTTTGCGCCACCATCTCCTCAAGATCTCGTCCATCGAAAGGGCCCATGAGGAGAATCGCCTTTTTTACCCCATCCTCACGGAGTAAAAGAGCCTCGTGCAGTTTCACAACTGCGAAGCCAGCGATCGGATCGAGCGGTTCAAGAATGTGAGCAACGTTTTGAACACCGAGTCCGTATCCATTGTTCTTTACCACGGCAAGAATCGGTCGGCCTTTGACTCTCTTGCTCACCTCGCCCACGTTGTGGCGAAGGTTTTCCCTGTGGACTTCGATCCAGGGATCAAACGAAGAATCGTTGCGTGAACTGATTCGCAACACAGGATAGGTCCAACTCAGAGACGGCAGGGCGAGTCCGGCTTTGAGTATTGTACGTCGGGGAATTCTCATGACATTTGTCCTTGCAGTTTCAGACTCGGAGTTTTCGTGTCTCGACCTCGCTCCTTCGACTTCGATCGCCCGGTGAACCGGGTTCTCCTCTGTTGTTTTTCCCTCATCAATTGCGTCACCCTCAGGCGAAAGTGTCGTGGCGATACGCGAAAACCTATGCTATCCAATCCGGATCTTCACCGGTTTCACATTCCAGATCTTCTCAGCATATTCGCGGATCGATCGGTCGGACGAAAATCTTCCAATGCGTGCGACATTGAGTATTGACATTCTCGTCCATTGTGCCTGATCGTGATAGACCTTGTCGACCTGGTTCTGACATTCTATATACGACTGGAAATCGGCCATGAGCATGTACTCATCATGGTACACGAGGGAATCGACCAGAGGTTTGAAAAGGCTGGAATCCCCTTTTGAGAGGGCCCCCCGGGCAAGAAGATCGATAACCCCCTGCAGTTCATTGTTCGACTCCACATAGCGCAGCGGATCGTAACCCTGCATTCTGATGCTGCTGACCTCGTCAGCAGTCAGCCCGAAGAGGAAGAAATTCTCCTTCCCTACCGCCTCACGAATCTCGATGTTTGCTCCGTCGAGGGTGCCGATGGTAAGCGCTCCATTCATGGAGAATTTCATGTTCCCCGTCCCGGAAGCTTCTTTGCCTGCAGTCGAGATCTGCTGTGACAGATCAGCTGCCGGATAGACTGCATGAGCGTTCTTAACGTTGAAGTCAGGCAGAAAGACCACCTTCAACCGGCCTGCCACGTCTGCATCATTGTTCACAAGATCCGCGACACAGTTGATAAGCTTGATGATCAGTTTCGCCTTCCGATAGCCGGGTGCAGCCTTGCCAGCGAAGATCACTGTCCGGGGAACGAAGTCCAAATGTGGATCCTGTTTGATCCTGTTGTAGAGCGTCAAGATGTGGAGAACATTCAGATGCTGGCGTTTGTATTCGTGGATGCGTTTGACCTGGATATCGAACAGTGTGCCAGGATCCACAACGACGCCTGTACGCTGACGGATGATGGAAGCGAGCCTGGCTTTGTTTTCGTACTTGATTCGACGCCAGTCATTCTGAAATTCCGCTTCGCCGGCATGCTTCTCAAGCTTGCGCAGATGGCCCTCCATGTTTCGAATCCACCCGTCACCGATCCTGCTCGTGATGAGCTGAGCGAGCCTGGGATTGGCCAGCACAACCCAGCGGCGCGGCGTCACCCCGTTCGTCACGTTGAGGAATTTTTCCGGAAAGAGTTCATAGAAGTCAGACAGAACATCCTGCTTCAGCAGCCGGGTGTGAAGGGCCGCGACACCGTTGATGGCGTGGCTCCCTACGCTCGCAAGATTGGCCATCCGCACGAATTTCTTCTCCGTCTCTTCAATCAAGGAGAGACGCTCGATTCGGTCCTCATCGACCTGACCTTTCGCGCGCACTTCTTCGAGGAAGCGTCGATTAATCTCAAAGACAATCTCAAGATGCCTGGGCAGGAGACTGCCGAACAACGGCAGGGGCCATTTCTCCAGGGCCTCGGGCAGCAAGGTATGGTTTGTGTACGCAAACGTGTTCTGGGTTATGTGCCAGGCCGTGTCCCAGTCCATCATATGTTCGTCGACGAGCAATCGCATCATCTCCGCAACTGCAATCGAGGGATGCGTGTCATTGAGCTTAACGCTCGTGAAAATCTTTCAGCTCATTCCCTCTGCGGAGATGGACTCTGATCATGTCCTGCAACGAGCACGACACAAAAAAGTACTGCTGCTCGAGCCGAAGGAGTTTGCCTTGGATGGGTTCGTCGTTCGGATACAGCACCTTGGTGATGTTTTCGGACGACACCTTGTTTTCCACAGCACCATAGTAGTCACCGATGTTGAACGCCTGGAAGTCGAAAGACTCCGTCGCCTCCGCTTTCCACAATCGGAGAAGATTCACTGTATTCACTTTGTATCCAGGGACCGGTATATCGCACGCTACACCCCGGACGGCACGTTCGGGGATCCAGAGAACCTTGTGGCCCCCCTCACAGTCCAGTGAGTGTTCCGTGTGACCACCGAAGTTGACCACGAAGTTGATTTCGGGCCTTGGAACCTCCCACGGATTGCCGAGCCGAAGCCATTTGTCGGTGGTTTCGACCTGCCACCCGTCCCGGATTTCCTGGTCGAAGATGCCGAACTCATATCGGATTCCGTACCCGACGCCCAGAATCTCGAGTGCTGCAAGCGAATCGAGAAAACAAGCGGCAAGTCGTCCGAGCCCGCCATTCCCCAGCCCCGGCTCCTCTTCCTGATCAAGTAGATCATCCAGGTTCTGCCCGAGCTGCGCGACAGCCTGCTGGACTTCATCGTAAATGCCGAGGCTGATCAGGTTACTCCCAAGCTGTGGACCAATGAGAAACTCCGCCGATAGGTAGCTCACAGATTTATCTTTGCTCCCCATGTAGGATTCGATTGTCTGCATCCACCTGTGCAGGATTCTGTCGCGGACTGTGTACGCCAGAGCCATGTACCAATCGTTTCGCGTAGCAGTCCTTGGCACCCGGCCTTGTATCAGGTAGAGGTTATCCATGATGGCGCGCTTGACGGCTCCGGGAGTGAGCGCAGTTCGGATATCCTCCTGAACCGATCGTTTCGGTGAGCGCGATGATGTGCTGTTTCTGCTCTTTTTCATTTGAGTCCTACGATGCGTATGAGGCTGGTGTCTTCGGTTTTGGAGAGAATGCCCATACCCCTTCTGCCACCAGGGCATCCAACGGAGTTTGAAAGTCTTCCCCCTCTCAGCACTCTCAACCGATGCTGTTGATCGCCTGCGCCACTACCTCGGCACTCGCTCTCAGGAGTCGCGCCTCATCGTCACTCACAGGGGGCGGAAAGGTCGCCAAAACACCAGCTCCTCCAACGAGGTGAGGTTGCGAGATCGTTACATCATCGACACCCAGGATGCTCTTAAGTGGCGTGCAGACTGTCAGCACCGAGCGTTGATCTTTGAGAATGACGTCGGCAATCTTTGCCAGCGCGCTGCCGATACCATAGTACGTCGCTCCCTTACCGCTAATAATCGTGTAAGCCGCGCGACGGACTTTCGTGTCGATATCAGACCTGACTGCCTCATCGAGCGTGATCCCCCGCTGCCGGCAGAACTCATTGATTGGCATGCCTCCCACCGTTGCGATAGACCAGGTGAGTACTTCTGAGTCGCCATGTTCCCCCAACACATAGGCATGGACATGAGAGGCATCGACACCGACGTGCCTCCCGAGCAGTGATCGAAACCGGGCGGTGTCGAGCGTGGTGCCGGAGCCTACTACCCTGTGGCTTGGCAGCCCGAACGTTGCCGCGACTCGTGCTGCGAGGTGCGTCATGACATCGACGGGGTTTGTCGCCACGACGAGGATCGCCTCCGGAGCATGCTTGAAGATATTGGGGACGACCTCGTACAACACCGCCGCGTTGCGTTTGAGGAGATCGAGACGCGTTTCACCGGAACGTTGGTTCGTCCCCGCAGCAAAGATGACGACCTGCGCGCCTGCGAGATCATCGTAATTACCGGCAACAATTTCAATTGGATGGGCGAACGGTACGGCGTGAAGGATATCGTCCGCCTCCGCTTGTGCACGATCTCTGTTCACATCCACGAGAACGATTTGCCGGCCCACGCCCCGCATGACCATGGCGTACGCTGCCGTCGAGCCGACAAAACCTGTTCCAACAATCCCGATTTTCATGAGCCTCTCAGAGGTTTATTGAACAAGAATCGGAACGCCTGCATCGCTTGCAGACCTACCTACGTGGCATAGTGTTTGAACACCAAGTCGTATTTCTTTTTCTCCCTCGCCAAGCTTCTCGAGAATGCGGCAGTGTGAGATTGTTGCCCCGATCATGTGGACCTCCATTGGCGGGAATCGGGACTGAGAAGATGATGTCTAATTTGCTTTCACGGCGTAGGCGGGGAAATCCAGCAGTACAAAGCTACTGTAGTTCGTCTTGAAAGGCAAATGGGCCAAACGGTCTGTGCCATTGGTTCAAGCACGAGGTAATCACGAAAAGTCGATGTCCCGTCTTGGTTGGCAGCTTAGGGACGGTTCCTCAAGTTGATGGAAGAAAAAGGAAAGGATAGTAGTATCTGTGTCTTGGCTCTTTTTTCGTGGGAGCAGGTCACGTTGAATCCCTAACTACTGTCAGGCATCTGCATGAGGAGGATGGGGGCGCAAAAGAAGTTGAAAATCTAGTGTTGTTGTGAAAGCATGGTCAGTCAAGATATAAAGAGATCAGGATGTACGCATTTACATGGTGCTCGAGGATCCCTTTAGGGCTACATCCAAAACGACAGAAGTTAACGAACGGAGTGAAGTTAACTTCTATGTCATTTTGAGAATCCCGCCGTTTTGTGGCGGGATCCAAAATCACTCGAGAGCGTTGTTCGCGAGTGGCTGTCATTTTGAGAATCCCGCCGAACGAAGCGAGACGGGATCAACCAACTGCCCACGAACGTTGTGCGTGAGTGGCTGCAACTTTCAGCATCCCGATCGTTTTGTGATCGGGATCTGCATCGAACCACCACAGAAACAAAAAGAGGCAAATCCAATTGTCCGGGATTGCCTCTTTTCATTTCTTCGTCATATCCTGGCGCAACATCTGTCGCTCCCCCTGTGGACACAGAGGTTTCGTGTTACCAACCATCCAGATGTCACCAAAATGTAACAGGTCACTAACCCCCAAAACAAAATCCCCTTCCCTTTGTTAGAGGGGATGTTTTATGTAGCGAATCAGAAATCCTACCAAAGTCCTTCATCCTGCAATTCCTTCCGGTTCGATCCTCCATATACACATCGGTGGTGAATGCACAATCTTCAAAGCAGGATCAGAGTTACATCAGTGAATTCTCCCTTTGTTGCAGGTTCAAACCCGGGTCCCCCTACTTACGGCAGTTGCAACCTTTGAAAAATCGTTTGAATTGGCCCTTTGAGAGAAACACCTCTTGCTGATTGGGGCTTTCTGAAGGACTTGCGGCCTTTCCAATCATGTCAAATCGTACATAGGCACAAAACTCAGGAGCATAATCTTCGTCTCCACAAATCCTCGTGCTGAGCCTGTCGAAGCATCTCCCGCTTGCAAGCGATAGATGTAGGCGCCACTCGGTAACAGTAAGAGCCCCGAATTCTGCCTTCCGAAGCCTGACTGTGCAGTCGACTGTGTAGTGCGACTACACACTCTGGACTTGACTTTTGTTGAGCGGGGCGCCATATTCCCGGCAACAGACACGCTCAAAGGCTCCATTATCTCCCGATCAGCTGGCGGCAAGCCGGTAGCCGCCAGAATCAGCGGTGCATACTGGATGTATTAGGGCGAATCGAGCATTTTTCTGGCCACATCTCAGGACCTGATTCATTGGATGCCGGTGGAAGATTCGACACGGAAGCCGACCCGCCTTCTGGATCGTAATACATCAGACTTCTTCTGTCCGGAGAAATCGTACGAGCGTACCCGTCAGGTGAACAACGTATGTTTCCTCGAAGGTCTCGTGTACTTCAAAGGCCGGTGGCTCATTTACTACGGGACGTCGGATTCCCAGATTGACGTTGCCTCGCCCGGGCCGTAAGGAGCCTGGCATCGTCCCCGGGACGGGTAGAGGTTGAACCATCGTGTGAGCGAAGATGAAACGGGAGCGGTTTTCTCATACTGGTGGCTGTAGCGGGGCTGGCCGCCGGAGTACCGATGCCAAAGAACCGGAGTCTATCCATGAGCCGATTGAGTGAAGAGCCGATCCCTCGAAGGGAGTACAAAAATGGTGAGATGCTGTCGATTGTCGGCTTTGGCGGGATCCTCTGTCTCGGGCACTCATTACGGGAGACGTCGGCCCTCGTCAGCGAAGTGCGCGATAGAGGGATCAACTATTTCGATGTTGCTCCGTCGTACGGCGGGGGAGAAGCTGAGGAGAAACTGGGACCAGCTCTCGAGCCGTACCGCTCGATGGTCTTTCTCGCATGTAAAACGATGAGGCGCGATGCAGAGGGGGCGCAGGAAGATCTCGAGCGGTCGCTGAAGCGCATGCGAACGGACCACTTTGACCTTTACCAGCTCCATGCAGTCACAGCCATGAAAGAGGTGGATGAGATCTTTGACGACAGGGGTGCAATCGGAACGGTGGTCCGGGCTCGCGAAAAAGGACTCGTACGATACATCGGGTTTTCGGCACATTCCGAGGAAGCGGCCTTGGCGATGCTGGATCGCTTCTCCTTTGATTCGATTCTCTTCCCGTTCAACATTGTCTGCTCTGCGAACGGGCATTTCGGCCCAAGAGTGATGGAGCATGCGAAAGAAAAAGGGGTCGCGCGCCTAGCGTTGAAGGCCATGGCGTACTCTCCCTGGAGTTCGAAAGGCGATCACCCCTGGCCGAAATGCTGGTACCGCCCAATCGATGATCCGGTACTTGCCCGCCTGGCTCTTCGGTTTACGCTCAGCGAGGATGTGACGGCTGCGATCCCCCCGGGCGAGGAAGCACTTTTCCGTATCGCGATGGAGGGGGCTGCGAAGTTCACGCCGCTGAGCGCAGATGAAAGGAAGGACCTGGTCGGCCGGATCAATGACGTTCAACCTCTATTCAAGAAGACCTAAATCCCGATGGAACCCATACAACAGGACCCTGTGGCGCAGGACATCCCTCGCTGGCGCGGATCACTCTAATGGTGCTCCTCCTGGCCGCAACCGGGTATCCGAATTGTGCATCCACGTAGGTGTCGACTGTCGACTTCCGGCATCTTGAGCATCTCACGGAATCAATCCCATTCGCCGGCGACACCGTTGATATCATTCACGTGCATGCAAGCTACCCTAACTACTATACATTTGGTCCGTAGTGTCTCGACCCACAAGTATCTTGAATAGGTCCGCCAGCCTAAAACGCTTCATTGCAGCCAGATTGAGACATGGAAACGGATTGGTTCGATTGTGACCTCAGTGCGGACCGCTACTGGGTCCTCGCGAATCCTTCTACTGCATTCTTCCCAGCAGCTCATCGATCCCAATACTTGCAATGCGTGTCGCGGTGTCCGACATCGCATACGGAATAACCAGCGTGCGATTATGCAGAATCGCACCGCATGTGTAGACAACATTCGGGACGTAGCCTTCCCGCTCAGATTCATTCGGGGCAATCAACGGCTGCGGGAGCTGTCCAATCACCTTCACGGGATTGTCCCGATCGAGCAAGACGGCGCCAATGCAGTATTTCCTTACTGGACCAACACCGTGCGTGAGAAGAAGCCATCCCTTTTCCGTTTCTACGGGTGAACCACAGTTGCCGATTTGCGTGAACTCCCATGCGTGGGTTGGAATCAGCAACTTGACCGGCTTGTTCCATCTCGAAACATCGTCTGAAAAAGCGAGGTAGAGGTTCTCCGCGTCATGCCTTGTGATCATCGCGAATTTTCCACCGATTCTTCTCGGGAACAATGCCATTCCTTTGTTTTTCGCTGCGTCTCCGGTGAGTGACCGTATCCGAAAATGCACGAAGTCGGTAGTCTGAAGCAACTGAGGCCTGATCTCTTTGCCATTGTATGCGGTGTACGTCGAATAGTATGTGACAGCACCGTCCTCGTCGATGAATTTGACAAAGCGAGCGTCCTCTACGCCATTCCTCTCATAAGAGGAAACCGGAAAGATCGCACGCTCCGAGAGCGGATGTGCTTTCGAAAACACGATTTCGTAATTCAGGTCAGCCAACGCTTCGGCGTGTTCAATTGAACGGCGTTGAGCGCTGGTCAGTTTTCTGCGGCTCTTTCTGAACCGGGCGATTCGTGCCACAAGCTGTGATCGCTTGAATTCGTTGGACAGGGGGCGGAGAATTTCCTTCGTCGCCGACGTCAGGGCACCCTCATCTTGAAGCTGCATCGTAAACTCGGGCTTTGCGCACACAGGGTCAGAATATTCTTCCGGGGACGAGACATAGCGACCGGGTGAATCGACCGTGACCTCGCCCACCTTGTTGATCGTGCCTGTACGAAACTCAATGGACGAGATGTGCCCCTCTCCCGTTGCTCGCAAGCTCATGATAAACCGGATTGAGCCGGCCTCCACCCCGCTTTGGTCGGGATGAGGAACGATTGATGGGTTGAAAAGCGCTGCCGCTTCGAGTGAATACTCGCAGGTGAAGTACGAGCCTATCAGAAGACGCTTTGTCTCAGTCGGCTTGAACTTTGGCGGTAACAACGTTTTCAACTTACTGAAGCGCTGCTCAAGAAAGGCTTTGACGTCCCGGTGGCGGTTGTGGAATTCTCGCAGAACACCCTCGAAGACTTGCTCGGCTTGTGCATCAGAGAGTTTCATGATCCGACCCAGGATGCCCTTCATTCTGTCCCTACTGCCAGGAACAAACGGCCTGAGAATAACCCGTCTCTTATCCGGTATAATCGATAGACCCTGCCGCCGTGCTTGTAACTCTGACGAGTTCATAGACACATACTCCCTTGTCGAATGGATGATAAAAGCCTGATTGGCCTATACAATTCAACTCCACAGGGAGCGAAGTGTGATCCTCTTTCGGACCATTTCTTCCGGACACTGTGAAACGATCCGGATTTTCTTTGATATTCCCGCATCTATATCAAAACAGTTGTCGTCCGTCTCAACATCTTCTCCTTCAATTTCTATGCGTACACCTTTGACAAAGGTTCTCGAGCTGATGGTCATAGAATAGGTATTGCTCGCCACCTTGTCCAGCTCCATTGCTATGCCCGGCGTTTGCTTCTGCATATGCTTCGGTTCACAAAGAAAGAATCTATTCTCAGAACGAACTTCTCCTCCTACCTTGAATTGTGCCAGCAGGTATGATTGGCTTGTGTCAGACTGATCATACTCTGGAACGCCGATACGAATCACCGCTCTTGACGCATTACGGGCAATGACTGCTTGCGATCTCTTCGACCAGGCAACCGCTCCGTCGAACGAACGGAGGGTGACCTCGAGCTCGCCCACGACCGGCGAAAGGAGATCGTTCGTTACGTACACTTCCAGGCCCTCTTCCCGCTTCTTGAAGCTTACAAGGATCGGTGCAAAGAACTTCTTCGCGTAGTAGTAAGCGGCCTTTGGGCGCAGTGCGCTGTCGATAACCGCCCAGCTGCTTACAGGCCAGCAATCGTTGAGCTGCCAGAACAGAGACCCGGCAGTATCGAATTTGCGGCGGCGCCAATGTTCCACCGCAGTCTTCAACGCTTCAGCTTGAACCATTTGTCCCTTATAGATGAAGTCATCGAACTCCGTTCCCACCGTGTAATGGGCAGCCTGGAACCGAAAGAGCCGCTCCGTGCCCTCGGGCAGCTTGTTATGGTACTCGAACACCTTACTCTGGGGAGTACGGTCGGAAGGAATTGTCACCGATTCGAACGTCCTCGGGTGAGCGGGCGCCTGAAAACCGAACTCTGTCACGAATCGTGCTTTGTCGTTCTCGTATTCCTTTTTGTCGTTCTCGTATTCCTTATAATCTTTCCAGAGACCCCATACAGCCCACTGATGATGATTACCGCTGGATTCGGCATTCGGGAAACCGATGCCAAATGGCGAGCTGCGCCAGTAAGGGCGAGTGCCGTCGAGCGAGCGGCAAAGCGAAGGAAGAAGGTCACGGAATATCGCCGCGCCGCACATGTCATCGGGCGTTTTCCCGGGATTATCGGTACAAAAGATCCATTCGCATTCGTTATTGCCGCACCAAATGGTCACCGATGGATGATTGCGCAGGCGCGTGATTGCTTTTGCGGCTTCGTCTTTCACTAACCGAAGAAACCAGGGTTGCTCCGGGTATTCTCCACACACGAACATGAAATCCTGCCACACCATCAATCCCAACCGGTCACAGAGCTCATAGAAGACCTCCTGCTCATAGATGCCGCCTCCCCAGACACGTATCATGTTCATGTGCGCATCCCGCGCGAGACTCAGCAGCCGTTCATACGTTGACGGA
>JACVXU010000018.1 GCA_015661185.1 Bacteroidota bacterium
AGCATGGCTTCAGGGACATCCAAGAAGACAGAGTTAGAAGTTGTCAGTGTGGCACGCGCTAGCTTGGGAGGGTTCACGGAGCGTCTCTATCGAGTCCGGAAGTATGTAAGGGGAAAAGAATAATTCCTGTGCCCACTCATCCCCGAGAATACTGACTCATGGAACCCGCGGCAACCCCCGGCACCCTCTACCTCGTCGCAACTCCCATCGGGAACCTCGGTGACATTACCTACCGTGCCATCAAGGTTTTGAGTTCTGTCGATCTCGTTGCAGCGGAAGACACCCGAAAGACGAAGATCTTGCTGGATCACTACGCTATCAGCAAGCCGATGGTAAGCTATTTCAATTACAACGAACGCCGGCGAACTCCTCAACTCATCGAAAAGCTTCTTCAGGGACAATCGATTGCTCTTGTCTCTGATGCAGGCACGCCGGGTATTTCCGACCCCGCCTATCACATTGTCCATTCTGCCCTAGCCTCTAGCATTCCAATCATCCCGATTCCCGGACCTTCTGCCTTCATATCTGCCCTGATTGTGAGCGGCCTCCCCACAGACCGGTTTGTCTTTGAGGGGTTCCTGCCAGTGAAAAAAGGGAGGAAGACGAAGTTAGGAATACTCAGCACGGAGCCCAGGACTATAATCCTCTACGAGTCCCCCCATCGGATACTGAAAACCCTCGGGGAAATCCAGTCCGTTTTCGGTGACCGCAACGTCGTGGTGGCCCGCGAACTCACGAAAAAGTTTGAGGAAATCGTGAGAGGGCCCATTTCAACCATTCTCCCGCAACTGACCGCCAAGCCTACCCGGGGCGAATACGTCCTGGTGGTAGAAGGCTACATTCCATCCTGAGTATTTCTACTATTCTCGCCAGACGAGTCCATTAGCGGGAAATTCAGAACTTCGAGAAGCCCCTTGACAAAGACAGGTATTTCCTCTATATTGTTAGCACTCGAAAGCATAGAGTGCTAATATGGAGCACATTCCATAAGTCTTTAACTTTCATAACCTTACAATAGGAGGTATATCTTATGAATCTGAAGCCATTGGCAGATCGTGTGATCGTCAAGCCGTCGGCCGCGGAAGAGAGGACCAAAGGCGGAATCATCGTTCCCGACACAGCAAAAGAAAAGCCAGTGTGGGGCGAAGTGATTGCCATCGGACCGGGAAAGATCTCAGACGAGGGAAAGCTGATTGCCCCCGAAGTCAAGGTTGGGGACCAAGTCCTGTACGGAAAGTATTCCGGGACGGAAGTGACTATCGACCGTGAGGAGCTCCTCATCATGCGAGAGAGCGACATTTTTGCAATTATGCCGAAAAAGTAATTTCTGACGAAAGGAGATTCAAAGCTATGGGAGCAAAATTAATCAACTTCAACACAGATGCCCGAGCTGCTCTGAAGCGTGGTGTTGATCAACTCGCAGATGCGGTGAAGGTAACGTTGGGACCGAAGGGTCGCAATGTAGTGATTGACAAGAAATTTGGTGCGCCGACCATTACGAAAGATGGCGTCACAGTCGCGAAGGAAGTCGAACTCACAGATCCCATCGAGAACATGGGAGCCCAGATGGTTCGCGAGGTTGCCTCGAAGACCTCTGATGTTGCCGGCGACGGAACAACAACAGCCACGGTGCTCGCACAAGCGATCGTTCGCGAAGGTCTCAAGAACGTCACAGCTGGCGCCAATCCGATGGATCTCAAGCGTGGTATCGACCTCGCTGTCCAGAAGATTGTTGAGGGTTTGAAGGAGATGAGCAAGACCGTTGGCGACGATAAGGAAAAAATCGCACAGGTTGGTTCAATTTCTGCCAACAACGACCGCGCTATTGGCGAGTTGATTGCGAACGCGATGGAGAAGGTCGGCAAAGACGGCGTGATCACCGTTGAAGAGGCAAAGGGGACCGAGACGACGTTGGATGTAGTCGAAGGTATGCAGTTTGACCGTGGCTACCTCTCACCGTACTTCGTCACGGATGCAGAGACGATGGAAACGATCCTGGAAGATCCTTACATCCTGATTCACGACAAGAAGATCAGCGCTATGAAAGATCTTCTGCCGTTGCTCGAGAAGGTTGCACAGTCAAGTCGCTCCATTCTCGTCATTGCCGAAGAAGTTGAGGGTGAGGCGCTTGCGACGCTCGTGGTGAACAAACTGCGTGGCACACTGCGTGTTTGTTCCGTGAAAGCCCCTGGCTTCGGAGACCGCCGCAAAGCAATGTTGGAAGATATCGCTGTCCTGACAGGTGGTACCGTTATTTCGGAAGAAAAGGGCTTCAAGCTTGAAAACGCATCACTGGCATACATGGGTACGGCCAAGCGTGTGACGATCGACAAGGACAACACCACGCTTGTCGAGGGTGCTGGCAAGAAGGAAGACATCAAGAAGCGCATCAACGAGATCAAGCAGCAGATCGATAAGACAACCTCGGACTACGACAAGGAGAAGCTGCAGGAGCGGTTGGCGAAGCTCTCCGGTGGTGTCGCCGTGCTGAAGATCGGTGCCTCGACCGAAGTTGAGATGAAGGAGAAGAAGGCACGTGTTGAGGATGCACTGCATGCCACACGCGCTGCTGTGGAAGAAGGTATCGTTGCCGGCGGTGGCGTCGCATACCTGCGCTGTCAGAAGAAGCTCGAAGAAGTAAAAGCTGGCAACGAGGATCAGAAGATCGGTGTCGAGATCATCCGTCGCGCAGTCGAGGAGCCGATTCGCCTGATCGTTGAGAACGCCGGTCTTGAAGGCTCGGTCGTTGTCAACAAGGTCAAGGAAGGAAAAGACGATTTCGGCTTCAACGCTCAGACAGAACAATATGAGAACCTGATCAAGGCGGGCGTTATCGACCCGACGAAGGTCGCTCGTATCGCTCTGGAGAACGCTGCCAGCGTCGCAGGCCTTCTGCTGACGACAGAGGCAACGATCGTCGAGAAGCCTGAGAAAGAGAAGTCCTCTCCAATGCCTCACGGCGGCGGAATGGGTGGGGACATGTACTAAGCCGTAGGCGCAAATCCTCTGGCGTACACGGTCCAGTCTGGAAACCCTCCTGTTCACGAAGAGCGGGAGGGTTTTTTGTTGTCATCGTGGATTTGCAGATCTTCAACTGCCGGCCAGACTTTTATGAACAAACAGGTATGCTTGCTGGACCGCGATGTCGTTGTTGCTTGTCCTTCCTTTATTGGCTAAATTCCAGCCGCGAATATGAGATTCTCCCCTGAAAAAATTGAAGAAATCCGCTCCTCGAATGACATCGTTGATGTCATTTCCCAGCACGTTCGGCTGAAGAAACGCGGGAAGAACTTCGTTGGTTTGTGTCCATTCCATCAGGAAAAGACCCCTTCTTTCACAGTCAGTTCTGAGAAGCAGGTTTTTCACTGCTTCGGCTGCGCGAAAGGGGGTAATGTCTTCACGTTTGTGATGGAGTTCGAGAAAGTCTCTTTTACAGAAGCCGTCCGGTCACTCGCCGAGAAGGCTGGGATTACGATTACCTACACTGAGGCCGATCAGGATCAGCAAAACGAAGTTGAGAATCTGTACAACGTCTGTCGCTTCGCAGGGCTGCACTTCTACACGAATTTGACCAAAACAGACGAGGGGCGAACCGCTCTCGAGTATTTCCATGGACGCGGCTTTTCCGATGAGACCATCAGAACCTTCGGTCTGGGATACTCTCTGCACTCGTGGGACGGATTCATCACTCGCGCCAAAGAAGAAGGACTTAATCGGGAAGATCTCCTGAAGGCCGGACTCATCCGAACCCGCGAAGACGGATCAGATTACGACTATTTTCGCGGCCGGGCGATGTTCCCCATTTTTACAGCCACGGGGAGAGTCGTCGGGTTTGGCGCCAGAAAGCTCCGGGAAGACGACCCCCTGGGGAAATATATTAACTCCCCCGAAACGCCGATCTACAACAAGAGTCGTATCCTGTTTGGTCTGTTCCACTCAAAAGATGCCGTTCGTGCGGAGGACAATTCCCTGATGGTGGAGGGGTATGCCGACCTGATCTCACTGTACCAGGCGGGGATTCAAAACGTCGTCGCTTCGAGCGGTACAGCGCTGACTGAGGAACAGGTGCAGCTCATTTCGCGTTACAGCAAGAAGCTGACCCTGGTCTACGACGCCGATTCTGCTGGATCGAATGCCACAATCAGGGGAATGGACGTCGCGCTTGCCCAGGATCTCGATGTGACCGTCGTCGAGTTGCCGGAAGGGGAAGACCCCGATTCGTTCGTGAGAAAATCGGGAGGGAAGGAATTCCGAAAACTTCTGGAGCAAGGAGTTTCCTTCATCGATTTCAAAGCCAAACAGTACCTGCGCTCGGGGGCTTTTGCGACCCCCGAAGGAAAAACACAGGCGGTCCGGTCGATCGTACAGTCGATAGCGAAGATGAAGGATGAACTGAAGCGCAACTTCTACATCAAGGAAGTGGCATCGAAGTACGATGTGTACGAATCTGTCTTGTATCGTGAATTGGATCGGTGGATTGGAGAACGACACCGCACGGGATTTCCCCGCGCGGAGGCTGATCCGCGACCGAATCCGGTTGGTCCGCCCGCACCTGGCGGATCGTCATCGCCCTCGAATAAAGAAGCCCCGGTTGTAGAACGCGATATCGTGAAACTCCTCCTTGAACATCAGGCGGATATGATCGGGTTCATGTTTTCCCATATCACCATCGACGATATCTCTGATCCGCAATTGAAGAAGATTGTGGCTGATCCGCAATTGAAGAAGATTGTGGAGTTCCTTCTGGCTCAATTCGATGAGCGGGGACCTCGAAGTGTCGTGGAGTTTCTGGATGAGATCGATGACCCGGTGTCGAAAGGGATCGTGACGGACATCGTGATGAGCAAGTACGAAATCAGCAAGGGATGGGAAAGCGGTGACGTCGAGTTCCAGGACGTCGATCCGTGGAGGGTTGCCCGCGATGCGATCGTCGCCATGACGAAACGAAAGCTCCACAAACAGATCGAACTTAATCAGCGTGCTCTGAAAGAGGCGTCTGAACGAGGCGCCGACGCTCAGGCGCTCATGCAGCGTCATCAGGAGTTGATGCGCCAAGTGCACGACGTTGATTCCGGTGTGATCTTCAAGCCGTCATAACTGCGAGGTGCAGAGGTTCGTGAGGAACTCTCACATTCCATTTGACCGTATCAAGGCATCTGGACTCATTACCCAAAGAGGTTCTTTTTGACGCGTACTACGCCACTGATGATTTACCTCGTTCCCGGGAAATGCGATTTCTGCGGCTGCTGCGTTGGTGTTTGTCCGGAAGACGCCATTGAGCTCCTGGAGTCTGAGATCCGGATTCTCGATGAGCGCTGCACGAATTGTCGCAAATGCGTCTGGGCTTGCCCCTGGGAAGTCATCGAGTTCCATCGCGAAGGCATCGAACACCTCCCAAAGGAAGTATCGGTACCCCAGGAAAATCCACCATCATTCTGAGATCGTCGCTACCTCCCTATGAAAGATCAATACGACGTCATTGTCGTTGGTGCAGGGCCTGCCGGGTCGACAGCCGCTCGATTCGCCGCTGCCGGAGGTGCCTCCGTGCTTCTACTCGAGAAGGACCGTGATGTCGGGTATCCGGTTCGATGTGCGGAAGCCGTGAGTCACGAGGGGGTGGTTCAGTTCATCGAACCTGATCCGCGATGGATTGCGGCGACCGTCAGCAAATTCCGTATCGTCGTCCCGAACGGGAATTCAATCATGCCACGGCTTGACGGCATCGGATATGTCCTTGAGCGTCGCATCTTCGATTACGAACTAGCGAAGCTTGCTGTGAAAGAAGGGGCCGAAGTCATTACAAAAGCCTACGTCTATGATTTGATCAAGGAAGATGGTGACGTCACAGGTGTGCGGGTCTTGATCAAGGATCGGAAGTTCGACATTCGGGCGAAGGTCGTCATCGGTGCCGATGGCGTGGAAAGCCGCGTAGGAAAGTGGGCTGGGATTGACACGACGTGTCATATTCATGATATGGAGAGCTGTGCACAGGTAACGCTTTCAGGGGTGGCTGTCGATGAAGGCATCCTGGATTTCTATTTTGGTGATCAGATTGCCCCGGGAGGGTATCTCTGGGTGTTCCCAAAAGGGAAAGACAGTGCGAACGTCGGCATAGGTATCAGCGTCGAGTGTGCAAAAGAGAAAGCGGCAGTCCGTTGGCTTGATGAGTTCGTGCAGAAAAAATTCCCCGATGCCGCGATGTTGACACAAATCGCAGGGGGTGTCCCGTGTGCAAAGACGTGTGATGAAATCGTGAAAGGGAATGTCCTTCTCGTTGGCGACGCAGCTCACCAGGTGAATCCGACGAGTGGAGGCGGAATCATCAGTGGGATGATTGGGGGAATGATAGCCGGACAAGTTGCCGGCGAGGCGATCGCGAAGAAGGACAGCTCCCATTTGATCGAATACGGGAAGCGATGGCACAAACGCCTTGGATGGCGGCACGAAGTCTTTTACAGGATCAGGGAAGCGATTACATCTTTTTCAGATGAAACGCTCAACAAGCTGTGCGACAGCGCGGTCAAGCTGCCTGAGGAGAAGCGAACAGTAGGTGGCCTTTTCCGGACAGCGATGTGGAATCAGCCGTCGATCTTACTCGACATCGCAAAGGTTTTCATTTCCTGATGATCCCGGTTCTTCATCCATCAATGCACCGATCTGCTCTGAACGTCCGATTCCTCTCACGTTGACAATCCCCGCACCTTCCAACCCTGCCTTGATACTCAGGGCACCTTGCCGTATATTGACTACTAACCATTGATGCGACGCAGTGAAAGAACGCAAATTCGAGAATGTTCTGGTAGTTCGAACCGATCGGATCGGTGACGTGGTTCTGACACTCCCGATGATACCTGTTTTGCGCGAGAGATTCCCGGGATCAAGAATCTCGATGCTGGTTCGCTCGTGCACCACGGGACTGGCGGAAGGATTCGCAGGACTCGACAACATTCTCACATACGACACCTCAGGGGAACAAAAAGGATTTTTCGCGATTCTTGCGGAGCTTCGCGCTCAGCGATTTGATCTTGCCGTCGTTTCCCACCCGACTTTTCGAATTGCAGTGTTGATATTTTGTGCTGGTGTGCCAGTGCGGGTTGGGTCGGGGTATCGCTGGTACTCGTTCCTCTTCAACAGAAAAGTGTTCGAACACCGAAAGACTGCAGAGAAGCACGAGGCAGAGTACAATATTTCCTTGCTGCAAGTGATCGGATTGGCAGCTCCTGAAGTCCCGCGGATAGCTCTCGCAATACCGGAGAGTTCAAAGTCTGCTGCTGCCGCAGAAATCAGGAGACTTGGGATGAAGCCGTCTGAGAAATTCGTCGTGCTGCATCCGGGCAGTGGCGGATCCGCGAGGGATTGGAGCGCTGAGAACTTTGGCGATCTCGCCCAAGAGCTGATGCGGGATGGCTTCAGAGTTGTCGTCACCGGAAGTACCGATGAAGCAGGGCTTGTCGAGAAAGTGCTCACGCGTTCGGGCGGGGCCGCCCTCTCGAGTGCAGGACGGATGCCGCTCAAAGACCTTGCCGCTTTCATCGGCGCAGCACAGCTCTTCGTATCGAATTCCACAGGGCCGTTGCATATCGCTGCCGCCGTGGGGACGCCGGTGATTGCGTTCTATCCCCCGATTCGAGAGTGCAGTGCCCGTCGTTGGGGACCGCTCGCTGACGTCAAGACGATCTTCACGGCTGACAACGCTTTGTGTCGACGCTGTAAGGGGGGGCCGTGTCAGGGGAACGATTGCATGGATCAGATCAAAGTCGCCAATGTGCTGCAGGCGGCGCGATCACTCCTCATGTCAAAGGAAGGATCGAACTCTTGGTGATGATGGCCGGACGCTTTTCAGCAGTTCTTCTCATTCTTGCGGTGGGAGTCTGTCATCCTGTCGATGCGCAGGATTCACTCGCCCAAGCGCTCCTCTCGCAGGGAGATATCTACAAGACGAACTCTACGCTTCGCTCCATTCCACACTCGGCGTTCGCCGCCGGGGAGCGGCTCGTGTTCGACGTTGGCTTCAGTTTCATCACGGCTGGAGAGGCTGTGATGAGTATCCCGAAATCGGACACGATCTTCGGTCGACCCGTCTATCAGGTGCTCTTCACCGTCAATTCGACTCCGACATTTTCCTGGATCTACAAGGTTGAAGATCGCTACGAGACCTACCTTGACACGCAGGGGGTGTTTCCGTGGCGGTTTACGCAAAAGGTACGGGAGGGTTCGTATCGTCGTGATTTCAAAGCCTGGTTCGATCAGGTCAAGAACGTTGCATATGCAGACAACAAGCAGTATCCGATTCCTCCGTACGTCCACGACGCCGTCTCTGCATTCTACTTCGTGCGAACCTTGGATTACTCCAAGTCCCGCGTCGGTGAAAAGATATTGCTTCAGAATTTCTTCAAGGATACGACCCATTCGCTCGCGGTCAAATTCCTGGGTCGACAGAGAATCGATGTCGATGCGGGAACATTCGATTGCATCATTCTTGAGCCGCTGATGAAGGAGGGAGGGGTCTTCAAGAGTGAGGGAAGGGTTGTCATCTGGCTGACGGACGATGAACGCAAAATCCCTGTCAAAGTCAGCACAAAGGTCGTCGTTGGATCCATCGAAGCTGAACTGAGAGAGTATTCCGGTATCAATGGCCCCATCGGGGGAAAGGTTCGGTAGCTTCCATGTCAAAATACAAACAGATCAAGCTTTCGGGCATCAAGACAATTTCCATCAAGAAACGCAGGAGCAAGGTATCCCCGAAGGACTTTGCCCGCGTCGTCGATGCACAGAAGGCGCGCCTTTCGGATTTTGTTGACTCGCTGCCGCATATCCTGATGGCGGATGAACTCCGTGCGCTTGTGCTTGACATCGAGCGGTCGCGCCGACGGAAAAGGCCCGTCATTCTGATGATGGGGGCCCATGTCATCAAGGTCGGACTCTCACCCCTCATCGTTGACCTCGTTCGCCGCGGGATCATTACTCACGTCGCGATGAACAGTGCAGCGGCAATTCACGATGTCGAAACGGCGATGTGGGGCCAAACCTCGGAAGATGTGGCCGCCAACATCCTGGAGGGGAAATTCGGGATGTCGAAGGAAACGGGAGAGTTCATCAACCGGTCACTCGTGAGGGGATTTGCCGAAACAACCGAAGGCTATGCCGAGACTGTTGCGAAGAAGATCATCGCCTCAAAAGCTCCCCACCGGTCCGTGAGCATTCTTGCGTCGTGCTACGAACAGAATGTGCCGGTGACCGTGCATGCGGCGATTGGAACTGACATCATTCATCAGCAACCATCGATGGATGGCGCTGCGACGGGCGAAATGAGCTTTCGGGATTTTAAGATTTTCGCTAATTCAGTGAAAGACCTCAAGGGGGGTGGAGTCGTCCTAAATGTCGGTTCCGCGGTCATTCTGCCCGAAGTCTTCTTGAAGGCGTTGACCATTGCGCGCAATCTTGGCTACAAGGCACAGGGATTCTCCACCGCCAACTTCGATATGATCAGGCAGTACCGACCGCAAGTCAATGTCGTTGAACGGCCGACGCAAGGCTCCGGCAGGGGATATTCATTTACAGGTCATCACGAAATCATGATCCCGTTGTTCGCGGCTATGATCAAGCTTCGTATGAGCAAAGGATAAAGGCCAGTGACCGGCCAAACAGAGGACACACCGCAGCCGTTGGTTCCATCGGCGGCGTCGCTCCCCTTTCTCGAGCGCTATGGCGTCTCGCCTGTCGTCTTCGCGTTCGTCTGCCTCCTCGTCGTCTTTGTTCTCTATCAGGTCATTGGAGGATTCATCACCCTGTTGTTCGTCGGGAGCAAGGTGACGGCGGAGAACGTCATGATGCACCGGGTCTTCACCATGGGTGGCCAGATCCTCTTCATCCTAATCCCGACGCTTCTCTTTGCACGTCTCCTCGATCACCGGTTTTCGCGAGTTTTTCCGTGGCGCGTGCCGCAAGCCGGTGAAACGATCTTCGCGGTGCTCAGCCTCTTGTTCCTTCAGCAGGTCCTCCAGGTCATTCTCTTCTTTCAGGATCGCATTCCACTTCCGGAGAGTCTGAAAGAGGTTGTCGAGCCTGCGCGTAAGATGGTTGAGGAAATGTTCCGGACACTCGTCTCTGCCAACGGCCTACCAGAGCTCCTGTTTGTGCTGCTGGTGGTGAGCATAACGCCGGCGATCGTGGAGGAACTTCTGTTCCGCGGTCTGGTCCAAAGTAGTTTTCAGCGGAGACTGAAGCCGATACGAGCTGCGATCTGGACTGGCGTCATCTTCGGCCTCTTTCATTTCAATCCATTCGCACTCGTACCCCTGGCTGCTCTGGGGTGTTTCTTTGGATTCATCCGAATGCGGTCGAAGAGCATCGTCATCGCGATGACCGTTCATTTTCTCAACAACACACTCGCTGTCGTTGTCTCCTTTTTCCACGTGGATGACAAGCTGGTGATCGGAGCCACAGAGGGGGCGGACATCAACATCGTGGCTATTCTGGCCCAACTCTTTCTTTTTTCGATGCTCTTTGTTGTGGCGTTCTCTTCGTATTTGCGAGTGACGACCGATATTCACCTTGCCGGCGAGGAGGGAGCGTGATCTCGAGCCCTGTCACTCGATTGCCGGATTTCTGTCGTGACCGAAACTCTCATTGATTTTGAACTGTTCTTTCCAGTATGGAGTTCTCTGTGGAATCATCTCGTTTTAGCTCGCTCTCGACTCGTGTCGCGGTAGCGGTCGTGGCAATCCCAGCCATCGTCTGGACTGCGATGGAAGGGAGCTATTTCTTCTTTTTCCTTGTCGCTCTCATATCCGGCGCGTCATTGTACGAGTTCTACATGCTTGCGGAGAAGAAGGGGGCCTATCCGTTGAAGACGCTCGGCATCGTTGGCGGATTCATCGTGAACGGAGCGTTTGTCTACGAGCGGCTTCAGGTGGAGGTGTTTAGCTTTTTCGCTTCCCTCGGAATTCATCTTTCGATGTTCTCACAACTTCAGTTCCTGCTGGTGACCCTCCTGATGTTCGTCCTGCTCGTACTGCTGGTCGAGTTGTTTCGTCAGAAGGGATCTCCAACACTCAATGCCGGAACAACAGTGTTCGGACTCATGATCATCTCTCTTTTCTTCGGCACGCTAATCTCGATACGCGAACTTTTTCCATATGGATTCCCGGTGTCAAAATTCTTCAGCGTGAACATCGCCGGCGAAGCGGAGCTCGCGGTGATTGCGCGATGGGGCGGCTGGACGATCATCTCGCTTCTGGCCAGCATCTGGGTTTGTGACACGGCAGCCTATTTCGGAGGTCTCACATTCGGGCGTCACCGACTGTTTGAACGCGTGAGCCCAAAGAAGTCGTGGGAAGGCGCTGTGTTTGGTTTCTTCGGCGCCCTTATCACAATGCTCGTGGCACGATCGCTCGTCCTTGACTACCTGAGGTTCCAGGACGCGCTCATCATCGGGATGGTCGTCGGTGTCTTCGGACAAGTCGGGGATCTCGTGGAGTCGCGGTTCAAACGAGATGCGGGAGTGAAGGACTCTTCGGCGATCATTCCGGGTCATGGTGGAGTGTACGACCGTTTCGACAGTCTGGTATTTGTCGCGCCCATTGTGTATCTTTACATTGATTTTGTGGTATTATCGTGACGACTCCCAACAGAAACCATAGACCGAAAATCAGCGTCGTAACGCTCGGATGTTCAAAGAATACCGTCGATAGCGAGGTGCTCCTTGGACAGTTGATCCAAGGGAAGGCTCACGTTGTCGACAATGTTGACGACGCCGACATCGCTGTTATCAATACGTGTGGCTTCATCGAAGCTGCAAAGCAGGAATCTATCGATGCCATCCTTGAGGCTGTCGAGAGGAAGAACCAGGGGAGCCTGAAGAAGGTCGTCGTTATGGGATGCCTTTCCGAGCGGTTTGCGAAAGATCTTGCCGCGGAAATCACAAGCGTTGACGCATTTTTCGGTTCTCACCACCTGGCGCAGGTCGTTCGCGAATTGGGAGTCGACTACCGTGAGGAACTCCTGGGCGAACGACAGCTTACGACGCCTTCACACTATGCCTATCTCAAGATCTCTGAAGGGTGCGACAATCCTTGCTCATTTTGCGCAATCCCCCTCATGCGCGGGCTGCACGTGTCGAAGCCGTTCAGGAGCATCCTGAGTGAGGCGCGCCATCTGGCATCACGGGGAGTGAAAGAGCTTATTCTGATTGGCCAGGATACCACCTATTACGGGCTCGACCTCAATGGCGAGAGACAACTCGATCGTCTGTTGCGTGAGCTCTCCGCAGTCGACGGCATCGAGTGGATCAGGTTGATGTACGCATATCCGACGAAGTTCCCAAAGAGCATACTCGACGTATACCGGGATAAGCCCACGATCTGCCGCTATCTGGATATTCCCGTTCAGCATGCCTCGGATAATGTGTTGAAGTCCATGCGCAGGGGGATGACGAACCGCACCTTGCGTGAGCTTCTTTCAGAAATCAAGGCCTCCGTGCCGGGTATTGGGCTGAGAACGACATTGATTGTCGGCTATCCCGGCGAGAGTGAAGAGGATTTTGAGCGTCTGTGCGAATTCGTGGAAGAAATGAAGTTCCACAGGCTTGGTGTGTTCACCTACTCTCAGGAAGAGGGGACATCTGCCTATGACCTTGGCGATCCGATTTCAACTGACGTGAAGGAAGAACGCCGCGGTCGTATCATGGAACTGCAGCAGCACATCTCTGAAGAACGCAACGAGTCTCTTGTTGGAACCGAGGTGAGGGTTCTCATTGATCGCCCAGAGGGGGACTTTTTTGTCGGTCGGACGGAGTGGGATGCGCCTGAAATTGACCAGGAAGTGTATGTCCGCAGCAGAGTAGAGCTCTCCGTCGGCAGCTTTGTGAATGCGAAAGTCACTCACAGTACGGAATACGATCTCTACGCGGAAAGCGTCAAGAGGAATCAATGATGGAAGGAGCGGGGTAGGCCTATGCTTATGCGTGCAACGAACGGTGTGTCCTTGGTCGTGAGAGTGTTCGGGCTGATGCTTCTTTTGGGGACCGCCGCGCGCGGCCAAACGGAGATGCGGCGAGGGTTGGCTGAGGCTGGACCGACATTCTACGCCGATGCCATTGCGTACGCCTCGGACCAACCTCACAAATCACGCGTCGATGTGTACGTTCAGGTCCCTCATGATGAGATTCGTTTCCTCAAAGAGGGGGATCAGTACATCGGTCGGTATGAAGTCAGTCTGTCCATGCACACCTCGTCGAAGCAACTCGCCCATGAACAATTATGGACTGTTGATGTGCCCGTTGCCGAATTCGCTCAAACCACTCAGGGCAAGCTCTATAGCTTGAGTCATCGGACTATGGATGTCGAGCCGGGCAACTATCAGCTTACTGTTCAGGTGCGGGACCAGGAATCGCGCAAAACGGGGCAAATCAAGAAGTCGCTTCTGGTCACGGATTTCTCGAAGGATTCTCTGTCGCTGAGCGATGTCATGCTGGTGAATCGCCTCTCAACGGACGGCGAGAAACGGACGATCGTGCCGAACATCTCCGGCAGCATCAATTACCTGGCAGAAGGCTTCTTCATTTTCTTCGAACTGTATGCCGGGCCCACGCTCGATTCGGTGGATCTGGAATGGAAGATCCTTGATTCGAAAAAGAATCAAGTCGTCAGCCACGTCCAAAAGGAGGCGGTTACAGGGCGCAAGACGCAGATGTTCCTGAAAATTGACAGCAGCGGGCTTAGCATGGGGACGTACTTTTTATCGGTCACAGCGACGGGTCAAATTGCGTCGGGTGAAAATCCGATGATCATACGGGGCACAACATCGAGAACGTTCAATATCCGTGCGAGCGATCTTCCCGTGGCGATCGTCGATTTGGACAAAGCGATTGATCAGCTGATCTACATCGCCCGCGAATCTGAACTCGAATACGTCCGCTCGGCGACCACGGAAGATGAGAAGCGGAAGCGGTTCCTCGAGTTTTGGTCCAAGCGTGATCCTGATCCTCAGACTCAGCGCAACGAGCTGTTGGAGGAGTACTATGGCCGGGTTCAGCATGCAAATCAGAACTTCACGCATTTTCTGGAAGGCTGGCGAACGGATATGGGAATGGTCTTTATCCGCTTCGGTACGCCTGATAACATCGAGCGCCACCCATTCGATGTAAGCAACAAGCCGTATGAGATCTGGTACTACTATCAACTCAATCGTCAGTTCATTTTTGTTGACGAGTCCGGGTTTGGAGACTATCGGTTGCGTTATCCAACAACCGATTTGTGGGGAAGGATGCGTTAACTCAGATGCGGGCTCTCTGGAGAAGAAAAGCCAGCGCGGCATGTGGTTCGCCTGGCTTTTTCCGTTTTGTGATGTGCGGTGGCGCAATCCTCTGCGCCTTCTCCACCGCCACAGCGGCCCAGGAGCAGCGGCCCGTTGGTGCAATCACAATGAAGGGAGTCGTCTCGGTTCCTTCATCGACCGTCCGGAGGTGGATGGAAACGAAGCTGGGAGGTCCCTTTGCCCCCTCAGACGTTGAGCGAATTGTCTCCGGGTATGCTTCAGAGGGATTCCTGTTTGCCCGGATTGACTCGGTCAACTTCGTGTCGTCGTCAGATAGTGCGACTGTTGGTCTTGTCCTGTGGGTGTGGGAGGGGAAGGCGGCCTCCGTGTCATCGTTGCGAATGGATGGTATGAAATCCCTGACGAAACGAGATGTGGAAGCCGTGATCACGACGCGGGTGGGGGATCAGTTCGTTCCTGGTCTGCTGGAACAAGATATCGGGGCTTTGCTGGAACTCTACGAGAAATCCGGCTACCCATTTGCAAAGGTTGAAATTCGTGACGTCAGCTTTGTGGAGGGGAAAGATTCCGTCGCAACGACGATTTCGTTGGGGATTGAAGAGGGTGCGCTGGCGAGGATAAGCCGGTTTCGCGTTGAGGGAAACACAAGCACGAAGACCGGGGTCATCACGCGGGAAGCACGACTGACCGAAGGAGAGCTCTTTCGCGGAGATCAGCTCACGAAGGTCAAGCAACGGCTTGAGGGAATGCAATTGTTCTCGAGTGTGTCTCTGCCTGAACTCTCTGTGGACGCGGACGGCAGCGTCGGGATCTCCGTCAAAGTAGTCGAGGGCAACCCGAACCGATTCGATGGAATCATTGGCTATATCCCCTCGGGCGGGTCAGGTGCAAGCGGACATTTCACAGGGTTGCTGGACGTGCAGTTCCGCAACATACTTGGTACGGGCAGAAAGCTCGCTGCGCGATGGTACCGTGAGACCGAGAGTTCTCAGGAGATCGAACTTCGATACCGCGAACCCTGGGTGGCTTCGCTTCCCTTCAACATCGAAGCAGGATTTTCTCAACGCGTGCAGGATTCGGCGTACGTGCGCAACCGCTACAATGTCGTCGCGGAGCTCATGGCGACAGATGAGCTGGATCTCGGCGTGGTTTTCTCCAGCGAACGAGTGCTTCCGACCGAGGGGTATGGCTTCCGGGTTGCCAGCGAGAGTCGCATGACGAGCATCGGGTTGTCAGTCTCCTATGATTCCCGAAATGATCCGATTACACCGACGAGTGGTTTGAAGTATCGGACAGAGTACCATACCGGTGTAAAGGAAATCCAGAGATCATTTCAGAAGCTTGCGAGTGATCGGAGCTCGAGTCAAAGGCTCGCGTTTGACTTTGAATATGTTTTCTCCCCGTTTCAAGCGCAGGTCCTGGCGGTGAGTCTGTACGCAAGGGATTTCCGAAGCGGCGCGATTGAACTTAGCGATCTGTTCCGGTTGGGAGGATCGAACACTCTCCGTGGGTATCGCGAGGGGCAGTTTCTCGGCTCGCGCTTGGCGTGGTCGAATCTGGAGTATCGTGTACTGGCCGGGCAACGGTCCTACGCGTTCGGATTCGTCGACGTTGGCTACATACTGTCTCCCGAGAGGCGGGAGGCGGGGCTCTTGAAACAAGAAATCAACAGGGTCGGGTACGGTGCCGGAATTCGTCTCGACACACCTCTCGGGCTTATGGGAGTAAGCCTGGCTTTTGGAGAGGGAGATACTTTCAGTACCGCAAAACTTCATATTCGGCTGATAAATGAATTCTAAGACGCTAAATCCGAAAATCGAAATCCTTCGTCCCGTCAACGTGGCGATTGTTTTCGTGACGATAGGGGTTGCTGGAGTGCTGGCGAAACCTGCCGGCTGGGATTGGGCCTGGGTTTTCATTGCTTCCATTGCCGGGGCATTGATCGCAGGCGGCGGAAACGCGATCAATGATATCTTCGATGTGAAAATCGACAAGATCAACCGACCTGACCGACCCTTGCCGCGAGGTGCACTGTCGCTGGAAGAGGCAAGGAAGTTGTGGATCTACACATCAGCGGCTGGACTCATCTTGAGCTTGTCCCTCGGTTTCTGGAATGTGCTCATAGCCCTCGTATGGGTTGGTGGGCTCTATGGCTACAGCCGCTCTCTGAAAGGAACCGTGCTCGTTGGCAACGTGACGGTAGCGTTCTTGGCAGCGCTCGCATTTCCGTTCGGAGCAATCCTTGCCGGCCGTGCGGACCTTGGGTTGTATCCTGGCATCTTCGCATTCCTCGCCAATCTTGCGAGGGAGCTCTTGAAGGATGTCGAAGACGTTGACGGCGACGCAACCGTGAACGCCGAGACGCTCCCCGTAAAGCACGGCCCCGAAGCCGGTCTGTGGGCAGCGTCGATCGTAATCGGCGTTCTCATGCTCGCAACACTTATTCCCTTCGTCGCCGGCATCTATGATCTCCGTTACCTGTTGGGAGTGCTCTTTGTCAATCTCGGCCTCGCCTACGTCGTAGTATCGATGTGGTACGATCCAACGCTGTCGAATTTGAAGCGGCTAAGTCTTATCTTGAAAGCGTGTATGGTGGGCGGGCTATTCGCCATATTCGCGGGCTCCTGAGAATGGATGAGGTGATCTCAAAACCGATTCGGAGAAAGCAAGTCCCGACGTTGGAACTGGAGGAGACGTACTGGAACCAGGGACTCAAGTGTATAGCCGGAGTAGATGAAGCTGGCCGGGGACCGCTCGCCGGACCGGTCGTTGCCGGTGCGGTCATCTTACCCAAAGGACTTTTCATTGATGGGGTCAACGACTCGAAGAAGCTCAGCGCGAATCAGCGCGAGAGACTGTTCCATGAGATCTACGAGCGGGCACTGGGCGTTGGGATCGGAATCGTAAGCCACCAGGTGATTGACAGGATCAATATTTATCAGGCTTCCATTCTGGCGATGCGAAAGGCAGTTGAAAATCTCCCCCTCTCGCCGGCAATCGTCCTGGCTGACGGCAATAGTTTTAAACACGAAACGCTCCGCTATCGCAATGTCATTGATGGAGATGCAACATCGCTGACGATTGCCGCCGCCTCCATCATTGCGAAGGTTACGCGGGACAGCCTGATGAGAGAGTATCACGAACAGTTCCCTTTGTATGGATTCGATCGTCACAAAGGGTATGGCACAAAGCTCCACCTTGATGCACTCCGGCAGCATGGCCTGTGTCCGATTCATCGCCGGAGCTTTCATATTTCGTTTGAAATCCCTCGCGAGAGCAGCCCGGTGCCATGAACAAACGACAAAAGGGTCGGGCTGGGGAAGACCTCGCCGCGACATTCCTGGAACAGAGAGGGTATCAAATCATCGAACGGAACTACCGATTCGATCGCGGTGAGATTGACCTGATCGCGATGGATGGCAAGGAACTGGTATTCATCGAGGTGAAAACCCGACACACCGAGGCGTATGGATCTCCGGAAGAATCGATCACTCCGTTCAAGGAAGCGCAACTCAAGAAAGTGGCAGAGGGGTACCTGATGCAACATCAGAAAGAAGAGCAGGTGTGCAGATTCGATGTCGTCGCGATCACGTTCGAGAACGGGAAACCGCAGATTCGAGTGCTACAGAATGTCATACTATGACAGGCCCATTCGGTTGCCTGTCGCGATTGCAATCACTTTCTCACAATCCCAATGAATCTCCTGAATAACGGCTCCGGAATCTATACGGACTACTACCAGTTGACGATGGCTCAAGGGTACTTCCTGACCGGGCGCACGGATGCCGTCAGCTGCTTCGACTATTTCTTCCGGGAAAACCCTTTCCACGGCGGCTATGTCCTCTTTGCAGGTCTCACAGACGTTCTGGAGATGATCGAAGGATTCTCCTTCAGTGACGAGATGATTGAATACTTGAGGCCACTCGGATTCAACGATGATTTTCTCCGGTATCTCCGGACGTTCAAGTTCCGTGGCACGATCACGTCGGTCCGGGAGGGGGAGGTTGTGTTCCCCTTGGAGCCTCTGCTGCGCATCGAAGGAACGCTCATCGAAGCGCAGATTGTGGAAACGTTGCTGTTGAACATTTTGAATTTTGAGTCGTTGATTGCGACGAAAGCCTCTCGTGTGAAAGCTGCGGCAGGAGGCCGTCGCGTAGTGGATTTCGGACTCAGGCGGGCGCAGGGGCTGGGAGGAATTCATGCAACGAAAGCTGCAATCATTGGAGGGATTGACGCAACGTCGAATGTGTTCGCAGCTTTTCACAACGGCTTTGAAGTCTCCGGAACACAGGCGCATTCGTGGGTCCAGAGTTTCAACGATGAACTGACTGCCTTCCGGAAATACGCTGAGGTCTACCCAGATCGATGCATACTCCTCGTGGATACCTATAATACCCTCCGAAGCGGACTGCCCAATGCTATCACAGTCGGAAAGGAGCTGGAGGAACGAGGGCATCATTTGATGGCGATCCGTCTGGATAGCGGTGATCTTGCCTATCTCTCGAAGCACGCCAGGAATATGCTCGACCAGGCAGGACTTCCGTATGTCAAAATCACTGTCTCCAACCAGCTCGACGAATACGTTATCCGGAGCTTGCTGGAAGATCAGGGGGCTCCGATCGACATATTCGGCGTGGGGACGAGGCTCATAACGGGCCAGCCTGCGGCAGCATTGGACGGGGTGTACAAGTTGAGCATGTGCGATCGCGAACCGCGGCTCAAGTTCTCGGAAAACTACACAAAGCTTACACTCCCCGGTGTGAAGACTATCTACCGGTTCCTGAACGAAGAAGGGCTCTTCTCTGCCGATGGAGTGACGCTGGATGGAGAGCCGCAGCCGGAGAGTATTTTCCATCCATTTTTCCCCGAGCAGAGGAGTTCACTGAAACACTGCACGTCCGAGGTGTTGATGCAAAAAGTGATGGACGGGGGAAGAACGATCGTCAAAAGCTCTGCGCAGGAAAGCGCACAGTATGCTCAAAAGAGGCTCTCGCACCTTGCGGGAGAGCACAAGCGTTTTGAATTTCCGCACATCTATCGGGTTGGCATCTCGCAAAAGCTACTGAGCTTGCGGGCGAAACTTGTTGAGGAGCTGCAACAGAAATTCTGATCCCAATCCTGATCCCATAGAGGAGAAAAAGATGAAGGGTCTGTTGATCGTCGATGTACAGAATGACTTCTGCCCGGGAGGTGCCCTCGCCGTGCCGGAAGGTGACAGGGTGGTACCTGTCATCAATCGCCTGCTGAGTCATTTCGACGTGGTGGTCGCATCCAAAGACTGGCATCCTCCGAAGTCAGTCCATTTCGATACATGGCCGCCGCATTGTGTCCAGAACACGAACGGGGCAGAGTTCCATCCTCAACTTCAAAGCGACAGCATACAGCAAGTATTTCTCAAGGGAACAAGAGACAAGGATGACGGATACTCGGCCTACGAGGCGACAAATCTGGATTTATATGCGTACCTGAAGGAGAGAAATGTAACGGATCTCTATGTGACAGGTCTCGCGACTGACTACTGTGTCAAAGCCTCTGCTTTAGACGCCGCTAGGAAAGGATTCAGCACCTTCGTCGTGACGGACGCCGTGGCTGCTGTGAATGTGAAACCGGACGATGCTCAGAAGGCACTGGACGAAATGCAGCGCGCGGGGATCATTCTTCTCGACTCCTCTCACATCCGCTGATACACCTTCGTGCTCAGCGGGTTGACATTCTGCATATAATCGGTTATTGTCAAATCAGTTGTGCCACCATCCATTGGAATCGTTGACCATCGGTAAAATCGGATATCGGGAACCCACATGAATGCTCTCTATCTTCTCCTGGTCGCTCTCTGTGTCATGGCCATTGCCTATCGGTACTACAGCGCGTTCATTGCCGCGAAGGTGATAGCCCTGGATGACTCCCGTGTGACTCCGGCGCATGAACTGAACGATGGGCAGAATTTCCACCCAACGAACAAATGGGTGCTTTTTGGCCACCACTTCGCAGCCATTGCCGGGGCGGGGCCACTTATCGGTCCGGTTCTCGCGGCGCAATTCGGATATCTTCCCGGTTTTCTCTGGTTGGTCACAGGCGTTGTTCTCGCCGGTGCGGTGCACGATTTCGTAATTCTCGCAGCGTCGGTCAGAAGAAAGGGGCGATCGCTCGCAAGCATCGCCAGATTTGAGATCAGCCCGCTCGCAGGCATCGTCGGGTCGATCGCCATTCTCATTATTGTCATCATCGCACTTGCGGGATTGGGCTTGGCTGTGGTGAATGCCTTGCGGGAAAGCTCGTGGGGGACCTTCACGATCGCAATGACGATTCCTATTGCACTGTTCGTCGGTCTCTGGATGAACAAGATTCGACCGGGGAAGATCACCGAGGCGAGCATCATTGGCGTCGTCAGCGTGGTGGCTTGTGTCATGCTGGGCAGCTTGATTCCGGGATCGTTCCTCGAACCGTACTTCTCCCTTTCTCGCGAAGGCATCATTATCGCAATGGCCATTTACGGATTCATAGCTTCGGTCTTGCCGGTCTGGTTGCTCCTCGCACCGCGTGACTATCTCAGTTCGTACATGAAAATCGGGACGGTCGCCGCTCTCGTGATCGGGGTCTTCATTGTCGCGCCAGATCTCAAGATGGAGGCCGTGACGCAGTACATCCACGGCGGTGGGCCCATCATTCCCGGTACGGTGTACCCCTTCATGTTCATTACGATCGCCTGCGGTGCAATTTCGGGATTCCACTCGCTTGTTGCATCCGGCACGACGCCGAAAATGTTGAACAAGGAGACAGACGCAAGGATGATTGGGTACGGGGCGATGTTGATGGAGGGACTGGTCGGGGTCGTCGCCCTCATAGCGGCCTGTTCGCTGTGGCCCGCAGACTACTTCGCGATTAACCTGACGCCTGAGAAATTCAAGACACTGGGGATGACTGTAGTCAACCTTGATGAATTGCAGCGGGAAGTCGGGGAAATTGTGGCTGGGAGACCAGGTGGAGCAGTCTCTCTCGCAGTTGGATTCGCCCAGATTTTCTCCGCAATCCCAGGCATGCGCGGCCTGATGTCGTTCTGGTACCATTTTGCGATCATGTTTGAAGCGTTGTTTATTCTCACGACTATTGACGCGGGGACACGCGTGGCGAGATTCCTTGTCCAGGAGTTTGTCGGAAGGATGTGGAAGCCGTTCGAGCGCACCGACTGGATCCCCGGGGCTCTCATCTCTACGACCGTTGTGGTCTTTGCGTGGGCCTACTTCATATGGGCGGGGAGTATCAGCACGATCTGGCCGATGTTCGGTACAGCGAACCAACTGCTTGCTGGCGTAGCGCTCGCGGTCGCTTCATCCGCAATCATCAACGCCGGCAAAGTCAGGTACGTCTGGGTTACTCTGGTTCCAATGCTCTTCGTCTCCATCACAACCCTGGTTGCCGGGTGGCTCAATATCGTCGACAACTACATCCCGCTCACCGCGAATCCCGGGACTGCTACGCAGGGGTACGTCAACAGCACCCTGACGGTTATCATCATGATCTGTGCGATCATCATCCTGATCGAAGCATTCAGGCGATGGTACAGAGTCCTCGTGAAGCGGGAGACTTTTGCCGACCAGGAGATGATCTTCGCGACGGAAAAGGTCACACACCTGCCGGGTGGTGGCTGCTGCTGATCGTTGGTCATTCACCAAAGCACGTCCCTCCACGTTGGAGGGTCACGCTTCGTCGTGACCGTTCAAGAGGTCATACCTCGGGTGTTCCCCCGGCTCTTTCGCAACTTTTACCTCCTTCCATCGTACACATCCGAAGGCACCATCAGTGTGCCGCCAGCTCGCACAGAAGAAATAACTCTCGATTATGAAGAACGGTGAGTCACTTGCTGCCCCTGCCGCGAATCCGCAAGTAGAAACTCTTACCTTCGATACACACCTTTCCAACCTGAAGTCCGATTTTATTGCTTTGTGGCAAAGCACCTCCGAAGAATTCCCTCAGTTTGTGAGGGAGTATAACCACGAGGAACAGCGAGCAACTGAGGCAGAGGTGGAGAAGACAATCCTATCCATGGAGGACTTCGATCTGAATTCCGAAGAAGCCTCAATGCTCCAGTTGCAGCAAGTAAGAGCAGTAGTGCGAAATCTGGTTGTGCGTTCGCTCGACCCTGAGCATCGTGAGGTCACAGACATGATGCTGCGCGAGTTTTCAGATGCGGGAGACGAGTTTGTGCGCCAGGCGAGGGAGTTTGATCCCGAGCTCGAAGTCGGTGATGTATTTCAGGCTCTCCGCAATCTCTGGATCATCAACAGCATGCAGGTTGCATTCTCACTGCCCGTGTGCGTGAATCCATCCGGGCTTGCATATAGCTTGTTGTATCCGTACACGGACAACTTCCTCGATGCTTCGGCAGTTTCCTGGGCTGAGAAGAATGCCTTTCATCGAACGGTCGCCCGCCGGCTTGCGGGGTTTAGAACGCCGGTCGCAACGAGGCTCGAGTCGAGAGTCTCAGATCTCGTCGAGATGATTGAATCCGAATACACGCGCACAGCCTATCCGATTGTCTACGAAAGCCTGCTCGCTATCCATCGGGCTCAAGAAAGGAGCCTTCGGCAACAAACCGGGGGGGTAGGCCGGACTCAGCCGGACATCCTCGACATCAGCATAGAGAAGGGAGGAGCATCAGTTCTTGCTGACGCGTATCTGGCCAAGGGCTGGCTTGCTCAGGAGGAGGCGGAGTTCGCGTTCGGATATGGCGTATTTCTCCAGTTCATCGACGACCTGCAAGACGTTCATGAAGATCTGCGAAACGGTCATCAGACCCTCTTCACGCTGGTTGCAGCCAAAGGAGCGCTGGACGGGATAACCAACCGCCTTTACCGATTCCTGAACCAGGTTCTCGAATCCTCGGATCTCCACTCTCTCCATCATTCAACACCGCTTGCTGAGCTCGTAAGCCGGAGTTGTCGCCATCTCATCCTGGAATCGATTGCCCGGAACTCGAAAATGTTCAGCAGCAACTATGTCAGGACCGTCGAAAGGTATTCGCCGCTCCGATTCGATCAGATACGCAAGATGCACAGAGAGTTGAAGGCAAAGCAGAAACACTTGAGGAAGGTGTTCAAGAACAGGCGAGTCCTCTCAGCGGCAGCATCGTGTGCAAGACCGACAAAGCCGACGGCAGATTGTGAAACTCGCTAGATGAGCCGGTAGAGATCGACGGCGGGAAGCAGAAGGGCATAAAGAGCCCACAATGTGAAGCCGACGCTCAGCGGAACAGTGATGTTGTCATCGATCTTGGTGGAAGCAGCCTCAACAACAGCGCCGACGCCTGCGGCAATGATCCCGATCCCATATTCAAGCGCCAGCCCTTCTACTTTAGGGGCAAGAAACACAACAACAATGGCGGACACGAAAAACGCCAGGGTTCCCTCAAGGGATTTCTGGAAGAATCTTCTCCTGCCGAACCGCCTCCCCACGAGAGCTGATGTAATATCCGAAATGATGAGGATGGCGAATGCATTGACCGCAATGATCTTGGGGAAGATCAGGACGCAGACAATGGCTGATAGAAGGATGTTCGTCGCCCCGGTCAGCCGCTTTGTCTTGGAATCTGATTCGTGTCGACGCAGAAGCCAGCCGAACCATCGATAGAACCACGCTTGCGTTGGCTCATGGTAGAATCTGGCCAGATCAACAACAAAGAAGGCAAGGAACGTTGGCACAAGAAGCTCGAGAGCGAGTTGTTTTGAAATGAAGAAGTAAATAGTAGGGATGGAAAGCGAGCAGAGGTGAATCAGCTTCCGGATGAATTCGGATCTGTAGTCGATTGTCGCCATCGCGTGAAGGAGCTCCGGCTCACGCGTACCGTGAGTCGGAGTCTCTTGCACGTCTGAAGGTGTCTCACTCATGCAGTCTTCTTCGGCTTGCCGGTATCACCGACTTGCTCCGACTTTGACTGTGCAGGTTCTGCGTTCTTCGTTTCCGGAGTCTCCGGTTCGCCGTTCTTGCGGCGATCAACGGGGGGAAGCTCCTCCCCGCGGATCAACTTGTCGATCTCATCCGAATCGAGGATCTCCCGTTCGAGCAATGCGTTCGAGAGTCGGTGAAGCGTCTCGATGTCTTCACGGAGAATTTTCTCCGAGCGCTTCATTGCCTTCGTGATGATTTTCCTGACTTCCAGGTCGATCGCGATTGCGGTGTTTTCGCTGAAATTACGCGTGCGGGTGATCTCACGCCCCAGGAACAGCTCCTCTTCCTTCGCACCGTAGGCCAGCGGTCCGAGTTTGTCGCTCATGCCCCACTCGCAAACCATCTTCCTCGCAATCTCCGTGGCGCGTTCAATATCATTTCCCGCACCAGTCGTGAGCTGGTTGAAGATAAGCTTTTCCGCAGCGCGGCCGCCAAGAGCATATGTAATCATCGTATCGAGGTAGTCTTTCGAATACGTGTGCTTCTCGTCGATAGGGAGATACGTTGTGACGCCCAACGCGCGCCCGCGTGGAATGATCGTGACTTTGTGGACCGGGTCGGCATCGGGAAGATGCTTGGAGACAAGCACGTGCCCGGATTCATGGTACGCAGTAACACGCTTTTCGCGGTCGGAGATAATCAAACTCTTCCGCTCCATCCCCATCATGACTTTGTCCTTTGCGGCCTCAAAGTGCTGCATCGATACGACTTTGCAGTTCTGCCGCGCCGCAAGGAGAGCGGCTTCGTTCACGAGGTTTGCGATGTCCGCTCCCGAGAGTCCTGGCGTTCCTTTTGCAAGGATTTCGACCTTCACGTCCTCGGCCAGGGGAGTGTTCTTTGTGTGAACCCTGAAGATCCCTTCGCGCCCCTTCACATCCGGCCTGTCGACGACGACCTGCCGGTCAAAGCGGCCCGGTCGCAGCAAGGCGGGGTCAAGCACGTCTGGCCTGTTTGTTGCAGCGATGATAATGACGCCGCTGTTTTGTTCAAAGCCGTCCATCTCGACGAGAAGTTGGTTGAGGGTCTGCTCCCGCTCGTCATGGCCGCCGCCAAGTCCTGCTCCCCGATGCCGGCCGACTGCATCGATCTCATCGATGAAGATGATGCAGGGAGCGCTTTTCTTCCCTTGCTCGAACAGATCCCGGACGCGTGACGCACCAACACCTACGAACATTTCCACGAAATCCGCGCCACTGATAGTGAAGAACGGGACCCCCGCTTCGCCCGCGACTGCGCGAGCAAGAAGGGTTTTGCCGGTTCCCGGGGGGCCGAGCAACAAGACGCCACGGGGGATCTTGCCGCCAAGCTTCTGGAATTTCGTAGGCTCCTTCAGAAACTCAATGATTTCCTGAAGCTCACCCTTCGCCTCGTCAGCACCTGCAACGTCCTGGAAGGTGATTTTCGACATCCCTTCCGTCAGGAGCTTTGCGCGGCTTTTTCCGAAGCTAAACAGCCCCTTTGTCCCTCCCGCTCCAGCCTGCATCCGCCTGAAAATGATTAACCAGATCCCGATAAGCAGGATCCAGGGAAGCGTGGATATAAGGAGGCTCGTCCAGGTGTTGTCTTCCTTTACGACGTTGAATTTAAGACCCTTGGTTGTCCATATGTTGATGACCTCTTCCCCGATCGACGAATAGGGGAGGGTCAACCATACTTTGGTTGCACCGGGCACACGCTTCTCATTCGACGTAGTGATTTCTGTGGCTTCCTTGAGCTTCCCATGGAAATCGTAGTTGTTGAAATCGGACTTCTTGATCAGTGCTTCCGTGATTTTGCCATCACTCAGCAGCTTTTGATATGTCGTGAAGGTAATTTCGTATTCGGTTTCCTCGGTCTGCTTGAAAGCAAGCATTATCAAATAGACTGCCAGCAGGATACCAAGCCAGCCGGCGATCATCCGCGCCACTTTATTCCAATTGAAATCATCCTCGCGGACCTGTTTTGGGCCCTTTTTGGGAGCCCGGAGGGGAGGTGTCCGCCGCTTCAGGCCGCCGTCCTTCTGCTTGTCGTCCGACGGTTCTTCAGTATACCATTTAGAATTCATACACTTCACTCCTTCTAACTCATTGTCCCGTGTCTTCCCGGATCATTCCTGGGGGGCGAGACGATAAATGCTTTTCAAGTTACGAACTTTTTGTGCATAGTCCAAGCCGTACCCGATGACGAATTCTGGCGGGATCTCAAAACCCACGTAATCGATCGGGAAATCAACCTTGGCAACCGACTTCTTCAAGAGGAGTGTAACCACCCGGAAGGACGCGGGATTCTCTTTCATAACGAGTTTTTTCATAAAGTCGATCGAGATACCAGAGTCGACAACATCTTCCACCACGACGATGTCTCTTCCCTCGACCTGGCAATTGAGGTCCTTCAGTAAGTGAACCTGGCCCGAGGAGATCTTTGCATCGCCATAACTTGAGAGTTTCAGAAAATCGACTTCACAATCGACTGTAATCTCACGGATCAAGTCGGCAAAGAAAATAAACGACCCGTTCAGAATGCCGATGAAGATAGGAACCTTCCCATGATAGTCGTTGTTGAGCCGCGCCGCAAGCTCCTTTACCCTGTCATGGATCTGCTGTTCTGAGAGATACAGGGTGAACTGGTCGTTGTTGATCGTGATGTCGGGGGCCATTATCATACAGTCGGTTTTAGTGAGAGAATATTGTAGAGCCGAACTCAAGCCTGACAACACTGCGAGTCCGGTTCGTTACTTTGAACCGCTCATCCAGCCTCTTGCCGCAAATCCATACAATATCGCCATTTGATTCCAGAATCGGAATCCTTCGCTTCTGCAACAACGAGATCTTTTCATCGACAAAATAGTCACTGATCTTCTTCTTCGAGATCATACCAAGGGGCATAAACCAGTCTCCATCCTGCCACGATCTCACCAGGAGATGATCCCCAAGTTTGCCTGCGTCCACAAACTCAACGCCCGGAGTTGCCCCAAGCGTTGGCGGCGGGGGAATTGGCAGACTCAGGGAGATCCAGAAATCCTGGAATGGATAACTGTTCCCAAGTGCAACTTCCTGACGCATCGGAGTTTCTTCACTGGGGGAGATAAAACTCAGCCGTTCTCTGTCCCGATACACGTGAAGATCTTTGGAAAGTTGCAGCTGACTTCCGGTCGTAAGCTCGCACAGCTCGAGCACACGCAGCACCTTCTCTGAATCGATCTCCGCCCCGAGCTTCCGGAGCACTTCGAGAACGATCCCTTCCTGCAAGTACTCGGGCTTCGATCGGAGCTTGGTGATATCCAGCGAAAGTTTCCCCTGCTCATCCTGAATGAGAACGCCCGACAGGATTTGCCGAACCTCGGCTGTGAGCAATTCATCCAGCTGACGCATGAGGCGAGACAACCTGTTCAGGGATGGGACGAAATCGAATTCGCCGGAAGACTCCAGCAGCGGGATCACCTCGCGCCGCAGATAATTACGCCTGTATTCGACCGACTCGTTCGAAGAATCCAGCCTGAAGGCGATCTCGTGTTCCCGAGCGTATTGTTCGATCTGTTTCCGTCGGGTAGTGATGAGCGGGCGAATGATCTTTCCGGGTTCACGTCGAATCGGGATACCTGCAAGGCCACGAATGCCGGTGCCTCTCAGCGCATTGAGCAAGACGGTCTCGTCATTGTCGTCTGCCTGGTGCGCAGTGGCGACGGAATTAGCACTTCGTTGCTGCCGTACCCGTTCGAATAATTCGTACCGCAGCTGGCGTGCTGCTTCCTGCTTGGAAATGTGATCGGTGTGTGCGAAGCCGAGAGTATCCACCCGCTGAAGAACGAACGGGATCTTGAGAGATTCGGCGCTCATCCGAACGAACGCCTCGTCTCCGATCGATTCATCCCCCCGAAGTTGATGATTGACGTGGGCGACGACGAGCTTGAGATTCCACGGAGGGGCGAGGCAGGCGAAGAGATGCAACATCGTCATAGAATCAATGCCGCCGCTCACTGCAAGGACAACCGAATCTCCGCGCCGCACCAATCCAGCAGATTGAAGGAAGCGCTCGAACTGGATCTCAAGCGGATGGTGATGCTGATTCACCCAAACCCCCTATAAGAAGAATTCTTGACCCCGACCAGGATCAAGAATTCTCGCGGAAACCTCTGAGCGGAGTTGCACACTGAGCTTTGTAGCGGGGGAGGGACTCGAACCCACGACCTACGGATTATGATTCCGACGCTCTAACCAGCTGAGCTACCCCGCCAGGTGATTTTCCGGTTGTCGATGAATGACCGACGATTGAGGAGCCGTCGAATACCGAAACTCCAGCCGCCTGTCCGTTGGAACCGCATGAAAGCGGAAAAGAATCAAGTACAGAAGCAAACGAGTGCACTCCAAATATATCAAAAAATCCCGAGTGAGGCAAACAAAATGACCTCACGCTTCGCTCCCATCCTCGCGTGGGACCTCACGCTTCGCTCCCATCCTCGCGTGGGCAACTTCTCTTCACTCGAAGACAATAGGTCTCTGACAATAATTGCCCCGATCGTCGTCGGAGTGCCTTGATTATCCCACAGCCTCTGGATATATTGACATGGACATCGGAAAAGTCCAGAATGCTCTCTTTTGACAAGGCACTCATAATGATCCTCCACGAGATCTCTTCGGCGGGAACGGGATAGAGCGATGTGCGATGTTCTCGCCTTCGCGTACTCGCCCAGAGGGATTGTGCGGAACGAGAATGGAAAACTCCTTGTTCAAAAAAGTGGAGCCCACCGGGTTCATACGCACACTCGAACTAACATTAATCAGGGGATGAAATGAAATTCACCTTGCTTCTCTGCTCGCTGTTGGTGATCTCTTGCAGCAAGAAGGAAACAAAAGAACCGGCGCAGCCCGCGGCCCAGGACGACGTGCAAATCGAAGAAATCATCGGATCTCTTTTTTCCGGCCTCTCGAACGCGTACAACGGCGCGGGAGTGAACACGGACAGCCTCATCGACGCGTATTATGAGAACGACGTCCGGTATGTCACACCCTGGGGGTCGACAGAGCCGCTCGACACAACAAAGGCTCGTCTCCGGAATGCAATGCATCATATCAAAGACTACGATCATCGCGTCGAGATCGTGCAGGTCAAATCGTATGGCGATGCCGCGTATGCCTACTTCATACTTCGACAAAACTATCAGGTCGATGGCCAACTCCTTGAAGAATACCTCCCGACGACGCTTGTCTTCGAGCGCCGCGGTTCCGGGTGGAAGATCGTGCATGCCCACCGCTCGACCGATTATCAGACGATCCAGCAGTATGTCGCGTTGCAGAAAAAACGTGACGAAACCAAATGATGCTTCTGGAATTGAGGGTCTGTGATGGGACTGTTCGATAGGAAGACGGAGATTCTGGGCAAGAGCTCTTTCGGCAAGACAAAGCTGCCTCCGGGCCAAACCGCGACCGACAAGTTTCAAGTCCTGACCATGGCGGGCCAATGCGCGTGTTTACACCCCGCCGCTACGCATGGAAGGGGGCGAAATGGATCAAGGGAGTAGAATTCATGGCGAAGGACAAGCCTGGCTTTTGGGAAGAGAACGGATACAGTAATTCAGCCGATCCGTGGAAGGAAGAGAGATTCTGGTGATGGGGATGTAGCCCGAAATTCATTTCGGGCTCTTGAGAACCGCGGCCATGAGAAGTGAAAAGTATGCAGGTAAAGAGTGGATTGCAGGCAGTATGTAGCAGACAGAATGACAGAATGATCATAAATGCAAGGTTCGGTGATCTTGGAGTGCGTCCTTGGACAATCATAGCGACTCTTTTTCTTATGCTTGTGGGTTGCTCTAGCACGACAGAACTCACGGAGGCGGAACGCCAGAAACTCGATCCGCCGTTGCTAATGCTCCTGCGCGGCGAGGCCGTGGCCGAATCGGATTTCGACGCCAGCCTTCGGAAGGACGGAACTAGGGAGTATGCAGTCATCATAAGGTCGAAGAATGCTGATGAAGTGAAGTCGGCCGGAATCCAGGTGGGGAGCGTGTTCAGTGATGTCATCACAGCTCGTGTGACGATTGCAGAACTCAGGAGGATCCTGAGCCTATCATCGGTTCGCGCCGTCCAGACAAGCTCCAAGAATTACCCGCATTAGCACAGTCGCAGGAAAGGAAGACCGCTCATGGTCAGAAGATCGCTCGTGCTCATTGGTGTCCTGATGTTGTCGCTTGGATTGGGGATTTGTTTCGGCCAGTCGCTCCAATCACAACTCACGCAGAAACTCCATCCGGCCTTTCAAGCTCTTGTTGCCAACGAATTACCGACCGCGGCAATCAAGGTGATGGCGGATGGGCGCGGACCTTCCGGGATGACCAAAGAAGGGGAGCCTCTGTATGACGCGATCATAACGACCACGAACGCAGCTGCGGTGCGAGCCGCGGGTATTCATCTCAACTCCGTTTTTGGAAAGATAGCGACTGCTCGTCTCACAAAACAACAACTATTAACCCTGGCACAATCGGATGCGGTTCAGTACCTCGATCCCGGTTCCATCAACTATCCTCAGATTGACCTCAGTGTGCCGGAGATAGGAGCTACCCTTCTCCATGCAGGATTCTTGAACAAGACGCCGTACAAAGGCAAAGGGGTCATAGTCGTCATCTACGACACGGGGATCGACTGGCGGCATCATGATTTCCGCGATCCGTCCGACACGACGAAAACGCGCATCTTGTCGATCTGGGATCAGACGCTTACGGCATCGTCCGGTTCGGGTGAAGCACCGCCCGCAGGATTTACCTACGGCGTAGAGTACACAAAACAGCAGATCGAGAACGAAATCGACGGTTCACCGGCCAACTTTGTCCGCGAAAAAGATATCAATGGTCATGGCACTCACGTGGCAAGCACAGCGGCCGGGAATGGCAGTTCCCATTTCAACAAGTATATCGGCGTCGCGCCGGAGGCAGATATCGTGGTCGTGAAGGGTGGTGATGAATCGTTTTCTGAGTCCGGAATGATTAACGGCCTAACGTACGCGGCGAACAAGGCAGCCGCGCTCTCGAAGCCAGTCGTCGTTAACTGGAGCATTGGCGGCCAGACCGGCCCGCACGATGGAACCCGCGGCTATGAGGTTGCAGTCGATAACTTTGTGCAGACACCCGGCCGGGTCGTCGCAATCTCGGCAGGCAATGACGGCGCTCGGATAATGCACTCAGAAGGAACGATTTCTTCCGGCGGTGCTGCCACGATATCCGTGAACGTGCCAACGTTCACGCCGACTGCAGGCGCGGATAATGACAAGTTCACGCTCGAAGTATGGTTCAATAGTAGCATTGGTTTGACGGCCACGGCGACGTCTCCAAGTGGCATTTCTGTTTCTGCCTCGACCGATGCCAGTAGCAGCGCGGCGAACAACAACGATGGTTCGATCGATTTGTTCAATTCCAAAGGGAGCAATGGAAACCGTTTCATTCAACTGGCCGTTCGCGACCGCGACACTTCAAAGGTGACGAAATCAGGGGTCTGGACACTGGCGCTTTCGTCGGTCACGAATGCTGCGGCATATGATGCATGGCTGTCATCCTCGACAGTGGGATCATCCACGGTGACGATCGTTGGCGGCAATGCACAAAAAACAGTTTCAAGTCCCGGCACCTCTTTTGGGGCCATCACCGTCGCTTCTTGGGTCACGAAAAACAGCTGGGTGTCGGTTAACGGCTCTGGCTATGTCTACTCGGGTACAGCAAATCCGGTGCTCGGTTCGATTTCGACCTTCAGCAGCGTCGGACCAACCGCCGATGGTCGAACCAAACCCGACATCGCTGCCCCGGGGCAAGGGGTCTCGGCCGCCCTGTCGGGCTGGGCTGAGCCAGCGACTGCGATAACGCGAATCACGGCAGACGGGAAACACTTTGTTACGCAGGGCACCAGCATGGCGTCGCCGCATGTAGCCGGAGCGGCAGCCCTCTTGTTGGAGATCTCGAAGACAACCTCCGCTGCTCAAATCAAGTCGCTCTTGTCGACTACCGCGATTGTGGATGCATCGACTGGAACAGTGCCGAACACCACGTGGGGAAATGGGAAAATCGATTTGCTCAAAGCTGCAGCGAAGGCGCTCAACCCACAGGTAACAGTTCAACGTCAGATCCTGGCATACGATACCGACGGAACGAGCAACATCTTCTCTCAGTATCTTACCGGGACAACGAAATACGCATTGCGTTTCACGCCATCGATATCGGGAGAACTGACCGGGATGCAGTTCAATACCACGACCATCACTAACAGGTCAATCGTTGGTGCGGGGCCACTTATTTGTGAGGTATGGACGAATGTCGCCGGCAGTTCTGCGGGTGTCCCAGGTGTAAGAATCGGAAACACAGTTCAGTATGCATTCGCCCGACTCACGCAAGGGACGAATTCCTTCATCGACATGGTGCCGACCGGAGTTATAGTAACTGCAGGACAAGACTATCATCTCGTTGTCTCAACGGCCAATACCCAGGACACGATCAAGCTCAGGACGGATGTGAGCCCAGCCGTGCCCACAAACCGATCGTCGATCTACACAGGGGGTCGTTGGCTCAATTTGGTCGACCCGAGTTCCGGAATTTCGTCTCCTGCGAACCTTCGCATCAGGGCGGTCGTGACGTCTTCGTCAGGGCTCGTCTCTGCGCGGAATGAAACCGGCGTTCCTACGGTGTTCGAGCTCTTGCAGAACTACCCCAATCCTTTCAATCCTACAACCACGATTCGTTACAGCGTCCCGGCGCAAGGGCGTGTGCGCCTCCGTGTCTTCGACCTTGTCGGAAGGGAAGTGGCTTCGCTTGTTGACGAGGAGGAAGCGAGTGGCAGCTATCTCATCAATTGGCGGGGGACCGACAACTACGGCAGGTCCCTTGCGAGCGGCGTGTACTTCTACAAGCTGGATGGCCCGGGTCAGCAGATAACGAAGAAGTTGATATTGTTGAAGTGATTCAGCGGAGTGGATTCCCGTCCTGGAAATTTCATGGATTTTGGGGCGGGAATTAGGCGTACAACAAAACGTCCCGGCGATACTATCATCGTCGGGACGTTTGTCGTTAGAAATGGGAAGGTGAGATGATTACATAGCCTCTTCCATCATCGTTCGCTGAGCGCGGCGGATAGCTTTCACTTTCTTCATACGCTTCTTCACAGACGGCTTGGTGAAAAACGTGCGTTTCTTGAACTCTTTCAGGATGCCAGAGCGTTCGTACTTCTTCTTAAAACGACGGATAGCACGGTCGATAGGTTCATTTTCACCGATGATAATTCCGACCAGAGTAATCACCCCCTTACAGTAGCGGTGTCCAGCGGCTAGGCCCGTACTGGAACACTCTCAATAAATTCAGGTTCTGCCGATTGCGGCATGTTTTCAATGAGCCTTCGCTCGCCAAGTTTCTCGAAGGAGACCGTGATGGATTGCATGCCAGCGGAGATCTTTTGTTTCGCGGTTACTTTTCCTACGTCGTCCCACTCCTCGTGATAGATTGCCTGACCGACCTTGAATACGAGTCCTCTTGAATATGTGACACATGCCGATTTCTCTATCTTAGTTTGGTCGCCTTTCTTGGATACTGGTATCGGCTTATCAAGAAGGGCGCTGTGCTTGCATCGCGTACATCGATACCAGGCCTTGAGCGCAGGCTCACCACTTCCCTCGGCCTGCGTTTCTCCCACGAGCTCCATTTTTGTCGTCTTCCGACAATAAGCACATTCGTACGTCATGTACTTTGTCTTAGCCATCGCACACTCCTTCACAGTTGTATCTAGGGAGAAGAAACGTCCCGAGGTGATGTCGCCGCCAGGTAAGCTGCAGTGTAAGCGAGATGGTTGCGGGCAACTTGTTATCTATGATAATGTACTGAAAAGGTCGCAGCAAGTCAAGGGCGACTTGATCACTCTGCGACGACACGTGCACCGTGTTTTCACGCCAGAAATGTAGAGATTCTGAGTTCTGAACCTCTTTATTGGGGCTCGAAATGTACTCTGTGAGAGAGGCTGAGAAATCGAACACGTGCCCCGAAGGCTCTTTCATCATCCGAACACCATGGTACGCATTCACGAAGCAATGCTGAGCGCCGTTGCGGATGCTTCGGCAGGTTCCTGACTCTGCAAAATCTCGGTGACGTCAGCCAACGAGCGTCCCGCGGAGCGGGAGAGGACGTTTCGCTGGTTAGTAAGTGAGGCGCACATGGCAGCCTACCGTTTCTGCGTCGTGTCCCGCTGGTTGCTGTCGCCGAAGAGCCAAACCGAGTACACAATATTTTTTGCTTCTTCGTTTTTTGGATTCATCATTGCGGCTTGAAGCGCATAACCGACGGCTCTCGGTGAGTTGCCAAGTTCGCGGTAGCACTTCGCGAGCTGAACGAGTAGAAGGTCCTGAGGCACCCTTCGATCAGGCGCGTAGCGCTCACGAATCTGCAGGGCTTTGCGATAGCTGTCGAATGCCTTCTGGTACTGTTGAATTCCGAAATAGAAATGCCCGAGTCGCACTCGATAGTAATCGACGGTGTCCGCAGTGAGCTCGACGCAGCGCTTGAGTAGCTTCTCGGCCGCCGCTGCATCGAAGGAGATGAACGAACTCGCAAGACTTCGCTTTCTTGAATACTTCGTCCATGCTAGCTCATCCAGAAGCACCGGGTCGTTTGGTGTTAACTCAGCAAGCCTCTCAAGGTAACCTATGCGTTCTTCATGTCTTCCCAGCCGACCGGTCAGCGAGGCAAGGCCGGCTAGCGCGCGGCCATCCCTCGGGTGTGCGCCTAGGTAGGCCGCAAGCATGGAATGTCCAACCGAGACATTCCCTCTATCAAGCGCTGCATGAAACAACCCGATATTGAGCCTTTCTTGCTCCGTCAGAGGCCTTTTCTCCAACAGTTGATCCAAGAGCAAGTTCGATTTGCCGAAGACCGTTCGCTCGTCAAGGCGATCCAGACCGCCAGCTCCGCGATTGGCGAAGAAAGCCCGCGGCGCCCAATGTTCGAGCAGAGGCTTGTCCTCTGTGTTCAAAGGACCGTCACTTGCGTACTCACGAAGTGGTTTTTCGGAGATCATCTGCAAAGACAGCAACGTGGCTGCATCAAGAATCTGGATTCGCGCCAGGTCGGCCTTCACAGCAGCGCCGGTTAGTTTCTGGACGAGTTTTTCTTCGTCGATGCGAATCGGTTCGGTCGAGCCGACAAAGATCACGTCTTTCGCCAACGACTGCCATACCATGATGTGAGGGAACACAGTACGAATCGTCCTGACCACAAGTCTAAAGGACTCGTCATCGATTTCATATAGCTGGAGCCACTGCACCATGAGCCCATCGGCCTTCAGTCTCTCCTTGCACAGTTGGAAGAACTCCGTTGTGAACAAGTTGCCAACGCCGGCTCTCCACGGGTTGGACGGCTGACTGATAATCACATCGTATTTTACCTGTGTGAGTTTTAGGGTAGCCAGAGCGTCGTCCACATGCAGGCTGAGCCGGGGATCTGAAAGTGGTCGGTTATTAACATGCTCGAAGAGTCTCGAAGCTTCAATGACCTCAGGAGAGATCTCTGCGCTTTCAACATACTTCACGGGATGCGCAAGCACGCTTCCAACCGTCACGCCACTACCGAATCCGACCACGAGGACCGTGTCAGGCTGAGGATGGAGCATCATCGGCACCTGGCCGACAAGAACCTGTGTCGGGAGATCGTTGAGGGACGACGCATCAGCCTTGCCATTAATCAGAAGAACGAGTTGCGGTCCGAGTGGGTGCTCGTACACGCCGACTGTCGCTGCTGCCCCCTCCTTGTAGAAAAGGACCTTGTTGGCTGTTACAGTCTTCTCAAATTCTGAATAGCTTGCCGGAGGAGTTCGATTGTTCCCGATTTGGCGAAATACACCCGAGAACATCACGCTCTGATTCCAATCAGAGCCGAAGATAAATGACAGATACGCCAGAATCGCGACGGGAGCCACCAGCACGACGCGACGAAGCTTCGAAGACGCGTCGTCGAAGTACATCAGAACAATCCCACAGCCAAGGTTGAGGAGAAATCCAACTTCCATCGCATGGCGCACTCCGATCAGTGGCATCAATACAAGCCCAGCTGCCAACGATCCTATCACTGTGCCGACGGTGTTCACGGTAAAAACCGTTCCAACAGTTCTCCCGAGGACAACGACTGAACGGGTGGCGATACGACTCGCCAGAGGAAGTGACATCCCCAGGAAGATCGTCGGGATTATCATGATCATGAAGCAGATAACGAATTGGAGAATTAGAAAGATCGGATATGTCGCTTCTGATGGGGTTAGGATCGCACCCAGGTGCCAGAACAGGTACGGAATGCGACCATAGAGCGGAAGTGTTAAGGCCATCGAAATTCCGACCCCCAGCTGACAGAGCGCCAGCGCTCCGAAAAGATTCCTGATACGCCCTATGAAAACTGCGACAAGCCAGCTGCCAAGTGTGATCCCCGAAATAAATGCCACAAGCATGAGGGTGTATGAGTACGTGGAGGATCCCAGGACATGAATCAGCAATCGTACCCACGCAACTTCGTATATCATTGCGGCAAGACCGGAAAAACCGGCAACACCGACTGCCAGGAAAACCTGCAGGTCCGTCGATGGTTGACTTTCGGGCTCGCTCACCGTCTCTGTTCCGCCTGCCAACTCAGCATACGTTCTGGCCCCGAGGAGGAATGCTATGCCCGCGATCACGATATTGATGATACCTGCGCTGATGACTGTAGCCTGAAGACCTGCCATCGGCACGAGAAAGAAGCCGCAAAGCAGCGAGCCCATAACAGCTCCAAAGCTGTTCAGAAAATAGAGTGTCGCGACATTTTTCCCGGACTCCTCCACACTGTGCGAGATGAATCGTACCAACACGGGCAAAGTTCCCCCCATGAGAATTGTCGGGAAAAGAAGCAAGACCACGCTTGTGAGGAACTTCAGGAAGAGAACTGCGGTACCGTCGCTCGGGAGTTGGAGGGCGTGAACTGTGAAAACGAAGGCGCTCTTCGCAACGTTGAGCAGGAAGGGAAAAAGGATGCAGTAGACTCCGATAAGGAGTTCCAGTCCGCCATAGATTCTGATAGGCGACTTAGAACGGTCAGCGCGTCGTCCCCAGAGCGAAGCCCCGATCGCTAGCCCGCCCATAAACGTTGCCAATACGATGGTCTGAGCATACGTGGTGTTGCCAAAGAACAGCGAGATGTACTTGAACCAGGCAATTTGGTAGACCAGACCGGTTGCACCTGAGACGATAAAAAGAGTGGCGATGATACCGTACATGGTTTGCTTGCTCATAAGGGGATCGTCCGAATGACAGTGATATTGCCCCGATACAGCGGACACAGAGTGAAGCGTGAATTAGTGAGCCTACAGGAACAACTGGTGACACGGTGTCGATGAAAACGTCGTCTTGTTGAATGCAAAGGGGATGACATCCATCTCATTGCTGCCTTTGCGATGAACCCAAGAATTTTTGAATCTCGGTAGCAAGCCCCGGAATAACGGGAGCACCCAAACGCGTTGCCTCTTGAGCATGCAACCATGCGTTCTCGTATTGCTTCTGCTCATAGAACAAGTAGGAGAGGTTCTGGTGGGCCTCTGCCATCCGTGAATTCAGTTGCAGAGCCTTCAGCCAAGCCTGCTCGGCCTTACGTACCGCGTGGCCATCATAGCAGAGAACTCCAAGATTGAATTGAAGATCTGCGTTCTCAGGTTCTTCTGCTGTTGCCTTCTGAAACTCCTCCAGCGATCGCACATAGTATCCTCGTGCAAAGTAGATCACAGCCAGCCTGTGGTGCAGGGTGGGGTCATCAGGCCGGGACAACCGTGCTTGCTCCGCCTCTTCCAAAAGCGATCGAACCTCTTGTGTCGAGAAGGAACTCGCCTGAAACGTTCTTGCCGAGTCAATCGACGAAGTGCCGGCTTGGCGTGCCAGAAACTGTCTGGCAAGATCTTCAGGCACGTGCATCATCTGAACCCGGGGATATTGAGTATCATCGGACGGCGACGTCCTTGCAGCGAACTCGCGTAACGTAAGATGATTCTTGAAATCGAACGAGTGGTTATAGCTGAGAACCCCCAGGACCACCATCGCCAGCGTAGTCGACGCATATGAGACAACTCGCGATGGCGCATAGCGCCTTGCGAATGAGAGCGAAAGCGGAATCATCATGATCCCGATGAAGGAAAGATAGATCCGATGCTCGTAGAACTTCGGAGGATGGGATATGTCGGCATGATGGAAAAGCGTAGGCACAAGAAACAATACGTACCAGAGCAGGCCAAAGGTGATGATGCGCCAGTTTCTTGTCTCGGCCAGAACGATCGCCGCGATCAACAAGAGCGCGGCGGCGATGCCTGGAATAAAGTTGATGTCCGCCTGAAAAGGCGCAAACGCCAGATTGAAAGGCCAAAAGATTTTTCCTAAGTACGAGAGAAGGACGGGGAGGTCAGAAAAGACGGTCTTCAGTGCAAACCACTTATCACCGACCGGCGCCAGTTGTGCAATATCGCGCGAGATCCTCCAATTTAGCAATATCAGTCCCCAGCCGACTAGCCAGAGCACGGTGGAGAGAGAAAGCAGGTTTTGTTTTTTCACAACTCCTGCGTAGAAGAGCGCCAGAATTGGAAAAACGATCGCCGTCTCTTTTGTGAGCATCGAGAGAGTGAAAAAGAGCATATGCAGCAGATACCACTTGACTGATGGCGCCTCGAGAAACTTGACGAAGAATATGAAACAGGGAAGAATGAAGACTGCGAGCAGCGTATCGTTGCGACCTGAAACCCAGGCAACAGCCTGAGTGAGCGAAGGGTGAAGACAAAACAGCAGTGAGCAGACGAATGCCGGGCCGTGTCTGATGCCGAGAGTCTTCAGCGCTACAAAAACCAACATGCTGGCTATCAGATGCAGCACAATATCGGTAAGATGATATCCCCACAAATCGAGACCGCTGACTTGTCCAGAGAGAATGAATGAGATGGTCAGCAAGGGCCTGAAGAAGTTCCCTCCTTGTGCCTGATGGAAGGCGTCTTCAAAAAACTCACGACCGATGTCTGACAATTCATCGATGTGCGAGAAGTGGCGGGAAATCAGGACGTCGTCGTCATAGAATGTATAGTCCGAGAAAGTCAGGATGTGGCCATAGAGAAGACAGGAAGCAAGAGCAATCCAGGCATAGGGATGCCATCGCCCAAGAAAGAGAGACCGAAGAGTGTTTTCTGTCATCGATCCGTTAACCGTTTCCGTTCGTGGATGACCACATAGTAATCCTGTTGCGGCGGTTTCTGGAGAGCCTCTTCATCCATCACCATCACGGGGGTGTTTCGCCCCGGCGTCCACTCGTAGCGGGCTATAAGTGTGTAGCAGCTGTCGGCGTACCTCCTGTACCACTGAACGAGTTCCCTGACACTTTCTGGGACCTTGTACCATATCGGCTCCACTTGGACGTAGAGAAGGAAGCGGGGGGCTGCCGATTCGATCTCGCCGGTCATCTCCTTCATCATCTGCCGCGCGTACGGTTGTGGCTCGATCACGGAATAGTGGTACAGATAGCCTGTCGCCGATCGGCGTTTTGAATAGAAGAACATCTCCGGCTCACTGCCGATGATTCCAATTCTATCTTCCGGTGCTGACCAGTCCTTGAGGAATCGAGAAATAGTTTTTGCCTCGGACAGCGGATGGCCCCCGTACGTTGCCCTCGTAACAAAGAAGAGAGAGGACTGGAAAAAAATGTCTGCGTGGGAAGCGATTGGAGAAAGAAGGGCGATGAGAGCTGTCACAACCGGAATTGCGAGCCGCAGGACGTTGCCCTCCATGCGCTTGAAAATCTGCCTAAGAAACTCAACTCCCAACCCGAACAGAAGCGCAACAGATGGCAGAATCAGCACGAAATAGTGAGGCCGAAAAAAGTAGCCCGGACTGATTGCAGCGAAGCCCCCGACAAGAAAACTGAGACAGAACCACCGGTGGGTTTTCAGAGGACCTGAAAGCAGGACAGCGGCGCAACCAAGACCTGCAAGAATCCAGATGGGGGAAGTGGCTTTGAACAACGGATAGAAATTCGAGAGGAAAGAGAACGTCGCTCCATCGGGCTGGATCTGAGTGAGGTAAGCCCTTGCGTACGTGAAAGCCCAAAACCAGAAGCGGTCAAAAACGCCCGAGTAATAGACATAGAGAAAGCAGAGAACAAGCGGTATGAGCCCAGCGACAACAAACCAGACCAGATCGCGCACTGCGGACCTTGCTTTTCGTTCATGCCGATTGGAGATGATTGCGATCAGGAACACAAAGCCGGAGATCCCAAGAAAAGCGCCATGCTGCTTCACCAACGTGGCAATTCCGAACAGAGCGCCGCTGATCCGAACAGAGCGCCGCTGAAAATGAGCAAAGACAGTCTTTCCTTCTTCTTGTAGTAGAGCAATGCGAGGAAGCCGGCGAGCGCAAAGGGGAGGACAAAGTGCTCGGCATTCGCCCAGAGTGACTGCACCCTATTGCTCAGACTTAGCATCGCAAATGCGGCGCTCGCAGATGCCCCAACCCACTCGTTGACAAGGCTCCTGCCGATGAAGTACATCAGGACGATGGATGCTACATTGAAAAAGAGGAGGCCAAGATGTATCCCGGTACCTGTTTGCCCAAACACGAACATGACAAGGGCGTAGAGGAAATAGATGCCCGGCAGTTTCATGTTATAGGCCTGCGAATAGGGAGGAATACCATCGAGTATGAGCTGTCCCATGTAGGCGTATTCCCCTTCGTCTCGCTCAAGCGGAACATCGAGCAAGCGGACCCGAACGATGATCACAAAGGCAATTGCAAGAACGACCAAAAGGAAGGGCGCGATGCGTTTTGGGAAGAAGCCAAACACGATTCGTTCGTGGTCGAAGGGCATAGGATGGTGGTCTACTGAATGGAACTGGGAAGTGAAGACCTTAAATGACGGTGCGCTTAAGAGCATTACGGTTCATTCGGAACATCTTGTGAACCAGGAACCTCAGCGCAACCAAAACAGTGCCTACGCCGTAGCGGACACTACGAACGAAGTTGATGCTCGAAGCTTCAGCAAAGTACCTCACCGGTACGGGAATTTCACCGATCCTGAAGCCGTGCTCAATGATCTGGAAAAGGACCTGGCTGTCGAAGACGAAGTCATCGGAATTGTGCTTGAAGTCAATCGCCTCGAGGACCTGACGACTGTATGCACGCATTCCCGTGTGCCATTCTGAAAGGTTTTGTCCTGTCACGATGTTCTCAAAAATCGTCAGGAACCGATTCGATATGTACTTATACTTGGGCATCCCACCTGCCAGCGCCTCTTTGCGCGTCCGTATCCGGGTTCCCAACATGACGTCGAAGTAGTCGTTCCGTATGAAGTCGACGAAATGTGGAATCAGTCGGGGATCGTACTGATAGTCCGGATGCAGCATGATGATGATGTCCGCTCCTCGCGCGAGGGCGAGATTGTAGCAGGTCTTTTGATTGCCTCCGTAGCCTTTGTTGAGCGGGTGCCGTTCGACCACAAGATTCAGCGCCTGAGCAATTTCCATGGTCCGATCGCTGCTCGCATCATCCACGAGAATGATCTCATCGACACTCTGACGTGGAATCTCTCGAACGGTTTGTTCCAATGTTCGTTCCGCCTGATACGCCGGCAACACGACTATGACCTTGGACGCTTTTTT
>JACVXU010000413.1 GCA_015661185.1 Bacteroidota bacterium
AGAGGTGTTGCAGGCGAAGGGGATGTCGATTGAAGAAGTGATGCGCCAGTTGGGGATCAGCGGTGCGACGCACTACAAGTGGCGGAAACAGTATGGGGGATTGAGGGTAGATCAGGCAAAACGGCTGAAAGAGTTGGGATAAGAGAACAGCCGTCTGCGGAAGGTAGTATCGGATCTATCGATTGACAACGCTATTCTGAAGGAAGCAGCCCGGGGAAACTTCTGAGCCCGGTCAAACGGCGCCGGGCGGTGAGAGACCTCCAGGAAGCGATGCACGCTTCAGAACGACGTATTTGCCGTGTGGTGGAACAGCCACGATCGACGCAGCGACGTAAGCTTGAAGTTAAAGGAGAAGAGGAAGCAATGACCAATCGGATGGTCTCGCTTGCATGCGAGTATGGGAGATATGGATAATGGAGAGTGACAGCGCTGTTGAGAAGCGAAGGTTGGAGGGTGAACCACAAGCGGGTGGAGCGGTTATGGCGCCGGGAAGGTCTGAAAGTTCCAAAGAGACAGCCAAAACGACGACGGCTGTGGTTGATTGATGGTTCCTGCATACGATTACGCCCGTTGCACCGCAACCACGTCTGGAGCTATGATTTTGTCGTAGGCAGGACCAGTGACGGAAGACCGATCCGGATGTTGAACATCGTGGATGAGTATTCGCGGCAGTGATTGAAGATCCATATCAATCGACGGGTAAAGGCAGCAGATGTAATCTACGAGTTATCAGAGCTGTTTGTTGAGCGCGGCGCACCGAACTTCCTGCGTTCAGATAACGGCTCGGAGTTCACGGCAGAGTCGGTGCGTCAATGGCTGCAGCGCCTCGGAGTCAAGACGCTGTTCATCGAGCCTGGAAGTCCCTGGGAGAACGGATACATCGAATCATTCAACGCAAAGATGAGAGACGAGCTTCTGAACGGAGGGATCTTCGACACGATCGCTAAGGCAAGAGTCATCACGGAACGATGGAGGAAGACGTACAACACGATACGGCCACACAGCTCTTTGGGATATCGTCCACCGGCACCAGAGGTGCGGTATCCTCTCAGCTTGCCAATGGCAACAAATTAACTAACTTGGCATTGGTACCGCAACTGGGGCTGGTCACTTTTGTTCTTTGTCAAATCAAAAACTCAACGCCAGCTGGAAATCGTGTATCAGGAACAAACCGCCCTTCGCACTAAATACCGGCGCACTCCGCTCATCCCCATCAAAAAATTCATCTTCCAATCTATTCTCGGTTTACGAATCCGCTCCCTAATCGGATGGTTCATGATGGAGTTCTGGCCCGGATGGACTTTTGAATGGGGACAATGGGCTAATTAACACTGGTTTTCTTAATCTGCACAGGCATTTGGGGAAAGCTGGCAAAGAAAAAACTTGACTCTGATCACCCATCTGACTATCATTGCAACGGTTCGAGTTGTAATCCCAGCCTGAGCGATAACCACACTTTTCTTCGAGATTTTCGACATATTTTCATAAAACGTTTTAAGAGAAAGATGTCGAGCCGCCGACACACCATACGAGATGTCGCTCGAAAATCAGGACTGTCGGTCTCGACGGTTTCCCTGGTACTGAATGAGAAGTCGAATGTTGCCAAGGAGACGCGACAAAAGGTTCAGAAAGTAATCGCCGATCTCAACTACCATCCCCAGCGGAGTGCACGCGGTCTCGCGTCAAAGTCGAGCGGCAACATTGGTTTCATTCTTACCGACGATCACTTCAACGTTGCTGAGCCATTCTACACGAGAGTCTTCCTTGGAACAGAGTTCGAAGCCCGGAAACATAACTACTACGTTCTTCTCACGACCGTCGCTCCGACGGTTCGCGCAACCAAAGAGATGCCGCGGTTTCTGCTCGAACACAATGTCGATGGCGTGATCATCGCGGGGAAGATTGGCACACCCTGGATCCAGTACGTCCGCGATAGGAGCCTGCCGATCGTACTGATCGATTATGAAATCCCGCGCCACCGGTTGTCGACAGTGACAATGGATAATCGTGACGGAGCGCGTCTTGTTGTGGAACATCTTCTTGAATTGGGTCACACGAAAATCGGATTCATCGGCGGTGATCTCGATCACCCGAGTATCGCCGAACGATATCATGCATATTGTGATACTCTGCAATCTCGTGGAGTTGAGATCACGTCCGCTTGGAAGAGTATCAATGAGCCGGACACACGCATGGAGAATGGCTACCGTGCCGCGAAGGGAATTCTGGCTCCCGCTGCAAGGCGGCCGTCCGCAATCTTCGCGGCAAACGACGCAATGGCGCTTGGTTGTATGAAGTACTGTAAGGATGTCGGAATCTCCGTCCCGGATTCAGTGGCCATTGTGGGCTTCGATAACATCGAGGCGGGATTACTCGTGCAACCGCGGTTGACGACCGTTAATGTGCATCGCGAGGAAATGGGAGCGATGGCTGTGCGGCATCTCGTCGAGATGATGCGCGACAAAAACGATGTCATGGTCAAAACAACGACGCCGGTCGAGCTGGTGATCCGTGAATCGAGCGGCGCGAAGCGAGACCTGCACTCTGAGACACCACCACACTTCGTGCCTGACGCGGAAACAAGCATT
>JACVXU010000414.1 GCA_015661185.1 Bacteroidota bacterium
CCTGGCCGCTTGTGGCGGTGCCCCCAAACCTACCTATTTCCCAGGCTATCCTGTTGGGTTCGTCGAGCGTGGTGTCGCCTCATGGTATGGCCCAGGATTTCATGGGAACAAGACGGCAAATGGCGAACGGTATGACATGCATCAGCTGACGGCTGCTCATCGGACCTTGCCACTCGGTTCAATTGCTGTGGTTCGATCAATGAGTACTGGTCGACAGGTGACCGTCCGCATTAACGATCGTGGTCCCTTTGCGAGGGGGCGGGTGCTCGATCTCTCACTCGCCGGGGCGCACGCGCTGGGGATGACCGGGGCTGGAACCGACCAGATTGAATTACGAGTGGTTGAGTATCAAGGGCGGACTGCCGATATGGGGGTCTTACGAGTGCAAGTCGGGTCCTTTTCCGATCAGCAGAATGCACTCAACCTCTTGGAGCGTGCGAAACATCTCTACTCAGGCGGCAGAGTCCAGGTTGTCGATCTGCCAGAAGGAAAGCGATATCGAGTTCAGATTGGTCAGTTTTCCAGGGAAGCCCAGGCAGAAGCTGCCGCCTCCCACCTCGAATCGTCCCTTGGGCTCCAGGCCTTTGTATTTCGAGACGACTCATAATAATGCCAGCTTCATCCAGCTAGCCTTCCCAATTCTTCAGTTTTTCTGCGGATATGCAATGCAACTGTTTGATATTGTGGCGTGTTTACAGCATATGCTTGCTCGCCACTCTGCCCTATGGTACATATACAGTCCAATGGATACAGGTCAGTTAGGCCCCTATCAAGATCTTTTGTTCTACCAAATCTCACATTGCCGGTTGAAGGCGATAGGGGACAGCCCCTGGACTCTCTCGTATTCCAGGCCGACCGGCATAGTGGGCCGCTTCTAATACATTACTATCCATGGATGTTCTAATCCTCTTAGGTCTTATTGTTCTTTCAGCTGTGATATCCACGGCCGAAATCGGTTTCTTTGCGGTCAACTCAACGAAGCTGAGGGCGCTCGCTCAAACTGGGAATCGTCGAGCGAAGTTGGCCCTCCATCTCCGTAGTGACCCCCAAAAGCTCCTCTCGACCATTTTGGTCGGCGACCGGCTGGTCGGCGTGGCGACGCCGATGTATGCCACCTTTCTGACCCTGAGTATCTATGGAGGCCAAACATTTTTTGACGAGGCGATTGCCGTCATGGTCGGCCTGCTGACCTTTGTCCTCTTGGTGGCCGTCGATGTGATCCCTAAAACGTTAGCCGCCAAGTTTGCGGTTCCGGTCACTCTGAACATGGCCTACCCCGTCTACGGGGTTCAGCTACTTCTCAAACCATTATTGTTTGTGATAGTGCCGTTGATCTACAAACTGACCGGAGGGAAAGGTCTGACGCTTCCCCTCGTGACCGAGGAAGAGCTGAAGATCATGCTGGATGAGGGTGGAAAGACCGGGACGATTGAGTTCGAGAAGGTGAAAATGATCAAGAACGTCTTCCAGCTCAAAGACATCACAGCTGAAGACGCGATGACCCCTCGACTCTATGTCTTTTCATTGGATGGTAACCTGTGCCTGAAAGAGGCTCAGGAACTCCTCTACAATTCGAAATACTCGCGGATCCCCGTGTATGACGGGACGCTCGATAACATCACGGGCATTCTCTACAAGACGAGGGCATTGACCGAACTCGCCAAGGGGCAGAATGAGGCGAAACTCAAAGACATTGCCTATCCCCCGCTGTTCGTTCCCGCCGGCAAGACGGCGGACGACCTCATGAAGCAGTTTCAGCAGGAGAAACGGCATATGGCCGTCGTGGTCAACGAGTTCGGCGGCGTGATGGGGATTGTCACGCTTGAAGATCTTCTCGAAGAAGTGGTCGGGGAGATCATGGACGAAACCGATATCACGGAAGAACTGATCAAACGGTTAGGAAAGAATCATATCCTTGTTCACAGTAGAACCGAAGTGCGCAAGGTCAACGATTTCCTGAAAGTCGATCTCGGCAATGAAGCAGTGACGATCGCCGGCCTCATTCAACAAGAGCTTGGTCGAATTCCCAAGGTTGGAGAAGAAGTGCGGATCGCCAACTGCCGGATCCTTATCCATGAAGCCGAGCCTCGGTCCATCCGCAGTGTCCAAATCTTTCGTGAAGAAAAATCACCGGCTCACGTCGAAGCCCCGAACCTCGACCTTGTCAGTTAAGTCCTTTTTCGTCTTCCCCGATCAGGGCGGCAAACTCCTGTTCCGTCAGTATCGTCACCCCCAGCGTTTGGGCTTGGTCCAGTTTGGAGCCAGGGTCTTGTCCCACCACCAGATAGGACGTCTTTTTACTCACGCTTGAGGACACACGCGCTCCTGCCGCTTCCACAGCCTGTTGCGCGCCATCTCGCGTGAAGTGATCTAGTCCACCGGTAAACACGAACGTCTTCCCTGCAAGCGGGGATTTCCTCCGGTCGCCCGTTGCCATGCCCGGTGCAACCTGTACGCCGGATTCCTGGAGCTGTGCGATGACCTCCCGGTTGTGCGGCTCAGACCAATAGACCACCAAGCTCTCGGAAATTTCAGGACCAATCTCACGAATCTGTTGAAACCGTTCCCGATCCGCCGACATGATCTCCGATCCGCCGACATGATCTCCTCGAGAGACCCAAACTCACGGGCCAGAACTTTGGCGATATGTTGTCCGACTTGCCGGATCCCGAGTCCCATCAGAAAGCGATCCAGGGAGACGGTCTTACTGCCTGCAATCGATTCCAAGAGGAGCGTGGCGGACCGATCGGCAAATCCTTCAAGTTCAAGCAAATCCTCCGGCTTTAAGGCAAAAAGATCGGGCGCTGAATGAATCAGTCCAGCCTCCAGTAATTTCGTCACAACCTCATCCCCAAGCCAGTCAATTTCAAATGCGCGCGCGGCATAAAGCACTCTGCCTTGATCCTTTGCCGGACAATCATCGTTAGAACAATAAAGAGCTACCTCGCCTTTGCGGCGCACCGTATCGCTTCCGCAAACAGGGCAAGCGCGCGGCGCACGTATTTCGCGCGCCGCGCCCGAAGCGCCCGAAGCACCCTCGCCGCGCATTTCTTTCAATACCCTCAAAACTTTCGGAATTATATCCCCCGCCTTAACCAAAACAACGGTATCACCGATTTTTAATCCTAGTCGCTCTATTTCATCAATGTTATGAAGCGACGCATGCTTAACCATGGTTCCGCCGATATTCGTAGGACGCACAAGAGCCACCGGAGTTAGAGCGCCGGTACGCCCGACAAACCACTCCACATTTTCAACAACAGTAGTCGCTTCTTCAGCCGGAAATTTCCATGCGACAAGACCGCGCGGAGTTTTTCCAACAACACCTAGATTTTTGTAAATTTCTCTATCATTTTT
>JACVXU010000415.1 GCA_015661185.1 Bacteroidota bacterium
ATTCTCAATCGAGATGATCGCGAGATTCGCCAGAGAGTACAGGAATTCGAGGTCTGCCTTTGAATAGGCAGCACCGCGGAGCTTCTCGCCCAACAACACAGCTCCTTTAACCTGGTTCTGAATCTGCATGGGCACGACCGCCACGATTCCAACCCGTGTAAGCTGAGCGGCAACCGCATGAAATCTTTTTTGCCGGGCAAGATTTTCGACGAGGTCCGCCCCCTTCAGCGCGCATAATTGCTTCAGCGTCTCCTGAGGACCAAGCTCCCGATCCAGCTTTGACGCTACCAGTTTCAGCTTTTCGCCATCATCCAGACAGAATGCATAGCGATTAACCCCGATCTGACCCAGCAACGAAAACGTGAGCAACCGGATAACCTTGTCTGCGTCAAGAATGACGTTGAACTCCTTGCTGAGATCGAACAGGGTATTCAACTCCTGGTATTTACGGTCCAGGCTGCGGTTCACCTCGCGAAGCTGTTCAATCATCAACGCTTTTTCAATCGCAGCGGCGGAGAGGTTCACGAGCGAATTGATCAACTGGTGCTCACTCTTTGAGTACCGCTTACCTCCCAAGCGTCCTCCAAGGCTGAGCAACCCAACGATACGCCGCTGAGCCATGATCGGGACGAGAAGCTTCTGACTCCGCTCGCGAAAGAATCCAAGCCACGGTTGCGACGCTCCTGCCCGATCAGTATAGTCCACGCTCCGAATCGGCCTTTCGATTCGAATCATTCGTCCTACCGTTTCAGAATCGAGACCTTTTGCGTTTACGACTTCAAATTGTCCGGGATCTCGTTTCAACAATACCATGCCCTTCGAAACGAGCATCTTTCCCATCACAGTGAGAAGGACAGTGCCGAGAATAAACTTGAGGTCGACGGATGAATTGACAACGTTACTGAATTCAAACAAGGGGAGGATATCAGACGCGCCGCGGCTCTCTTTCAAGATGGGGCGTGTGCGTCTCGCTGGCGCGGGATGTGCTTTTGCGGAAGAGCTAGGTTTACGCTCGCGTTTCACTGGCGGATAGGTACTTAGTGAGCCGGACTTCATTTCTCTTTCCCGGCGCCAATTTGTACTCGACCTTGTCCATGAGGGTTCGCATCAGGTAGACACCCAATCCCCCGCGTCGGTAGTGGCTCAGGTGTTGTTTGAGGTCGGGCAACTTCGCAATGGAAGGGTTGAACGCTTTGCCGTCATCGATGACGGTGATCTGAAGCCGGTCAATGTCAGGCTGTATGACTATCTCGATCTTTCGGTCGGGTGCATATTGATAGGCGTGTTTGATAACATTCGTGCATGCCTCGTCCACTGCAAGAACGATCTTCGATGATTCCTCCTCGCCAAAGCCGAATTGGCGAGCGGCCTTCAAGACAAACTCCCTCACCTCCAGGAGACTGTCTGTTCGGCTTTCGATCGTCTTTGTCAGTTTTTGTGCCTTAGCGGCCATACTGGAACACGATTTTCATGGTGAAGTGTCTCGTCGCTGCTCAACTACGATTTCTTTTGTGATCTGAAGCGAACGACCGCCTCCTGCTCGTCCTTGTAGATCTCATACAGAATTGGAAATCCGAGCAGATCGAAGACGTTATAGACCTTTGGCGACATGTTCGACATCTTGATATCGCCGAGGTTCTTCCGCACATCTTCAATAAATGCCATGAAAACGCCCAACCCAGCGCTGCTGATGTAGGTAAGGTCTTTACAGTTTACGATGATGTTGAACTTCTTGTCGTTCAACAGCTTCTGGAAGGCGTTTTCTAAATCCGGGGCTGTGTGGGCGTCGAGATACCCCTTCAGATCAATCACACTCACGCCTTCTCCGTCTCGCTGGTGGACCCTGAAATCAGCCATGGTGGTTTACTCCTTCTTGATACGATAGAATTGCATATTGCCGACCCTCATCTCCTTCACCAAGCGCTTGCCCGGGTCGACAGGTTCCAGGTTGATATTCTCTCATATTGTTTTCACCACCACGAGCGTCATGTCGTCCCCATACGAGGAATTACCCGTGTAGTTTCGTACTTCCTGGAGGATTGAATTCTTGATTGTTTCAGCGGAATTGTTCCGACCGTGAAGTGCGACATTCACGATGCGGTCATACCCAAATTCTTCGCCTTCGGAATTCCGTGATTCGCTTAGACCATCGGTGTAGAATATACAAATATCTCCGCTCTTTAGCCCAATGGTCGTCTCTTCCGTCGCTTCTTCAAAGATCGCCTCGTGCGTCAGTCCCAGACCGAGTCCCGTCGGCCGTACCATCTCTGCGTGTTCACCCGAGATGTGGATCATCGGGCAATGTCCGGCCCGAGCGAGCACCACACGGGAACGCGAGACATCGAAGATCGCATAAAGCAGACTGATGAACGCTTTGCGCTCGAGGCTATCTACCAGCGCCTCATTCGCGCGAAGCAACAAATCCCGCGGGGTCTCCGCAACGCGGCTGAGCGATTGGAAGATCCCCTTCACCTCTGCCATGTAGAACGCAGCAGAGACTCCCTTTCCCGATACATCACCAATGACGACGCCAAGTTTTTCGGGACCGAGGGCAATAAAATCATAATAATCTCCGCCAACTTCAAG
>JACVXU010000019.1 GCA_015661185.1 Bacteroidota bacterium
AACATAGTTCTCACGTCAAACGAGATACAAGGCGTGGAGACATACCGCACGATAGCGGAAGCACTGGAAGCGGTGAAGAATGAAGGAACGGTTTACGTCATTGGTGGTGGTCAAATCTTCGCCCAACTCATCACGTCTGCTGCCGAGCTCCGATTGACACTGGTGGAACAGGAAGTTGATGGAGATACATTCTTTCCCCCCTACGAACACCTCGTTGGATCGTTTTTCCGTTTGGTGTCCACGCAGCGACACAACGGCTTCTCGTTCATGGACTATGAGCGAACAGAATGAGCCTGCAGTCAGCCGTCGTGTATCGACAACAATCGGAAATTCTAGTGAATCCCCCGCGCGGATCCTCCGTCAACGAGCAAGTTCACACCATTGATATAGCTCGCCTGCTCTGACGCAAGAAAGGTCACGACGTCTCCGATTTCCTCCGGCCGACCAAGCCGACCGGCGGGAATCGCCTTTGCACTGTCTGCCAGGTATTCTTCCATCGTCATATTCTTCTCAGACGCCCGGGAGGCACTGAGTTCTTTCTGCCGATTCGTCAGAATCAAGCCGGGACAAATCGTGTTGACTGTGATATTGTCTTTGGCGTATTGGTTCGAAAGCACCTTGGTGAGCCCGAGAATTCCTGGCCGAAGAGTTGATGAGATAAGCAACTCATTGATCGGCTGCTTCGCAGCGATGGATACGATGCTGACGATGCGACCCCACTGTTGCTTCTCCATGTATGGCAGCACCTCCCGGATGCATCGAATGACGCTCATCAGAGTCAACTGCACCCCTTTCGCCCACTCTTCATCAGAGACCTTCAGGATGTGCCCCGTCGGAGGTCCGCCCGCGTTGTTGACGAGCACGTGCACCGTTCCGAACTCCCTGATCGCCGTCTGAACGAAGGATGTGATATCCTCGTTCTTGCTCACATCGGCCACCACAGGCACGACTGTTGCCCCCGTCTTCGCTCTGATCTCCTCCGCCGTTTTCCTGATGCTCTGTTCGTTTCGGGAACAGATCACCAGACGAGCCCCCTCTTGTGCAAGCGACATTGCCGAGGCTTTGCCCAATCCCTGACTGGCGGCAGCAACGAGAGCCACTTTATTTCTGAGACCCAGATCCATTCTTGAATTCCTTCGATGAGTGTTACAGTCGTTCTGTCAATCGCGGCAAGGGAAGGATGAACGAGAAAAGAAGCGAATTGAAGTCGAGATTCATGGAGGGCTGATACGCTTGATAAGGAGAGACAGCGACAGACCGGCTACGAAACTTCTATTCCCTTGTCCTTCAATTGCTGCGTCACGATCTTCAGGACTTCTTCCGTCGGAAGATGCATCCGAGACCCGGAAGCCCGAATTGCCTGATCGAGCGTTCCTTTTCTGTCGACGAGCCACATCCACACGTTGTATCCCAGGCGATGTCTGTCATTGGGTTCCTGCGTCGGGATATTCGCTACGGCGTTGTGGGCAATTTTTTCGAGTGCATCAGGTGGAAATTCGGCTATCTGAGAGGGGGGTTTCGTCGTCATGGTCGTTCAGTTCTGCCAGCGATGGGAATCTGACTATGCTTTCAGGTTTAATATAGGGAGTTTTTTCGAAAAAACAATTCAGGATGATTTTACAACTACACTGCTTCGATTCGTTGCGGGATCTAGAAGGCGTATCCGATGCTGAAATAGGCCAACAATGGACCCAGGCTCACAGGATTGTCCAGGAATTCCTTTCGAAAGAAAAAGCTCTGGCCAAGCGAGAACTCAACGGGTCCGATTGGCGTGTCCAACGCGAGGCCAGTGCCGATCCCATGGCGAAGATCGACGAGGCGGACTTCAGCAGGCGCTGCCCAAATTGATCCAAGATCGTAGCGCGCGAAAAGATGCGTGTCAAAGAAGATCTTCACGGGGCTGTGATAGCGATATTCCAGACTTGCGACGAGGAGCTGGCGGCCTCTGCTGTTGTCTTCGCGGAGCCCATAGAAGCTCTCCTGCCCTCCAAGTGTAAACTGCTCCGTAATCGGGAGTGTTTCATCTGCGAAGCCGAAGCGAACGCGCGGGTGAAACGTGTTGCGACCGTACGTCTGGTACCAATCATAAGAAAACGTCATCTTTGTAAATCCCACGCCACTCCGGGCAGGGATGACTGCAGACTCATAGGAAAAATCCATAAGAACGCCTTTGCGCGGAAACGGATAACGATCCTGGTTATCAACCTTCACACCGAAGCGGATTGCTCCGATCTGATAGCTCTCCGTCTCGAACGGTTGACCGAAGAAGCTCCACACGCGCTGGTTTTCGAGCCTTCCCTCAACGGTCACGGTGCCAAGGCGTTCCAGCTGCGTCCCGAATGTCGCTGAGCCTCCCTGCTTGAGCTCACGATATTCACCCACCCGTATCCGATTCCAGCGTTTCAGGTTATTTACTGCATCATCGCCATACACATTGACGTCGTGGAAGGTGTAGTAGCCCTTCAACCCGAACGTCAAGTAGGAACTGAAGATCCTTGTCGCCTTGAACTCCGCGATGAAGCTGCGATTTCGGGAACCGCCAAATGCACGAACTCCCAGCTCCGCACCGAGACCGAAGAGATTTTCGTCCCGCATGTCAATAGACGGCTGGATGTTGCGCTCATTGTCGATTCTCAGCCCCAGCCGGATAAGTTCCGTGCTGCGCTCACGCACGTCGATGAGAACCACCTGGTGTTCACCGTTCGACCCCTCCTGCCGAATATCGACTGAGACCTGCTCAAACAAGCTGGTCCCGTAGAGATTCGAGATTCCCTGAGCGACTTTCCTCACCTGGAAAACCTGTTTTTCGTCCCAAGGGAGCTCACGCCAGATAACGTAATCCTTTGTCTTTGTTGTACCCCTGATGTCCCGCCGGTAGATGACCCCTTCATCAATGCGGACCGTCGCCTGCCCCGATGTACGATCCACTGTCGCTTCGCGAATCCTTGCCAGGGAGTAGCCGCGATCACGGTACACCGAGAGAATATTCTCCATCGCTTTCCGGCTCTTGTGGAAGTTGAGCCGATGTCCGACCAAAGGCTGAAACACTGCGTTCAGAGTGTCGAGACCGACAAGCTTGCTTCCGACAATTTCGATAGATCGTATGACAGGAGTCGGAACAGCAATCAACTGCAGCATCGTCGATCCGGAATCGATCTCGGCGTCAACCCCGACATCTTCAAAATCACCGGACTGATACATCGCATTAACAAGGGACTGCAAAGACTGCTCGGTTACTTCCGTCCCGCGCGCAAGATTCATGACCGGCACGATCCATTCTTGATCGAGGCTCAGCGCATCGAACCTGAAATGGGTATTTCGGTACATTGACTGGTCGACCCGGCTTTTTGCCTGCTCGGCAGCTTTTGTTCGGATCAACGCCTTCAAATCACCCAGCGCCAGTTTCGCCGCAAGCTCGCCTTCGGCGATAAGCGTACCAACATTGGTGAAGTCGTCAGAGAGGTGAGCGCCAAGGTTTGGTCGGATGACAATATTGGCGTCCGCGAGTTGCTGCCGATTCGAGGCCTGCATCGTAATGCCAAGTATTTGATCCGCGATCTCCCACGCAGCATTCAGCTTCGCCAGAGGCCTTAACGGACTGGTGACATCGACAGCCACAATGAGATCAGCCCCCCAGTTCCTGGCGGCATCAACCGGGATGTTCGAAATGAGTCCCCCATCGAGCAATCGGGCAGAGTCACGCGAAACCGGACTGAAGAGGAGCGGGACCGAGACGCTGGCGCGAAGTGCTTCCGTGAGATTTCCCCGATCAAGAATGAAAGCTTTGCCGGACACGAGGTCGGTCGCGGCCGCCCGAAAAGGAATACGAAGATCATCGAAACTTGGATTGGGATGGTAAATTCCTTGCAGGACGAGCAAATTCAGATAGTTCGTCAATCGTTGACCCGTTGAGAGGGACTGCGGTAGAATCGGCTCGAGTCCCTCAAATCGCACTGTCAAAATGCTCCGGTCTTCGGCAATCTTCTGATCGAGAAACAGGTCCGATCTTCTGGCATCGTCATTGAAACTGAGCACATCCGCCCAGTTCGTCGTGTCCACCATCCGATGCAACTGGTCAATGGAGTAGCCAGACGCATACAAACCGCCCAAAATGCTGCCAATACTGTTGCCGACGATCAGGTCCATGGGGATATCGGCCTCCTCGAGGACTTTCAGAACACCAATGCTCGCGATGCCCCTTGCTCCGCCACCACTGAGCACGACCGCGATCTTCGGTCGTTTCACAGACCGGTATGGCAAGAAATTTGGAAGACGCTGAGGAGTTTCACTGAACTCCGGCTTTATTTTCTTCGTGACTCTTGCAGACTGCGCACGCGCCTGAAATGTCTCCCCTGAAAACAAAACGAGAGATGCCAGCACGGTGAGCGATAGCAAGCGTATGGACTGCAGAAGTCGTTTCTTCCTCATAACAGAGAGAAAGTACCGAAATCCGCAAGGAATAGCAACGAAGCGAATTGCCCGGTGGTGTCCTGATTTGGTTGTGGGTTTCAACGAGGAGACGCAGAGGTCGCAGAGAAGCGCGGAGGAATTCCGATCAAAAAAGGATGCTACTAACGACCTGCCTCAGCACGGTGCGAAGAGACATCCCTTCGCTTGATTTTCGCTCATCTTCAGGTTATGTTGTAACAGATACCAGTCACACCTAAGAGACTTCTTTGAAGCCACACTGTCAACATTCGCCGAATCACTTTTGAGACCGGTGTTCCCGTTCAATGACATTTCTTAACCCCCTTGCCCTTTTCGGTCTTCTCGCCGCGGCTATCCCGATCCTGTTGCACCTTCTGAATCTGCGAAAGCTGCGGACGATCGAGTTCAGCACGCTGGCATTCCTCAAAGAACTGCAGAAGACAAAAATCCGGCGCCTGAAACTCCGGCAACTCCTTCTGCTGATCCTGCGGACGCTGCTTGTCCTCTTGATCGTCTTTGCATTTGCACGCCCAACACTGAAGGGCACGCTTGCCGGAAATCTGGGAAGTCACGCGAAAACAACTGCCATCGTCGTCATCGATGACTCATATAGCATGACAGTCGGTGACGAGCACGGAGAGCTTCTCAAACAGGCGAAGCAGGCAGCAAAGAATATCGTGCCGTTGTTCAAGGACGGAGACGAAGTATTCCTCCTCCCGCTGTCATCTCTGGAAGGTGGTGCACCCGGCAACGCGAACGCAGTGCGGGATTTCGGACTCCTGAGAAGGCACATCGATGATATTAAGCCATCTGCTAAACGTCGATCCGTAGAAGATGGCCTTCGCATCGCAGCCCGACTGCTTGCAGGTGTCCACAATTTCAACAAAGAGGTGTATGTCTTCTCCGATTTTCAGCAAGGCGTGTTGAGCAACGAAACAAACGAACCGAACACAACAGAGAGACTGTTCCCCGCTGAAGCGCAGTTCTTCTTTGTCCCGGTTGGAAAACGGGGACTGCAGAACTTCGGGATCGAATCCATCACCATACCCTCCTCCATCTTCGAGCGGGATAAACCCTTTACGGTTCAGACCCGCATTGGGAACTACTCGGGAAACGATGTCCAAGACCACGTTGTCAGCGTCTTTCTCAACGGTACGCGCGTGGCAGAACGCAGCATCGACGTTCAGAAACAGTCCTCTCTTCCTGTGGAGTTTTCTGTCGCAGCAAGCGCAACGGGCCCTGTCGAGGGATTCGTGGAGATTGAAGATGATGATTTCCAGTACGACAATCGGCGTTACTTCGTTCTTCAGATTCCGGAGCACATTCGTGCACTCTTGGTTGGAGCTGCTCCTGACCTGCGCTATCCACGACTCGCGCTTTCAGCACGCACGTCCGCGTCTGAATCCGCCCTGGTGCTCGACGAGGTGGCGCCCGGTCGATTGAGTTCCGTTGAGATAAAACGCGCGGATGTCATCGTTCTCTGTACCTCACAAGGGCTCTCATCGGGACAAGTTTCCGAACTCTCCGCTTTTGTCAAGAGCGGAGGCGGGCTCGTGCTCTTCCCGGGCGCGCAGATCGATCCCGCCAGCTTCAATGCACTGCTTGCAGCCGGATTGACCATTCCATCACTGGCCGCGATCGACCGTCCTTCCAAACCGAATGCGGAAAGCGAGTCCTTTATTGAGTTCGACAAGGTGGAATTGCAGCACCCGCTCTTTGAAGGGATGTTTGAATCCCGGAGTGACCAATCGCCGAAACGACCGTCTGCAGCAGGATTGACTGCGGCGAGAACGGTGGAGTCCCCGCGCATCCGGTCATCGGCGCGCTTCACTCTCACTCCGCAGTCGAACCCAATCATCACGCTGACGAACGGGGCGCCATTCCTGGCAGAGCAGCGCCTGGGTACTGGGCGACTTCTCCTGTTCGCCGTTCCCACCACGACAGAGTGGTCTGATTTTCCGATGAAGGGCGTCTTCGTGCCGCTACTGCACCGCTCCATCCTCTATCTTGCCCGACAGGATACCAGGTCCGACGAAACGCTTCCAGGTTCCGAGGTTGTAATCCGAAGCAGCGTTGCCACCAACGGTTCATGGACAATCCGCAACCCGGAAAAAGTTGACGTCACTGCAATGCCGACCCCTCAGGCTTTTCAGCAGACTCTTCGATTCACAGCTACAGACCAACTCGGGATCTACACAGTGTACGCCAAGGACAGGATTCTCCAGAAATTCGTCGTGAATCTGGATCCCCGCGAATCGCAGACCCGAAAAGCGACGAGTGCAGGGATCAACACGCTTCTTCAACACTTGGGCATCGAGAGCGGCTCCGTTCATGAGGCAAATCACGCTGAAGACCTCGAGCGCACAGTGCTGGAGTCCCGCTTCGGAGTGGAGCTCTGGAAATACCTCTTGATGCTCGCGTTGATTGTCGGTATCATCGAACTGCTGGTCGCACGATCAACGAAACGACAAACCGTACCGGGGCCATAGCATGATAGAGCTAGAGCAGACAGGCAAAGAACGATGCGTCATTGTCGGTGTTTCTACGCGATTGGTTGGACGCGAGGAGACAGAGGTATACCTCAACGAGCTGACGCTCCTGGCAGATACGGCTGGTGCCGAGGTCGTTTCGCGAATAAGTCAGGACAGGGATCGAGTCGACGCTGCCACCTTCATCGGAAAGGGAAAAGTCGAGGAGCTCCACGAACTCATCGTCGCGCAGGGGATACAACTCGTCATCTTCGACGACGATTTGACCGGTGCGCAGAATCGCAATCTCGAGGAAATCCTGGCGTGTAAGGTGCTCGATCGAAGCGGGTTAATTCTTGACATCTTCGCTGCCCGGGCAAAAACGAATGAAGCCAAGACTCAGGTTGAGCTTGCCCAGCTTCAGTACTTGCTTCCCCGCCTGACCCGGCAGTGGACTCATTTTTCAAAACAGTTCGGCGGCATCGGAACCAAAGGTCCGGGTGAAACGCAGATTGAAACCGACCGACGAATGATCCGCGCACGAATCAGCCATTTGAAGGAAAAACTCGACCGAATCACACAGCAGAGGGTGACCCAACGCAAAGGTCGGGCCCATCACACCCGCGCCGCCCTCGTAGGATACACGAACACAGGGAAGTCCACACTCCTAAATCTCCTTTCCGGATCAGAAGTCTTCGTCGAGGATCGGTTGTTTGCCACACTCGATCCCACGACTCGGGTTGTCCCGCTCAGTCCCTCTATTCAGATTCTGATGACGGACACGGTCGGCTTCATCCGGAAGCTGCCTCACCACCTCGTCGCTTCATTCAAAAGCACACTCGAAGAGATCACGGAGGCCGATCTGCTTCTCCACGTCGTCGACGTTTCAATCACGACGTTCGAGGAACAAATCAAAGTCGTCAATGACACACTTGGGGAACTCGGGGCCGACGAGAGACCGACCCTGATGGTGTTCAACAAGATCGACCTTCTGAAAGACCGCACCATTCTTCAGACACTGGCGGGTGAATACCCGAACAGCGTGTTCATTTCAGCTGCACGCGGCATCAATATTCTTGGACTGAAAGATGAAGCGCTCAGGCTGCTTGAAACCGAGTTTTTGGAAGAGACCTTCAGGATTCCTCAGGATCAGCAGAGGTTGATTTCACAGCTTCATACCGAGGGGGAAGTGCTGGACCGCACCTACGAAGACAATGATGTCATTTTGAAGATGAGGATTCGGCGAAAAGATAAGGAGCGGGTTGAGAATCTTATCCATCAGAAGTGAAGCTCCGTTCGCCGAATCGAGGTATGGGCAGGTCGTCGCGCACCAGGAAAACAGCACAACAGTGACGACGGCCAACAGCGCCGGCTTCATCCTCTATCTCTCCGGAGACTTGATGACTGTCTGTCCCGTGAAGACACGCTTGAACTCCTCTGCGTCCTGCGCCGCGCCGACAATGTCTCCCCAGTGCATAGGGATCACTGTGTGAGGTTTGAACGCGTTGGCGGCCTCGGCTGCCTCGCGGGCCGTCATGGTATAAGTGCCTCCGATGGGTAGAAGCGCAAAGTCGGTCACAACGCCCTTCATTTCAGGAGTAAAATCCGAATCGCCGCTGTGATAGATTTTCTGTCCTGTCGAGAGGGAGATGACGTAGCCGACCCAGTTGCTTAGTTTGGGGTGGAACTGTTTGTTGACGTTGTAGGCAGGAATCGTTTTCACCCTGAGTTCCCCAACGTTGTAGATTTCGCCGGGTGAAACTGCAATGACCGTTCCTTTGATCTGGTAGGCGACGTCTTTTGGAGCGAAGTACGCCGTTCCTTCCTTGCTTATCTTGGCAAGATCTTCTTTGGAGAAATGATCAAAATGCGCATGGGTGATGAAGATGAAATCCGCTTTCGGCGCATGTGCAGGCAACTTCCAGGGGTCGATGTAGATCTGGGTTGCTCCGTCTTCAATCCGGAACGACGCGTGCCCGAGCCAATGGATATGCTGATGGTTCATAGACCCTCCTTGTCTGGTGCTACAGCGGATGGTTCAAGAAACCGAACGGATGATCACCTCACTCCGGGACACTGAATTCACTCACCGTCAGAGCTGCCCATACACGGCCGTCTACGCCTTCCCCTTCGCCAATTTCTCCCTTGCGGCCGCAAAGCCCGGTTTGATCTTTTCGTAAATTATTGGGATACGACGCTTGTACGGCATGAAAGCGCTTTTCATTGCGTTGATCGTGAGTTTCTCGAGGTCGTCAGTCTTGAGATCAAAGACCTCTGCTGCCGTCTGATACTCATCGGTCAGTGTAATGTTGCTCATGAGCCGGTCGTCGGTGTTGAGTGTCACCCGGAACTTGTACCGATAGTAGAAACCAAAGGGATGCTCATTCATGCTCTTTACGGCACCGGTGTGCACATTGCTGGTAAGGCAGATTTCCAGCGGGAGTCGCTTGTCCAGAACATATTGTGCCAGCCTCCCCATGTTTAGCACCTCTCCATCCTTGATCTTCATGTCCTCAATTAGCCTGGTCGCGTGTCCAATTCGATGCGCACCGCACCATTGAATTGCCTGCCAGATCGACTCTTTCCCGAACGCCTCACCAGCGTGAATGGTAATGTTGAAATTCTCCCGTTGAATGTAGTGGAACGCGTCCACGTGTTTTTTGGGAGGGTAACCACCTTCCTCACCCGCAAGATCGAACCCGACTACTCCGCGGTCCCGAAAATCCACGGCGAGTTCTGCAATCTCATCTGAAAAACGCGGTTCCATGTTCCTCATCGCACAGAGGATGATCCCATATTCAACGCCGAAATCGTGTTTCCCTCTCTCGAGGCCACGAAGTACCGAACGGACCACGGTCTCGAGGTGCAGACCTTTTAGAGTATGGAACACGGGGGCGAATCTCGTCTCGACGTACACCACACCGTCCTTCTTCATGTCCTCAAGCATCTCGTATGCAACCCGCTCCAGCGACTCTTCCGTCTGCATCACGCCGCAGGTGTGCTCGAATCCTTCCAGGAACAGTGGGAGGCTGCCGCGCGTGGCGCCACGATGAAACCACTCAGCGAGTTCACCAGGATCGGTTGTCGGCAGTTTGTCATACCCTGATTCCTTGGCCAGATCGATGACAGTCTGGGCACGAACACCGCCATCGAGATGGTCGTGCAGAAGAACCTTCGGGAGTGAACGAAGAAACTCTTTGCTGTATTTCATGTATTCCTCTGTTTTTCAAGAACTCAATTCAACGGGCCGGTAATCTGTTCAAAGCAGCTTAGCACCACATTGTTCCGGACCAGGCCGAGTGCTTTTTGAATGTCTTCGTGCAGAATCCATTGCCCATTATTGCCCGGACGAATTCCGGCGGAAGTGGAACACCTGCTCCTGGTGCATAGGTGAGGATCAGGTTCTCCTTTTGACACGCGATTTCATCGAAATATGGGTATCGACACTGAGCTACCATCTACCAGATTTGTCTTCAATGGGGAGCCGAGAACTTAGGCTCCCTCTGCGTTTCTTCATCAATGTAGTGTTGCCTTCCGTGAAATTCAACCTTTCACGGAGTGTGACGCCGAAGATTGACTTTTCCGATGAATCTCATTATTATCTCGCGAGATTTGATTGAGGTTTGTACGACCCACCCAGCTCCCCACTCTCCAGCCGCCACGACTTCCCTGCGTGGTTTTGGGCAACGACAGTCAACTGGGGCTTCAGAATTCACCCAACTATTGGCAACCCCTTGAGCATGGATGAAGAAAAAATCCGGGTTTTGATCGCAGATGACGAAGATGGCCTGAGATCGACGATCTCTGCCTGGCTCAGCGACGAAGGATTTGACGTTCAGCAGGCTGCAGACGGGCTGGAGGCGATCAAGCTGGTTCAATCCCACGACTTCGACATAGCCCTCCTTGACATCAAAATGCCGGGGGTCAACGGCCTGGAAGTTCTTCGGTTCATCAAGAAAAACTCGTCAACGACCGATGTCGTCATGATGACCGGGATGAGTGATGTGAACATGGCCGTCGAGGCGATGAAGTTGGGGGCAAAAGAGTATCTTACCAAGCCGATCGACCTCGATCAGCTGGTCCCCCAATTGCGCTCGCTGATCCGCAAGCGTGATTCCGAGCAACGCATTCGTCAGCTGCAGGCAGAACATACCGCCAGGCTTCTGTACGATCTTCACAACCCAATTTCCGGACTTCGGCAGAGCATCGGATACCTTGTGAAGGGGATGGCCGGGCCCGTCAGCGACCAACAGACAGAGCTGCTGGGATACATGACGAGCTCGATCGACAGGGTCATCGGGCTGCTCAACGATATGATGGACCTCACGAAGCTTGAGGCGGGCCGGGTACGTCTCAACAAGGGCATCAGCGGAATGAACGACCTCGTTCAGGAAGTCACTCTGGAGTTCCATGTTCCGCTTCAGTCCAGTAACATCACTCTTGATATCCACGCAGAACCCGACCTCCCGACGATCGAATTCGACCGTCAGAAAATTCACCAGGTGATGCAGAACTTTTTGAGCAACGCCGTCCGCACCACACCAGCACAGGGGGTGGTCATCATTCACGTTCAGAAGATCGCGATGGTAATGGAAGAGGGTCAGCAGCCGGCCGGTTATATCATGGTTTCGATCTTCAATAGCGGTCCCGGCATCCCGCAAGACCAGCTTCCGCTTCTCTTCGATCGATACCGCAATGTCACTGATGCAAAGGACAATCAGAAAACGAATCTTGGACTCATTATCTGTCAGCGCATCATTGAGGCGCACAGTGGAAAGATCTGGGTTGAGTCCGAAGTCAACAAAGGGGCAACATTCTACTTTGCGCTGCCTATCCGCTAACGATGGTTTGGTAGATTGAGCTTATCAAAAATTCCCACATCCGTTCTTGCGGTCGACGATGAGGTCCCCCTTCTCCAGGCATTGAGCGGGGTTCTCGAACAAGAGGGGTACCACGTTCAGACAGCGCAGGATGGCGTCACGGCCATCAACTGCATCCAATCGGTCCCTTTCGATATTGTTCTGCTCGACGTGAAAATGCCGCGTGTCGACGGCATCGAAGTGCTCCGCTTTATCAAGGATCACTATCTGGACACGCAGGTCATCATGCTCACCGGGGTAAGCGATATCCGCACCGCGGTCGAGTGCCTGCAGCTCGGTGCGTTTCATTACATTACCAAGCCGTACTCGGTCGATGAGCTGTTGACCATTATCGAGCGCGCTCTCGAGCGAAAGCAGTTGCTTCTCCAAAACAAGGTCATGAGGACCGAGCTGGATCGGCACGCACTCTCCTCACAGATTGTCAGCCAGAGCAAAGCGTTCCTCGACGTCCTCAATCTTGCTGCGCGTATCGCCCCGACGGATTCCACGATCCTGATTCAGGGGGCAAGCGGGACAGGAAAAGAGCTCATCGCGAATTTCCTTCACACCAACAGCTCCCGCAAAAGTCTTCCGATGATGGCGTTGAATTGTTCATCGATGCCGGATTCGCTCATCGAAAGCGAGATCTTCGGCCATGAAAAGGGATCCTTCACCGATGCCACGACCTCGAAGCAGGGCCTGGTGGAAATTGCGAAAGGCGGAACGTTGTTCCTCGACGAGGTCGGAGAAATCTCGTTGATGGTCCAGCCAAAGCTCTTACGATTTCTGCAGACCGGCGAGTACCGGCGTGTTGGCGGGAACAAGAATTTGAATTCCGATGCTCGGATCATTTCGGCCACCAACAAAGACCTGCTGCAGGAGGTTGCCGCCGGCCGGTTCCGTGAAGATCTCCTCTATCGGTTGAATGTTATCACTCTTCATCTCCCGGCGTTGCGTGAGCGCAAGGAGGATATTCCCGTCCTCGTCGGGCATTTCCTGAAAAAGCACGCTCGGATGAAGGGATCAAAACGGGTGGATGAAAAGGCGCTTGAATTGTTGATGAACTATGATTGGCCGGGCAATGTGCGTGAGCTGGAAAACGTCATCGAACGTGCCGCCATTCTTTCCCGGGATGAGGTCATCCGTATGGACGATCTGGCACTGCCGATTGGTCCGCGCTCCCTCACCGAACCACTGGCCCAGGCGCAACCCGGTACACCCCGGCTCGGCAGCGCAGTTGCAATGGTCGAGATCGAGAAAGCCCACATCGATGGAGTGTTGAAGTCGGTGAGCTGGAATAAAAACATTGCGGCGAAAATCCTCGGCATCAGCCTGAAGACTCTTTACACGAAGATCCAGCAATACGATCTCGCCAAACCCTGAGCAGTTGAACTCTCGAATCCTGGGCCAATGACATTCGGAGGTCGCTGCACGTTCTTTTTCGCTCCCGTTCGATCACCATGACCATCTACTTGCTCCGACACGGAGATGCTGTTGACACACCGGCGGTTCACGACAGCGACCGCCCTCTCAGCAATTTCGGTCAGCGGCAGGCGACGGCGGCGGGACGGTACCTCGCAAAGACAAACGCAGAGATCGGGCAGATTTTGTGCAGCACGTCGCTGCGTGCACGACAGACTGCGGAGGCAATTCAGCGGGAGCTTCCATCGGTCCCGGTCGGGGCGACCGAATTGCTCGCTTCCTCAAGCGACCCCCGGGATATCATACACGAGCTGCAGAAGACGAGTTTCAAGAGCGTCTTGATGGTCGGCCACGAGCCACACCTGAGCAGGACACTATCGCTTCTACTCTGGGGAGATCCCCGAAGCAGGGTTGAAATGAAAAAATGCAGTCTTGCCTGTATCTCAGTATCAGACCCTCTCGAAGAAGGCCGGGGAGTCTTGCAGTGGCTGATGTCATCAGATCAAACGATCAGAGGATGATTCATCCTGAACCGTGCGAGGCATTCTCCGGGGACCCACTTGGCATTCATCCAGGGCGCAAGCCGTGTCGAGATCTCTGCGGTACGGTTATCGCCGGAGAACCTGTTGATTCCTTCGGAGAAAGCTCGTAAGATGAACTGCGAAGACCATAGCACCGAGCAAAAAGGAACGCGTCATGGAAATCAAAACCGTCACCATTGAAAAGCCCGAAGCCACGAACTTCATCCTGGGACAGTCCCATTTCATCAAGACTGTCGAAGACATCCACGAGGCGATTGTTCAAACCAATTCACAAATGAAATTCGGCCTCGGTTTCTGTGAGTCCTCGGGCCCTGCCCTGGTGCGGTACACTGGCAATGAGCCTGCACTTGTTGAGCTCGCAAAGCGAAACGCTATGGCTTTGTCGTGCGGACACTGTTTCATCCTTTTTATGGAGAACGGATTCCCGGTCAACATCCTCAATGCAATCAAGAACATCCCCGAGGTCTGCAACATATTTTGCGCTACCGCGAATCCGGTCGAGGTCGTTGTTGCAGAGACGGGCCAGGGAAGGGGTATTCTTGGCGTAATCGACGGAGTGAAAACGAAGGGAATTGAAACAGAGGCAGACATCAAAACGCGAAAGGAATTCCTTCGAATGATCGGCTACAAACTGTAGAGAATACGGCAGCTCATGAATGATATTGCTGGGCCGCCATCACAAACCACGACTATCAACAGAGGCTCCGATGAAATCCTTCCTTCCGATAATTGTCCTTGCGGTCTGGCTTGCCGGCTGTTCGACAAGCCGTACATTTATCACCGATGAACAGGTGATCGGTCCATACAGTCCGGCCGTGAAAATCGGCAACTTCCTGTACGTTTCCGGTCAGATTGCAATGAAACCCGGTACGACCGAACTCGCCGGCGATGACATCGAGGCCCAGGTGCGCCAAGCGCTCGAAAATATCAAGGCGATCGTGACAAAGGCCGGCTATGAGATGTCAGATGTTGTCCAGTGCACCGTCTACCTGAGGGATATGAACGATTTCGCGAAGATGAATCAGATCTATGGCAGCTATTTCGTTCAGGGACGCTATCCGACGCGGACGACGGTTGAGGTCTCAAATCTCCCCCGGAAGGCGAAAGTCGAGATCACGGCGGTTGCCTGCAAGGGACAATAGAGAACGACTAACGACGGAATCGATGTATGAAAACCAAAAGCGCACCAACCCGCCATCGTCCCGTGCACGCCCCCCGCGGCATGAATCTAAGCTGCAAGGGATGGATTCAAGAAGCAGCACTGCGGATGCTCATGAACAATCTCGATCCCGAGGTTGCGGAAAAACCGAGCGAACTTATTGTGTACGGTGGGACAGGGAAAGCAGCACGCAACTGGACGTGTTTTGAATCGATTGTTTCGAGTCTCAGAAGCCTCGAGAACGACGAGACTCTCCTCATTCAGTCTGGGAAGCCGGTTGGGATCTTCAAGACACATCCGAACGCACCCCGTGTGCTGATCAGCAATTCGATGCTCGTACCCAAGTGGGCCACATGGGATGAGTTCCGTCGACTGGAAGCTCTCGGACTAACGATGTACGGGCAGATGACCGCTGGCAGCTGGATCTACATCGGCACCCAGGGCATTCTCCAGGGCACGTACGAAACATTCGCTGCTTGTGGAACGCGGCATTTTCACGGATCCCTCGCCGGGAAGTTCCTCCTCACAGCCGGACTTGGCGGAATGGGCGGGGCTCAGCCGCTCGCCGCAACAATGAACGGAGCAGCTTGTCTCGTGGTTGAGGTGGACCCCGACCGAATCCGGCGAAGGCTCAAGTCGAGCTACCTTGACACGATGTCCGATGACCTCGACGACGCTTTGACTCAAATCCGCGCGGCAAAAGAGAAGAAGCTCCCGCTCTCTGTTGGATTGCTTGGCAATGCCGCCGAGATAATCCCGAAAATGGCTGAAGGGAAGTTCTTGCCCGACATCGTAACCGATCAAACGTCGGCGCACGACACGCTGAACGGATATGTGCCCGCGGGCATGCCATATGCCAGGGCTCTCGAACTCCGAAAGAAGAATCCGGAAAAGTATATGACGCTCGCGAAGGCTTCTATTGTCGACCACGTCAAAGGCCTGTTAAAGCTCCGGAGGAGAGGTTCTATCGTGTTCGATTATGGAAACAACATACGTGGCGAGGCTCAGGCAAACGGTTTAAAGAATGCATTCGATATCCCGGGTTTTGTCCCAGAGTATATCAGACCGTTGTTCTGCGATGGTAAAGGACCGTTCCGATGGGCCGCCCTGTCCGGAGATCCTGAGGACATTTACCGCACTGACCGTGCGATTCTGGAGACGTTCCCCGAAAACAAACAGTTATGCAATTGGATTGAGAAGGCTCAGAACCAGGTCGCATTTCAGGGATTGCCCGCACGCATTTGCTGGCTCGGCTACGGCGAACGGGCCAGGATGGGCAAGATTTTTAATGACCTCGTCGCCAGTGGCGAAGTGAAGGCGCCTATCGTCATCGGTCGTGACCATCTCGATTGCGGCAGTGTGGCATCACCGAACCGCGAAACGGAGAAGATGAAAGACGGCAGCGACGCCATTGCCGATTGGCCCATTCTGAACGCACTCCTCAACACCGCCGGAGGCGCCAGCTGGGTGAGCGTGCATCACGGCGGAGGTGTTGGGATTGGGTTGTCCATTCACGCCGGAATGGTGGTTGTCTGCGATGGATCGAAGGAAGCTGAGGAGCGATTGCAGCGCGTGCTTACCTATGATCCCGGCATGGGGATTTTGCGGCACGCCGACGCCGGATATGAGCGCGCAATCAAAAACGCCAAATCCTGGGACATTCACATTCCGATGATGCAAAAATGACAAGGAGACCTTGAAGGTGAAGTCACGGCCGAAGAAGAATTCTTTAGCAAAGAAAAAACCAACACCGCGAGCGAAGCGTACACCTGGCGATCTCGAAGCCGCGAAGATAGCGCTCCAAGAACAGGAGAAGCGCTATCGCGAGCTCGTCGAGAGTGCCACAGACATTATTTACCAAACTAACACCCTGGGACGTTTTGTCTATGCAAACCCAATCGCGGTGCAGATGATGGGCTATGCAGAAAAAGAACTTCTCGGAAAGCTCTACCTTGACCTCATTGTTCCTGAATACAGAAAAGAAGCCGAGCGCTTCTACAAACTCCAGAGAGTTCAGCAAGAGCTCAACACGTACTTCGAATTCCCCGTTCAAACCAAGAGTGGCAACATCCTCTGGCTCGGGCAGAACCTGCAACTGCTGATGCGAGATGGTGAAGTTGTTGGCTTTCAGGCGGTAGCGCGCGACATCACCAGGCAGAGAGAGGCAGAGGAGGAGCGAGACCGATTTTTCGGCCTCTCCCTTGATCTGCTCTGTATTACAGGAAATGATGGATACTTCAAACGTGTAAACTCGGCCTGGCAACGCATACTTGGTTGCGGTGAGGATACGTTCCTCAAACAGCCTTTTCTCAATTTCGTTCACCCAGATGATCGTGCAGAGACTGAGCAGCAGTTCCGAACCGCAATCCAGGGTGGCCAGGTCATCGGATTCGAGACACGATTCCGTTGCAAAGACGGTTTGTACAAACAGATCGAATGGAGCGCGACACCAGACCGGGCCCGCAACATCATCTACGCGGTAGGTCGAGACGTCACCGAGCGCAAGCGCATCGACGAAGCGATCAGGGAAAGCGAAGCCCGCTACCGGATCCTCGCTGAGAACACCACGGATGTCCTCTCCCGCCACAAGCCAGATGGCATCTATACGTACGTTTCCCCGGCGTGCAAACGTGTTCTTGGGTATGAGGTGGAGGAGATGGTCGGGCGCTCGGCGTATGACTTCTTCCACCCTGACGACTTTCTCAGAGCCCGGCTCTCACCGCGCAAAATCAACGACCTCCCGGAGACGTTCACCCTCGTCTATCGCGCACAAAAGAAGGACGGATCATACATCTGGTTCGAGTCAACGAACAGGACAGTGCGTGATGAATCCTCAGAGAGAGTAGTTGAAATTGTTACCGTTTCACGCGACATCACATACCGCAAAGTCGCTGAGGAGAATCTCGCGGAGAGCGAGCGGCGGCTTGAACAGATCATCGAATCCGTGCGGTCAGGAATCACGCTCAGCGACGAAAAGGGTCATTTTGATGTCTTCAACACGGCAATGGAGGAGTTGACGGGATATTCCATGTCGGAGGCCAACTCAAGCGGCGATTTCTCAAAGCTCCTGTACCCGGATGAAAAAACTCGTCAGCAGGTGCTCGACGGTTTGAAGGCCTTGCTGGAGGAAGGGCACTCACCGGAAGTAGAAACCGCCATCCTCACGAAAAGCAACGAGCGTCGGACGCTGCTCGTCACAACAGATATCGTCACCTTCAAGGGTCGTAAGATGTTTCTCAGTGGATTCAGGGATATTACCGGGCGCAAGAGAGTCGAAGAAGAATTGAAGAAAGCGAAGGAGACTGCCGAGGCGGCGACGAGGGCCAAATCCGAGTTCCTGGCAATGATGAGTCATGAGATCAGAACGCCCATGAACAGTGTTATCGGCATGACGGACCTCCTGCTTCAAACCCAGCTCAATGATGAACAATACGACTTTGCCGACACGATCCGCTCGAGCGGCGATTCGCTTCTCGCCATCATCAACGATATTCTCGATTTCTCGAAAATAGAATCCGGTAAGATCGAACTCGAAGAGCGACCTGGCGAGCCGCAGGCGTGCATCGAAGAGGTATTGGACCTCTTTTCTCCGAAGGCTGTGCAAAAGAGTCTCGACCTTCTTTACTGGATCAATCCGCAGGTGCCCCCCTACGTTGTTGGGGACATGCTCAGAATCCGCCAAATTCTGATTAACCTCGTGGGCAACGCGATAAAGTTCACGGACCGCGGCGAGGTGCTTATCTCTCTCGATCTCTCGTGGAGACTTGGAGATCAGATGGAGCTTCAGTTCTCCGTGAAGGATTCAGGCATCGGAATAGCGCAAGACAAGCTCGACCGGCTCTTCAAAGCCTTCTCCCAGGTGGACTCCTCCACAACGCGGAAATTCGGCGGCACCGGACTGGGCCTGGCGATCTCGATGCGACTCGCGCATCTCATGGGAGGCAAAATTTGGGCTGAAAGCGAGCCGGGGAAAGGATCGACCTTCTCCTTCACGATAAAGACTTCCGCTCCTCCCAAGGACCTGATGGTCCCGAAGGTCTTTGTGAGAGGAAAAGTGCCCGAGTTGAGCGGCAAGCGGGTCCTGGTCGTCGACGACAATGCCACAAATCTCCTGATCCTCCGCATGCAGTGTGAGTATTGGGGCTTGTTGCCACGCACAACGATTTCACCGGTCGAGGCCATTGAATGGGTCCGCAAAGGTGATCCATTCGATATCGCCATTCTGGACATGATGATTCCGGAAATGGATGGTCATCAGCTTGGGAAGGAACTTCGCGTGATGCGGTCAAGAGAGTCTCTCCCGCTCATTCTCCTTACGTCTGCAGGGATGACGTCTGTTGAGCTTGGCTCCGGCGAGCTGTTCGCGGCGACCATCACGAAACCAATGAAGCACGATCAGTTGTTCGACGTCCTCATGGAAGCGATCGCCGGAGCGAAACGTCCCCTTTCCAGGACTCAGCCAAAGGTTGTCAAGCGCATCGGCGAAAAGATCGCTCTCTCAGTGCTCGTCGCTGAAGACAATGCAGTGAATCAGAAATTGCTGAGGCGAGTGCTCCTGCAACTCGGCTACACTACAGATATGGTGGAAAACGGCGTCGAGGTTGTCGAGGCTGTCAATCGAAAACATTATGACCTGCTGTTTATGGATGTCCACATGCCTGAAATGGACGGCATGGAGGCGACTCGCCTTATCGTCAACAGCAAGCCAGAAGAGCGGCGCCCGATCATCGTTGCCGTCACGGCTGACGCGCTGCAGGGTGACAAAGAGAAGTGCCTCCAGTCCGGGATGGATGATTACATCACGAAACCCATTCGGATCGCCGACATTCAGGGTGTTCTGGATCGATGGGGAAAGATCGCGAGTGCACGATCAGCACGGTCACAGAAGCCCGCGGGGGCGAGCGAGTCGGAGGTGCTCGAACACGCTATGCTGGATCGCATTCGACAGCTGGGTTTGGAAACCGATCCGGACTTCGTCCTTGAGCTTATCGACTCGTACGCGCCGTTGTTCCAGAGACAGTACAGCAACCTTCGGGACGCGTATGCGAAAAAGGATACTGGCAAACTGCACTACGCCGCCCACTCATTGAAAGGCGCAAGCCTGAACATCGGTGCGACCAACCTGGCCGACATGTGCCGCACCATCGAGGACTTGACCGATCAAAAGGACTTCGATGCGGTAGGCACTCTCATTGAAGACCTGAAGGAGACGCTACAGAAGACATCAGCGGCACTCCAGGCAATCAAAACCGGACTCTCTCAACAAAAGTCTTCCCCGTGAGAAAAGGACAGGCGCCTCGACGATGCGATATGTAATCATGGGCACCGGCGGCATCGGGGGCTTCTTCGGCGGGAAGCTTGCCAACTCAGGCGAAGACGTCTGGTTCGTCGCCCGCGGGAAGCACCTCGAGGCAATGAAGAATCACGGCCTTCAGATCAAATCCACAACCGGAAATTTCACTGTCCCACCCGGCACGATGACCGGCGATGTCGCTTCGGTCGGACACGCCGACGTGGTACTGTTTTGTGTCAAGTCGTATGATACCGAGACCGCTGCTCAACTGCTCTCTCCCATCGTGCACGACGACACTCTTGTCATCTCGCTTCAGAACGGCGTTGATACTGTAGACAAGATCAGGAAACAGCTCGCGCGGGGACATGTTTATGGCGGGGTAGCATATATCTCCTCCCGCATCACGGCTCCGGGGGAGGTTACTGAGGTCGGCGGCTTTCAGCGTATTGTCTTTGGTCCGCTGAACTCAGGTGTCAACGCTCGCGCAAAGGATGTCCACGAGAGCCTCGTTCGCGCCGGGATCAAGGCGGAGCTGCAAGTCGACGTCACGAAGGAGCTTTGGAAAAAGCTCATCTTCATCGCATCGATGGGTTCGCTCACAGCCCTGTCGCGCCTTACCCACGGGGAGATTTTGGCCAATCAGCGGATGGTGAGTCTGATGTTCGACGCGATGCGCGAAATACAATCGATCGCCTGGAAGCTCGGGATCGAGGTCGGGCCCGTAGACGAGGCACGAGTGCTCGAAGGGTTGAAACGCTTCAGCGACGATACACGCTCGTCGATGTACTTCGACCTGGTGGGGGAAAAACCCATGGAAATTGAGGCCCTTAACGGCACCGTCGTCCGATTTGGGGAAGAACTGGGCATACCGACACCCATTCATCGCGTCATCTATTCCGTGCTCCTTCCCTATCACCTGAAACACACGCAGCGACAACCCACGCAATAGGTCAGGATCAAGCCAAGCATGATCACCGATGATCGTTTTCCGGAAGTCGGGCTGTGTGCACGGTGCCGCCATGCATCGCACATCAAGAGCACGCGCGGAAATATCTTCTATCTCTGTGAACAATCGAAAACGGACCCACGATTCGCGCGGTATCCCCGGCTTCCGGTTCTCCTCTGCCCGGGATATGATACGAGGGACACAGCTTCCTCTACCAAAGAGTCGCATCCGATTGCTTGATTCTTTACGCACTTCTTTGTTTCTTGCCTTCCACAGAACATTCAGTTTCGCACACTCACCACCGCGCCCTCGGCCGACCCTGTGATCGAGTCTCAGAAATACGACAATCTGATAGCCCAGGAGGCACGGCATTGGGGCGAGGTTCGACAGGATCCTCAAAACCCCCAGATTTGGCACGATCCTCAGCTTTTTGAGATCTTCTTTGGAAAAGAATACAGGCACATGGTCGAGAGCGCCGTGACACGCGGCCCGCGCATCCTCGAGCTCGGGTGCGGCGAAGGAAGTCTCACCCTGGAGCTCGCATCCCGGGGTATGAAGGTGACCGGTATTGACCTGAGCCCTCAGCGGATTGAACGCGCACGATTGAAAGCCGAGGACATTCGTCTCCAGGTGCCTCCGACCTTCATCATCGGCGATCTCAACACGATCAAACTTCCGTCAGGGCCATTTGATTGTGTCGTTGCCCACGACTCACTGCACCACATCCTGGCGCTGGACAGGTTGTGCGACGAGGCAAAGAACTCGCTCAGACCCGGCGGCCATTTCCTCGTCATCGATTACATCGGCATGGGCTTTTGGCGAAAACTTCTTGCGGGCTTTCTCTACGCGATCCTCCCAACGTACCAACCATACACCATGAAGTGGGGATTGCGCAATCGACTCGCTTCATTTCTCGCGACTGAGCGCAAGAAACGCAAGGCCCTTGAGGAGGCGTCCTCTGGCGCGCTCCATCACGACTCACCGTTTGAGGAAATCTCGCAGACGTCCATCATTCATGAACTTGAACATCGATTCGATATACTTGAGCAGCGCACCTTTTGTCCATTCTGGTTTTATCTCGTCGCTAAGGTCAGGATGCCCGAGCGTATGAGGTACCCGATGGCACGACTTCTGAGGTCGTTCGATGATTTGATTTCCAGCTTCCGTCTCTCCAGGGGAGCTTACGTCTGGATCGCTGCACACAAACCACCAACAGCAGGATAGATCATAACAATGCAACTCTTGATCAGCAACATCAGGCAACTTGTCACGGTACGCAGTGGAGGAAAACCTTTCAAAGCAGGACGCGAGATGCGGGATATCGGCGTCCTCGAGAATGCATCTGTCTTGATTGAGAACGGGGTGATAACATGGATTGGGAACGCGTCGGATTTCATGAACACCCTGCAGCCCGATGCCGACACGCTCGACGGATCATCCTATGTAGCCCTGCCGGGCTTCGTCGATGCGCACACCCATGCTCTTTTCGGCGGAAGCCGGGAAAATGAATTCGCCCTCAGGTCTGAAGGAAAGACGTATCAGGACATCGCGGCTCAGGGGGGCGGCATCTTGAGTACCGTCAATGCAACTCGTGCGGCGACAAAAAGAGAACTCAAGAAGGCCACAAGCAAACGTCTCGACGCAATGATGAAACACGGGACAACAACCGTGGAGATCAAATCCGGCTATGGGCTGAGCGAGGAGAGCGAGATCAAGATGCTCGAAGCGATTACCGAGCTCGCTGACGAGCACCTCATATCGATTCGGTCGACGTTCCTGGGTGCGCATGCCCTTCCGCCCGAATTCAAGGATCGCCGCGCAGAGTACATCGATCTCCTGTGTAACCGGATGATGCCGTATGTTGCGAAGCGCAGGCTCGCGCAGTTCTGCGATGTCTTCTGTGAAGTGGGATATTTTTCTGTCGAAGAATCGCGGAAGATTCTGGAACAAGCCCGGACACATGGGTTGGCGCTCAAGCTCCACGCCGATGAGTTCAACTCCATCGGCGGGACAACGCTGGCAGCCCAGCTTCAAGTAGCGTCGGTCGATCACCTTGAGCATATTTCGGAGGACTCGATCGCAGGTCTCCGTCGCGGCAAGACCGTTGCGGTCCTCCTGCCGGGGGTCTCTTTCTTCCTCCGGAATCCTTACGCCCCGGCACGGAAACTCATCGACGCTGGTGTTCCCGTGGCGATCGCTTCCGACTTCAATCCAGGCTCGTGCATGTCCTTCTCGATGCCGCTGATGATGACCATCGCCTGCACTCAGATGTCCGTCACTCCTGAGGAAGCAATCACGGCCTCCACACTCAACGGAGCCGCTGCAATGGGAGTCTCTGACCAGGTCGGCAGCATCGAAGTCGGGAAACGAGCTGACATTGTCCTTTATGATATCCCTCATTACCGCTATCTTGCGTATCACTTTGGCACAAACCTGGCCGCGAAAATAATCAAAAACGGAACAATTCTAGAATTTCCATGAAGCATATAGTTGAGTGCGTACCAAATTTCAGCGAGGGACGAGACGCGAAAACGATCGAGGCAATCGCGCAAAGCATCCGTGCTGTTGACCGGGTCAAACTTCTCAACATTGAACCAGACAAAGACTACAACCGGACTGTTGTGACCTTCGTGGGCGAGCCGGATGCGGTGGTGGAGGCGGCATACCAGGCAACGAAGGCAGCTGCGCACCACATCGACATGCGCGGCCATAAGGGAGAGCACCCGAGGATTGGCGCCGTTGATGTTGTTCCGTTTGTGCCTGTGCTGGCGAACGAATACGGCAGGAGAGTTTCAGCTGACCTGAAGATTCCGATCTACCTCTATGAGTACGCCGCTGCGACCCCCGACCGAAGAAATCTCGCGACCATCCGAAAGGGGGAGTACGAGGGTCTGGAAAAGAAGCTGCAGGATCCGGCATGGAAACCGGACTACGGTAACGCGGAATTCAACCCAAAGTCCGGGGCAACAGTGGCCGGAGCGAGAAAGTTCTTGATCGCATACAACGTCAACCTGAATACTCCCAATGCCAGTATCGCACAGGAGATAGCGCTTCGGATACGTGAAATCGGAAGACCGCTCAAGAATAGTGCGGGAAAAGTCGTCAAGAACGAGAAGGGAGAAAGTGTGAAGGTCCCGGGTGTGCTCAAGGCGGTCAAAGCCATGGGAGTTTTCCTCGAACGGTTCCACATCGCCCAGGTGTCGATCAATCTCGTCGATTACGAAACAACAGGCCCTCATACAGCTTATGAGGAAGTGAAGAAGCAGGCCTTGTCATTGGGATGTGATGCGACAGGGAGCGAAATCGTCGGGCTGACGCCGATGAACGCGCTCTTAATTGCAGGGCGACATTTCATGACAGCGGATCAAAAGAAGAAGGGACTGTCGGAAAAAGGATTGGTCGCGTTGGCCGTTGACAAATTGGGTCTGAGTCAGCTTGAGCCGTTCGACCCTAAGAAAAAGATTATTGAATATATGCTCTAGGATCGTACCATCCTCGATAGAGTCACCCCCGGGGGTCGCCAATTTTACAACTGGAGAACGCATGCTTACTGAAAAAACTGTTTCGCAGTTTCTCGATGAACTTGCCTCAAGCTCACCAGCGCCTGGCGGTGGGAGTGTTGCGGCACTCGCAGGAGCCGCCGGGGCAGCGTTGACTGCAATGGTCTGTAATCTGACCATCGGGAAAAAGAAGTATGCCGATGTGCAAGACGAAATGATTGCGGTCGCGCAACAAACGGAGCATCTGCGCAAGGAACTCGCACTCCTTATCGATAAAGACACCGAAGCGTTCAATACCGTGATGACTGCCTTCGCCTTGCCCAAAGGGACAGAACAGGAACAGCTCGCACGAACGGCGGCAATCCAGGAGGCGACAAAGTCGGCCACGTCGATCCCTTTGCAGGTCATGAAGGTCTGTCAGCAGGCTCTCCACCATACCCTGACCGTCGCACAGAAAGGGAACAAGAACTCCGCGTCGGACGCCGGAGTAGCCGCACTGATGCTTCAGGCAGGCTGTGCCGGAGCAGCGCTCAACGTGCGAATCAACCTCAACGGTTTGAGCGACGCCGGCTTCGTACAACAAAGCTCACAACAGTACAAAGACATACTCAGAATCGTCGAGAGTCTGACACGGGAAGTTCTTGTAGCAGTGGAGGTATCGATCGGCGGAAACTAGAAGACTCGAGCGGCAGGAATCTGACGAACACCCGGTAATAGCTACCAGCCCCCCACCACCCAGCTTACAGCGGAAATTGCAGCGGTCTCAGCACGAAGCCTGCGCGGCCCGAGCGAAACGGGCACCATGCCTTTTTCGTCTGCGAGTGCGATTTCACCCTCTGAAAACCCGCCTTCCGGACCGATGACGATCAGAGCGGAAGCGGCATGTGGATGATGTTGCAGGACCGAGCCAACGAATTGAGACTGCTCGGTCTTCTCGTGCGGAATAAGCCGCAAGGCGTACTCGTGCGCTTGATCCAGAACTGCAGCGAGGGGTGAAAGCGAGTGGATCTTCGGCAAATAGGATCGCCCACTTTGTTTCATGGCAGCCAGCGCGATCTTCTCAAATCGCGCATGTTTCTCGCTCTTCGGGATCGTGCGCTCACACAGGAGCGGCACAATGCTCCGCACTCC
>JACVXU010000164.1 GCA_015661185.1 Bacteroidota bacterium
ATATCGGGGCTCGTTGGCACGGAGGAGCATTACAAGACCGCGAAGAAAATCGCGGCCAGGTGCCTGACACTCGTGAAAAACGAATCGAAACTCGTGCCTCTCCGTCCGTCGCAGAAGGTTCTTGTCCTGACGATGAGCAACAAAGAAGGGAACTCGATGGTCTCACGGGGGCTTGTTTCCTTTCCTGAGGAGCTCCGAAAGTTTTCTCCGTCGGCGAAGGAACTTCGTCTGAGCGATTCTCTCAGGACTGACGAAATGAAGAAAGCACTCAGTCTGGCGAAAGAGGCAGACGTGGTCGTGGTTGCCGCATACATAAAGATCGTGCTGAGCAGCGGCACGGTTGACCTTCCTCCCGCTCATGCGGCCTTTTTGCAGCAGTTGGTCAAGCAGAATCCCCGCGTCGCCCTTGTTTCGTTCGGCAATCCCTATATCGGAGCATCAGTGCCGGAAGTCCCAGCGTACATCTGTGCCTACGACAATGCGAAAGTGCTTCAGGAAGCAGCAGCAGAGGCTCTGTTCGGGAAGGCACACTTGACAGGAAAGCTGCCAATAACAATCTCAGAAACGATGAAGTTTGGAGCAGGATTGAGGAGATAAGATCCGTCTCGCAATCTCCGATATGCTCCCTGGAGAGGGTTACGCCCAGCAGTGGGTCACTTCATCCCATCGTCACCACGATTTCATTGCACGAACCCGGTGGTTGTTGTGGAGTCGATCCACTCGTCCTCTGACCATTGAGGGTGACTGATTGTACCCCCTTCTGAACGCCGTCCGGGTTTTTCACAGTGATACGATATGTGGCTCCGCGCCATTGTCGTACAATCCCGAATCCGCGCCAGGATGCCGGGATGCATGGATCGATGACGAGGCCGTCATAGCCGGGTCTGACACCGAGGATCCAGTGTGTTGCTGCAGTGTATGCCCATCCGGCGCTCCCCGTCAGCCACGGATGCCGTGCCCGCCCGTACGCCGTGTGATCCTTGCCCATGATGAACTGGCAGTAGGAATACGGTTCAGCTTCACGGACCTCGATCGCGTCGTTCTGGTTGTAGGGAAGAATTGCGTCATATAACTTCATCGCAAGATCGCCCCTTCCGAGTTTGCATTCCGCGATCATCGCCCACGGATTCGGGTGGCTGAAGATTGCTCCGTTCTCTTTAATCCCTCTGTAGACCCGCGTCACGTAGCCGATGTCATCATTCGGTTTTGTATACGTCGGCCAGACAAGATGAATACCAAATGGGGAAGCAAGGTATTTGTGTACTGCGTCCATCGAGCTCCGCGCCCGCTCGGGAGAAGCGGCTCCGGAGAGGACTGCCCAGCTGTTGCTTTCGAGGAAGATCTTCCCTTCGTCATTGTCCTTCGACCCGATCTTGATTCCGGCCCTCGTCACCCCCCGGCTGTACCATTCCCCGTCCCAGAGTTCTCGTTCGCACGCTTCGCGTACGATTTCGGCCATCGCCGTGTACTTTTGGACGTCATCCACTCTTCCCAGAAATCGGGCTGCAGCGATGAATTCCTGAAGAGCCCAGAAATGCATGAACGAAACCATGGCACTCTGACCGCCGCCCAGGTTCAGGCAGTCATTCCAATCAGCGCGGAGGCCGAGGCAAATGCCATTCGGCCCAACTTGTTTCGCTGAAAAATCAATCGCACGTTTCAGGTGTTCGTACACTATCCCTTCGCCTTTGTCGGCAAACGGAATAACGGTGTCGAAGAACGCGACGTCCCCGGTTTCCTTCACATACTCACACACTGATGCAATGATCCACAGTGCGTCGTCGGAGCAGACATCCTCCATGCCGTGAATGATATCCGCCGCACTGGGAGTCGGGACGACTGTCGGCAATTTGACACCGGGAAGCTTGTCTTCTTTTGGTTTGAACACGTCGGGATCAAAAAGATGGAGCCCATATCCGGCACTCAGCTGACCATGCAACAGTTCGATCATCCGCTCTTTGCATTTGTCCGGATTCGTATGAGGGACGGCCATGACGTCCTGGGAAGTATCCCTATACCCGAGACCTGCGCGACCGCCCACCTCGATGAATGAAGCGAACCGCGACCACACTACGCACGTCTCTGCCTGGAACAGCGTCCACGTATTGATCATCGTATCCAGGCCCGGATTCGGAGTCTTGCACTGGAGAACATCGAGCTTCTTCTTCCAATATCCTTTGAGTTCCATGAAGGCCCGATCCACCACCGAGGGGTCAGAGTACTTCTTCCGGATCGCTTGTCCCGCAGCCCGATCTCCCACGCCGAGCATGAAAACAAACCGCGCATCTTCTCCTGCACCCAACTAGAATCTCTTGTGCAACGAGCCGCAATGATTTCCTCCCATCTCACTGGAGTTGCTGCACATGCCCTGTTCGACCGCAAGAGGGTTTGTTTCCGTCCTGTACGTACCGAGGAACTTGTCGCGAAGACAATCATAGGAATCGGGATCAAAGCTCGCCGCAACATAGTGGTAGGCCCAGGGCTCATAAAAGAAGTCGTATTCAATGATGCCGTCAGCAAAGCTCGAGCCGCTCGCGTAGAGCGACATCTGGAGGTTTTGATTGTCGATCTCAACGTGATGATACGAAAACTCGACATACGAGAACAGGCTGAGGTTTCGCGGCCTGCTGCCGGAATTCCGGATTTTCACATCCCACAGCTCGACATCGTCCGCCACCGGAATGAAGATCAACTGCTCGGCTTCGATTTCCTGATAGTCTGAGCGAAACCTGGAGTAGGAGAGACCATGACGGCATTCATATTTCGCTTTGGTCAAGTCCTTCCCCACAGGCTGCCATGACACAGACCAGTACTCCCCCGTTTCATCATCGCGGATGTAGAGATAGTGGCCCGGGCGATCGAGCGGGACTCCATTCTGCCGAAAGCGGGTGATACGGTGATGTTCCGCTGACTTATAGAATGAGTATCCCCCGGCGTTGTGCGAAAGGACCGTGCAAAGATCCTTCACGCCGATGTAGTTGGTCCACGAAACAGGTACGTCGGGTCGATCAATCACATACTCACGATTGTCGTCATCAAAAAGACCATAACGCATCGCATCTTCCTTTTCTTGTCAGGATACACGTCAGGGCTGTCCCAAACCCCCTATTGCTTTGTCTTCGAGGCACCAAACTTCCTCGAGATCACATCAAGGAGCGGCGTCCTTCCATCCGGCATGTAATCTCCGGTAATCTCCCAGATGATCACCCCTCTGGCGCCCCGATCGAGAACGTACTGAGCTTTGTGCCCAACCGACTCTTCGTCGTCGTATGAAACGAATGTTTTCCACTCCTGGCTGACAAGGTATGGCACCCTGGCCCGGTCATCCCAGAAACGCGTAAACCTGTCCATCAATCGAACGATGTCGTAGTAGAAACACCCATGGGTCGAGAAATGAACGGTGTCAGCACCGGAGTGCGTTGCATACGCCGCCGTGCATTCGGCAAACGTATGTCCGTAGAAGGGTACACCGATGTTGACCTTCGAGCGGGGCACTTTGTGCGTGACCGTGTACAGTCTGAATGCAGCGTCGATGTTACGCAAGCTGTCACTCTCGTTGGGAGAAAACAACGGCGCATTGTGACCGCTGACGGGATCCCATGTTCCACTCAGATCGTACGTCATCACGTTGAGCATGTCCAGAAGTTCTGTCACCTTCTCGACATCATAATTGGAGAGGATCGATGCACCTGCAGGAAGAGCCGCTGTCAAAAGGAGTTTCTTGCCTGTCCGATTTCCGTACGCCGTCAAGGAGTCGCGTGTGATCTGGAGAAGCAGGATCAGATTCCTCTTATCCTCAGGCGTTCCCTTGTGCTCGGCATAACCGGGGTATTCCCAGTCGATGTCGATTCCGTCGAAGTCGTACTCCCGGATTCTGTCCACACAGGAATGGGCGAATTGCCGCCTCTTCGTTTCACTCGCAGCAACTTCCGGAAAGTTCGATGAATCCTCCCAGCCGCCAATGGAGAGCAATACTTTGACACCGTGTCGATGAGCGAGATCGACGAGAGCTGTGCCCGGCCTGAACTTGCCCCCCCCGGGATCCCGTTCTCCTCTCAGGATTATCTCGTCTCCCACTGTATCGCGACCGACGAGGTGCCCATCCGGCAGAGGATAGAAAAAGGCGTAGTTGATCATCGTCAGCTTCTCGAACGGAATTCTGGCCGGTGTCATGATGTTGCCACGCGAGTTCCATTTCCAGGACGGATAGTAGCCGACAATCTCTTTCGTTTGCGCCATCGCGGCACGAGCAGCCAGGAGCAGTGAAAGCAGACAGATCCAGTTCCTTAGGTTTTTCAGCTTTTTCATGCCTGTGCTGCGCTCTGTGAGGGTTCATCTGTTCCCGTATCGCGGAATGGGACAAACCATGCGATCAGGAACGATGGGATTGTGGCAATCATGACCCAGATGAAGAAGTCTCTGTATCCGAGAACATCGCTCACAAAACCGCTTATCATCGAAGGGATGAGGAAGCCGAGTTGCATCAGCGAGGTGGCGAACGCGTAATGCGCCATCTTGTATTTTCCCGGGGCGATCTGCTGCATCATGAAGAGAATGAGCCCGACAAACCCGAATCCGTAGCCGAAATACTCAAAGACAACCAATGCCGTGATGGTGATGAAATCTGTGGGCTGTGCGATTGCAAGAAGCGCATAGACGGCGAATGGGATATTGAAAAACGCGCAGAGGACGATGAGCGATTTGCGTAATCCCAGCCGGGCGGCAAAGTATCCCGATAACACCGAGCCGAGGATGAAGGCCAGCGGCGGAAAGAACCCATACAGGATTCCAACATCCTGCGTGGAGAGCCCGAGTCCTCCGTGATCACGGGCCGCGCGAAGAAAGAGCGGGACGATCTTGATCGCCTGACCTTCGGCAAATCGATACAGAATAAGAAAGAGTATTCCCCAGGCAATGTATTTCTTGCGGAAGAACGTCAAGACCACATCCCAGAAGGTCGTCGCCGTCTCTTTGATTGTTTTGACCTGGGTCGATCTCCCGCCCGTAGGGAGGAAGTACCAATGATAGATGCTCATCAGAATGAGAATAGCGCCGAACAACCCCATCACGATCGTCCACGCCGCTACGACCCCTATGCTCTTTTCGAGGCTGCCAGCCAGATAGACAAATGCGCCCTGTGAGAGCACCTTGCCCACATTATAGAACGCCCCTTGCCATCCGACATACTGGGCTTGCTGTTTGTCGGTGAGGACGTTGATATAGACGCCGTCTGCTGCAGTGTCATGGATGGCAGAGTTGATGGCGGCAATACCGAAGAGTACGATTGTCCAGGTGAAGAAGTCGGGGAGGTGAAGCGATAGCGCAAGAAGCCCGAATGTCACACCCCCCAGGAACTGTGTCGCAAGCACGAAATGCTTCTTCGTCTTGAACATCTCCATGAGCGGACCCCACAGTGGCTTCAGCGCCCAGGGAATGGTAACAAGGCTCGTGAAGAAGGCGATCTGCGCATCGGCCAGACCCAGGCTCTTGTACATCAGGACCGAAACGACGTTCACTACAACGAAGGGGAGCCCCTCGGCTGTATAAAGTGTCGGGACCCACAGAGCTGGATGCCTCAGTTTGGATTCAAACATTGCCATACATCCGTTCCTTCACGTGCGGTTTGAGCTTCGGTCTTCACATGTTTGCTTTTCGATCACTGGAGCAACGACGGAGGTTTCAAATAGTTCTTGTCCTTATTTGATGAGAACCATTCTCTTCGTGGCGACAAAATCCTCAGTCTGCCCGTTCCGACCTTCGGTCGGGACGAGGTCTCGTCGTGCCAACGGCACGACGGACAGACGATAGAAGTACACCCCGCTCGGATACAATGAGCCATCCCATTGCACCGTGTAGATTCCCGGCTGTTGTACATCGTTCACCAGCGTAGCGATTTCCTTCCCGAGCACGTCACACACCTTCAGCGTCACATTGCTGACTGCTGAAAGGTGATAGCTGATGGCTGTTGCCGAATTGAACGGGTTCGGATAATTGTCGTACAGTGCAAAACCGTCCGGCAGCGATCCCGATCTCTCTGCGACAATACCGGTTGTTGACAACATCTGCGTTCCCACGGCGTCCATCAGCGGCTGCCTCTGGCCAATGACGTCCTGGGTGAGTTCCCAGATCATGACGCCAGAGAGGCCCTTGTTCTTTGCGTACTGGCATTTGAGCGCGAGCGAGGCAGAATCATCGAAGCTGATGATCATCGGCGGAGCAGTCGAGCGATAGAATGGAACCTGCGACCCGCTATCCCAGACATACGTCCAATTGCCTGCCTGAACCTTGCTGACAATATCCCGGTATGACAGGTCCTGCTCACCCGCGTAGGATGAGTATAAAGAAGACGTCCCGAACGACTTCCCATAGAACGGCAGGCCAAGAGTAAGCTTGTCTTTCGGTATTCCCCGGGTTACAGTGAGGTACTCCATGCTCAGATCGATGGAGTAATAGTCGGGATCGGTCGCCGGCGCACTGCCTACGTAGAGCGGTGCGTTGTGGCCTGAGAGCTGGCTCCAGCTGCCATGAAAATCATACTCCATTGCGTTGAACCAATCGACGTAAGGGATCAGCGCTGCGAAGTCATGCCATTGACCCGACCAGTTCGACGCCCCGATCGCCATCGTAATGAGCAACAGTGAATTCGCTGCCTGAAACGCGGCTCTCAATTGCTGCACAAGGGTCACTTCGTTTGCCTTGTCTGCACGACTTGAAGGTCCTTCCCAATCGAGATCGATACCGTCATAATGGTAGGTTGCAAGCCGCGAAACAACATTACTGACGAATCTTCTGAGCAGAAGCGAATCTCCCGCTACAATTGAGAAATTGGCCGTCTGTATCGAGCCGGCCCCGCCAAATGCAAGAAGGATTTTCCGGCCTGCCCGATGTGTTGCGTTGATCAGGGCGGTATCAACATTCGTTTCGCTCGATGAGATGCTCCCGTCAGGATTTGGCCACGCGAAGGCATGGATGATGTGTGTGAGAGCTCCGTATTTCACGGCCGAGGCGGGTAGGGTGGTTCGAGCCCACATAGGATAATATCCAACAACCCGATAAACCTGAGCCCGGAGCATCGGCGATGCTGCCGTGAGGACCACAAGGAAGACATAGCACCGTTTCGAGTTTTTCATCACCATCTGCCTTCGGATGCCGCCCTGTCTTCTTTGCATTCCTCGTCTTCGGCTGATCCTTATACAGCGTTTGCACTGTGGGGATAGATTCGACGAACCGCGGGGATCCGGAAACAGCCGTGCAAAGACGTAAGAAAACATCCACAGGAGGCACGATGGTGTGCCTCCTGTGATAACGCGTGACACGATTACTTCAACAACATCATTTTCTGAGCGACGCGACTGTTTCCTTGTTCAAGAACACAGAAGTAAATTCCACTCGTAAAGCGGGACATGTCGATCATCGCTTTGTACGTACTAGCAGATTGGTATACATTGTCGAGAACGGTCATCACTTGTTGACCGAGCATGTTATACACTTTCAAACTCGTGAGACCCGATTTACCTAATGTATACTCTACGTTTGTTGAAGGATTGAACGGATTGGGGTACACTGGCGATAATGTAAACTCGCGTGGCGTCGTAGTGCCGAAGCTAAGTTGTTGTACACTACTAACAATACCGGCTTCCTGAAGAGGCCATGTCGGTTTCCAGTTGAGAGCCGTTCCGACCTGAGTCCTGTATAGACCCCAGACATTGGAGGCAGCCGTCCCCTTTCGAACCTCAGTGAAATATGCCAGAAGTCCAATGTCATTCCCTGACGTTCCGTTCAGCGCTGCATTCAT
>JACVXU010000416.1 GCA_015661185.1 Bacteroidota bacterium
CTCCACTTTGTGTTCTTCGTGCCTTTGTGGTCCATTCCTTATGTTAGACGGAACCAGTATCATTTCGAACCGGCAGCAAGTATGGCATCGATCTGTCGAACTCGTTCCGACCAACTATTGTGTTTCGCGATTTCTTTCCGTTTCCGAGCACGATCGGCGGAATCTTTGGACAGAACATCAGTTATGGCGGCGAGCACTTCCTGTGGGGAAGTGCAGTTGATGACAACATCGCGATCGTACTCTTTTGGTCCAACAGTGGAAACGACAGGCTTCCCGGCTGCCAGATACTCGTAGAATTTCAGCGGTGCGGCGTAGTATGTCGAGACTTCTCCCTTGACATATGGAAGAAGACAAGCGTCGAACGAATTGATGTATAAGGGGAGATCCTCAGGGCGTTTTGGGCCGAGGAAGTGAACGTTCGATCGCCTCTTGAGGTTTTCGATCTGCGCGTAAAACTCAGACCGGCTCTCGCTCACCGGTCCGACGAGGACGAAGTCCCAATCTGGTTTTTGCTCCGCGAGGAATCGGATGAGATCGAGGTCGAGCATATAGCGAATGACGCCTGAGTACCCTATGACAGGCTTCCCGGAGGGCATGTCAGCCGGCCGGCTGGCTTTTGATCTGGCAATGCGTTCAAAAAGCAGGTAATCCACTCCATGGTTAATTGTATGAACAGATTCATGGAACCGAGATTTCTCGTCCGATAGCTTATCTGAAACAGTAAAAACGAGATCAACCTTCCCCATCACTTCCCGCTCGAGCGATGCGATTCGTTGCTGAAGCGACTTGGAATCCACAAGAAGGCTGAAGGCGTCGTTACAGAAGTAGAGCGAGAGAGATTCCCCAAGTTTTCCGATCAGCGGGCTGGCGTTGTACGCAAAAATCCAGAGAATGGGATCGCGAAATCCAAGACGTTTCATCGCCTGACGAAGAAACGATCGCTCGAGATTCCAATTTGTCCGACTGATGCCTGCGCTGAATTCGCCGCCGGGTATGAAGGGAAATGTGGCGAGGAGAAAGAGATTGTCAGAAAGGCGACGTGGACCTTTGAGGAACCGAAGCGCGCGGGAGAGGCTTGGTTTCTGAAGGAACTTCGAGAGCGTGTACTGCGACTCAACGAACAAGACCCGGTTTCCCTGCCGGGCCAGCTCTTCCGACAAGAACTGTCGGATCCTTTTGGGTCCCTCCCAATCAGAAATGGAGATAATGACGATGTCTTTGTTCTTGAGAAAGGCGCCGGTGCCGGGCTTCTGGCTTTGCGGAGATGAGCGTGAGGCCATCGATCAGACCGGTTTGCTGGTGGTATTCGATTGGCACGCTTTGATCAGCGTATCGCAGATGAATGCAATCTGATCAGCTGACAACTCAGGGTACATGGGCAGACTCATGATCTCGCTCGCAAAGCGCTCCGCCACAGGATATGAGCCCGTCGGAATTCCCAGGTGTTTGTACGCAGGCTGCATGTGGAGGGGAATCGGATAATGAATTCCTGTCGCGATCCCCGCCTCCTTGAGCGCTTGCTGGACCTTCTCGCGGTGTTGAACGCGGACGACATACAAGTGAAATACGTGCGTGGAGTCTGGGTGAACGACAGGCGTGACGATGTTTGCTGCGCGGGCGAGGAGCTGTGAATACGTTGACGCATTCTGCTGGCGTTTTTCTGTCCACGCGCGCAGATGACGCAGCTTCACAGAAAGAATCGCTGCCTGAAGCGTATCGAGGCGGCTGTTGTAGCCTTCGATTTCGTGTTCGTATTTCTTCAGTCTGCCATGGTTTGCAAGCATGCGAACCCTGTTAGCAAGTGCCTCGTCGTTTGTTGCTATCGCTCCGGCGTCCCCGTAAGCACCGAGATTCTTGCCAGGATAGAAGCTGAAGCATGCCAACCTGCCAAGTGTTCCGACAGTCTTGCCTTTGAAGCTGGCTCCGTGTGCCTGTGCGGCATCTTCGATCACCACCATGTTGTGGCGTGCAGCGATCTCGTTGATCGCGTCCATTGCCGCGGGCTGGCCATACAAATGAATGGGGATGATCGCTTTCGTGCGCGGTGAGATCTTCTCTTCAATCTTCTTGACGTCGATCGTATATGTCTGAGGGTCATTGTCGATGAAAACGGGTCGGGCACCTGTAGCAGAGATCGCTTCAGAGGTCGCGATGAACGTGTTGACGGCGGTGATAACCTCGTCATCCTTCCCCACGCCCAGGGCGAGCAACGACAACTGCAGGGCGTCTGTGCCATTCGCCAGGCCGACCGCAGAACGAGCTCCACAGTATGCAGCGAACGATTTTTCGAATTCCGTCACGGCGCTTCCACTGATGAAGTCCGTCTCATCCAGCACGCGCTGAACAGCGGCGTCGATTTCGGGTTTGATGCTTGAGTACTGAGCTTTTAGGTCAACCAGCGGAATCTTCATCGACGCTCTCCGTAGGGAAGATTGGAGACATCATTGATGACCTTTGCAGGGTTCCCTGCCACAACTTTGTTTGCCGGGACATCCCTGGTCACCACTGCTCCGGCGCCGACGAGGGCGTTCTCGCCGATCGTCACTCTGGGTAACAGCGTCGCATTTGCGCCGACCGCCTCTGAGCTCGTTCTTTACGTTAGGGGAGAGCGGATAGGCGGCGTTGGTGATGACAGCATGTGGCCCGATCCATGCGCCGTCCTCGAGGATCGACATTTCCGGCACGAATGCCAGAGAATGGATGCGCACGTTGTTCCCCATCCGAATGTGGTGCTCGACGACCGAAGAGCTGCCGATGCTGACGTTGTCGCCAAATTCATTTTCTTCGCGGACGAGGACGTGGTGCCCGGTCTGAAAGTTCTTTCCGATCTTGTTCCCTGCATAGATGACAGTGTGCGAGCGAATAACCGCATCGTCGCCGATGACGGTGGGGAGTTCACCCGGCTTTTTTCCGCGGGGCGGCACACCGATGATGACATAGTCTTCGATGACCGCATTCTTTCCTATCTGAACATTCGGATAAAGTTTGTGGTCCATAGATTACGTCCTCGGGCCAATATTCGTTTGTGCGTAGATTCTCTCAATCACTTCAACGGTTTTCAATCCTTCGAGCCCGCTCGTCGCAATTGGCTGGTCATGTGTGAGCACGTCAAGCACGTTTTGATACACCTTGTCGTGGTTCGACATCGAGCCCTGGTAGAAGCCGTAGTCGTTTGCCGGGGCCGAATGTTTCACGTTGGTGATCTCGTATCCTTCGATGCACTGGTATTCAAGCGCGTTGAGGTATTGGCCGCCAATTTTTACCGTTCCCTTTTCGCCAAAAAGGGTGATCGATCCTTCCATGTTCTTTTTGTAGCTGTTTACGGTGTAATTGACGGCACCAAGAGCTCCGTTGGTGAACTCCAAAGCAATAACGCCGGTATCCTCAAAGTCGATCGTTGATTGATGGAAGAAATTTCCGGTGAGTACATGGACGGTGCCGATGTCACCAACCATCCAGATCAGGAGATCGATAAAATGGCTGAACTGCGTATAGAGGGTGCCGCCATCGAGATCGAGTGTGCCTTTCCAGTCAGATTCCTTGTAGTATGCCTCTGTCCGGTTCCAGAAGCAGTTGAGCTGGACATTGATGATGCGTCCGAGTCGTCCGTCGTCGACCGCCTTTTTCAGCGCGGCAATCGGAGGATTGAATCGATTCTGTTTTACGACGAAGAGCTTCCTGCCGGATCGTTCTTCTTCCTCGATCATCCTCCGGCAATCGGCTGTGCGCAGGGCCATCGGCTTTTCGCACAGAACGTGCTTTCCCGCGCGCAGCGCCTTGATCGTGTGCTCAGCATGGAGTCCGTTGGGAGTGCAAATGGAGACGACGTTGACGGTGGGTTCGCTTGCCAGCAGCTCATCGATGCTCCCATATGCCCGACATTTGTATCTCGCCGCAAGCTCATCCGCGCGCTGCCGCTTGACGTCACAGACAGCTGCCAGATGCGCCAT
>JACVXU010000417.1 GCA_015661185.1 Bacteroidota bacterium
GATCGTAGCTGCGTTCGCGAGAACGCGGCTGAACTCCGCCGGCGAGCTCCAAAATCAGCCGCGTTGTCATCAACGCAGCTACAGGTCGCGCCTCCGGCTGCCTCGTTCTGCAATTTGACCGCACGGACGCCGGCAATCGATTCATTGAAGCCTGGAACTGCGCCCGCATCATCGTGGACATCGGCGGCAGACGAGCCAACGACGGAACTCAGACAGCTTTACCAATGCCAGTCTTTCTGTCGGCGACACCTTCGTAACGCGATGGAGACGCGGCCAAAATTCGGCGCTTTCGAAGCGGAATTGCCTTGTTTGAATTCCTTTCCCCACGTTGGCCCTCCCAGAGGAAAGGAAATCGCCCATGCCGCTTGTGGGCGATTCCTGCACAGGATTTCCTCTCCACGCCGTAGAAGCTTCTCCATTCCCCAAGAGAGAGGAGGGATGGGGGAAACGGGACGATTGAACTCCCACGACGCAGCCACTGGAACCAGGGAGGAATCACTGTTCGAGGTCAACCGCGCTGCCGAGTCGAAGGAGCTTCTGTTGCCGGTTCTTTCCGTTGCGCGGCGGCAAACAGAGTTACCGGGCATTTGTCGGGTCCTCGACCTTCATTTTCTTCAGATTCACCGCCACCGCATCATACGGCGGTTTGCCCCAACACGGGATTCGCAGCACGCTGTTTGTATAAGGCGCATAATGGCTCATGGTTCTAGGCCCGACATACCTGTCTCGGTGAGCCTCAATGTCCAGGCTCTTCATCCGCTTCACCCGAAAGGATTCGCTCACGTGAAAAGCCCATCCATCGCTGCTGTAGAGCAGAATGCCCGGGCCGAGATTCACAATGACGTTGATCATTGGCCTTGCAGGGTAAAACATTCGAGGCTTCTGGACGGGGATCTTAATTTCCTTGAAAAGCCTCCCCTTCTCATCAAAGACTAACAACAGATCTCTAACACTCGCAACAACGAGCACTCTGCCACCGAACAAAATTGGGCCCATGAAATCGTCATCAATCCCTCCTTGCTTGATCTTGTACACAGGAGACCCTTTGAAGACGATTTCTCGTCTGGTAAAAGTGTACGATTTCAGCTCCAACTCAGTTACACCCTGTCCCCGAAGATCGTGGGTAATGAGAATGACCCATGCGCTTATCAGTCGGAGTGCGTCTCTGCGATCTATTAAGTTCATCTTTGCCTCACTCCGGTAAACCATTGAAGGAACTTGTCTTGATTCACGTGTTGAGCATTTTCCGATTTGGCGGCCTTCTGGAAATTCCAAATCAACATGCCACGCATCACGCTCCAATTCTAGGAAGTGGCAGCTACGGCGGAAGCTCTCGCTTGTGCGAATCCTGGCCTCCCTGGATGATCCTTATTCATGCCTGGAGCGCTGGAACTATGCATGCCGTAGGTGAGTTCGGGACGAGTGTCCTTTGGCACATCGCTTGCCAATCCCGTCCCTGTAGACCAGTGAGCAGGCGTCGTGGGATCAAACGTGCTGGAGAACTTGTCCACAAAGTCCGAATATGCATAGAAATCCTGCACCGCATGAAGAATCCTGCCATACTCACTCAACAAAGGGATGAACTTCGCTTTGTTCCCGCATCGGACGAACGCTTCGGCGGAACGTCTGGCCAAATCATCCAGCCGTTCCCAAACCGAACGCCAGGGAGGGGGGATACGTGGGTCAAGGCGTGAGGAATTCCTGGTTGAAGGAATCGTCCAGCCAACCGAATCAAAGTCCTTTGCTCAAATAGTCTCGGTCCAACCCTCGTCCCCCTGCCTCTGGACGCTCCGCACGATGCGCCAACGACCGAGACCCAGCCCCAATCGGCTGCACCTTCCGCGCTATCCCAAATTGACCATCTTACGTCAACTTTTAGCCCCCTTTCGACGAATGCCTTGATACTCAATCTTCATTGATCGCAGGTTGATGATCACTTCGTAATCGTCCGGAAGCTTCCGCGAACACGGAATCTGGAGGAATGTGTCCGTATAGGGAGAATAGTGGCATTTGTGTGGCCCTCCAACTGTGTCCACATCAATGTCGAGGCTCCGCATCCTTTTCAGACGAAGGGATTCCGTAAAGAAGTAGGCCTTGCCCTCCGTATTCAGTATGAGGACATTCTTTCCTAGATTTACGACCACGCCAATTAGGGTTCGATTTGGATAAAACATTCTCGGTGTTTTCACTGGAACCTTAATATCTTTGTAGAGCTTGCCTTTTTCAGCGAACACCAAAACACGGTTTCGAACCCCGCAAACAATCAGAATCTTTCCGTGAAACAAAGCAGGCCCGACGAAATCGTCGTCGATCTTACCTTCCTCGACCTTAAAGACTGGCGAACCATCATACAGGACAGCTCGTTTCGTAAGTGTGTATGACTTCAATTCTGACTCCGACGCGCCAACTCCACCAACGTCGGAGAGATTGACCGCCGCCAACGCTAGAATGAGACCGAATACAGTACTTCGATTTATCAGATTCATCTTTGCCTCTTTCCGGTAAACCACTGGAGGAATTGTTGCTGATTCACATATCGGACGTCTGGAAGTTTGGAAGCCCATGATATCCCAATTCTGGGCGGTAGCGTCAACGGCGGACGCTCTCGCCGCTGCAAAGTCCGGCCTTCCGGGGTGATCTTTATGCATACCCAACGCACTCCCGTGATGCTCACCATGTCTTAACTCGAACGGGGTAGTGGCTGTGGTGCTCGCTGTAAATCCTGTTCTTGTGGACCAATGAGCGGGATTGGTGGGATCAAAAACTCCCGAGAACTTATTTACGAAGTCCGAATGCGCGTAAAAATCTTGCACCGCATGCAGGATCCCACCGTACTCTGCCAACAAAGGTATATACTTCGCGCCGTTTCCGCATTTGGCGAACGCTTCGGCCGAACGCTTTGCCAGATCATCCATTTGCTGCCAAACAGTGAGCCAGTTGGCCCCTAACTGTAGTGAGGTCGAAATATCATCAAAATGGCTGCCCACGTCATAGGGTAGTCCAGTCAGATACGCTCCGTAATCGCGCGTATCGACTTCAAAACTCCCGGCCTTGATACGACCTAGACGGAACGTGGAAAACTGTCGTGCGAGGGCTTCATCAATGATTTCGTTGTGGATGCCACCAGTCGGCCATGAATCGAAGAAGCCAAATGGATCGACGTTGTTCACCGGGTCATTGCCAACGAATTGGTACAGGTTGATTCCTCCCGCCTCACCAATGGGGTCCTGATTTGAGAAGCGTTGAAAGTTGGATTCGTAGAAGCGTCCGCCGAAATAGTAGAGCCCGGTCTTGGGATCGTACTCCTTGCTCGAAAAGCGGTAGGGGTTCACGTCGGCCAAGGGGCCGGTCGAGC
>JACVXU010000020.1 GCA_015661185.1 Bacteroidota bacterium
CGGAGGCCTGATGAAATACTTGCGTCAGACAAGAATCAGAGGTACCAAATACAAGTGAACTCAAAACTCAAAACTCAAAACTCAAAACCTCCCGAAGCGGGGCCTGATTCCTCTCCGCCGTTCCTCAGGTCTTGGCGTCGCCTGTACGCCGTGGTCCTGGGAGAACTCGTGGTCCTCATCATCCTTTTCTATCTCTTCGCGAAGGCGTTTGAATGAGAACGCTGGATTGGATTGTTCTCGCCCTCACACTCCTTTCCATAGTCTCCTATGGTGTCTATAAGGGGAGGGGAAGTCGCAGTCTCAAGGGATACCTGCTCGCCGATAGGAAGATGCGCTGGTACACGGTGGCCCTCTCCATTATGGCCACGCAGGCGAGCGCTATCACGTTCACCTCTACGCCCGGGCAAGCCTACGTCGATGGCATGCGCTTCGTCCAATTCTACTTCGGTCTGCCGATCGCCATGGTCATCCTGTCGATCACTGCTGTTCCGATCTTTCATAAGCTCGGGGTCTATACCGCGTATGAGTATCTCGAACACCGGTTTGACCTCAAGACCCGCACGCTAACGGGCATCATCTTTCTCATCCAACGTGGCCTCGCGGTAGGCATCACGATCTACGCCCCATCTCTCGTTCTTTCGGTGATGCTTGGCTGGGACATCCGTCTCACATCGACCTTGATAGGCGGCATCATCATTATCTATACGACCTGGGGCGGAGTGAAAGCGGTGAACTGGACGGACTTCCAGCAGATGCTCATCATCCTGTTCGGCATGACGACAGCGTTTGTCATGGCTATCGTCTTGTTGCCGAAGGGCATTGGATTCGTCGACGCACTCCATGTTGCTGGCGGAATGGGTAAACTGAATGTCATCGATTTCTCATTCGATCTGGAGAACCGCTACAATTTCTGGTCCGGGCTAATCGGCGGCATGTTTGTTGCGCTCGCGTATTTCGGCACCGACCAATCGCAGGTCCAACGGTACCTTACCGGCGCGTCTGTAACACAGAGTCGTCTCGGGCTCCTGTTCAATGGCCTGGCGAAGGTGCCCATGCAATTCTTCATTCTGCTCATCGGAGCCATGGTATTTGTTTTCTTTCAATTTGAGCGCCCGCCTCTCTTTTTCAATCCGGTTGAAGTTGACAAGATCCGACACAGCGCTTACGCAGAGCAATACCAGATGATTGAGCAGCGCTACGCTCAGGTTGCAGAGCAAAAATCCGTTGCAGCCAGGGAGTACATCGAGGCAAAGAATCAGAACAATGAAAGCGTCGTACGTGAACTCCAGGCGAGGCTTGTGACAGCGTCGCGTGAAGCCGAGATTCTCCGGTCGGAGGGGATCAACGTCCTGAAGGCGAATGACCCCGCTGTCGATCCGAATGACACGAATTACATTTTCCTCACGTTCGTGATGAAGTACTTGCCGATTGGCGTCGTCGGGTTGCTTTTCGCCTGCATCTTTGCCGCGTCAATGTCGTCGACCTCGGGAGAATTGAGCGCTCTCGCAACGTGTTCGGTTGTGGACATCTACAAGCGGCATATCAGGAAATCGAGCGATGAAAAGCACTACCTCTGGGTTTCCCGTGTCTCGATGGCGCTGTGGGGAGTCTACGCTATTGTTTTCGCCCAGTACGCCAGCAGACTCGGATCGCTGATAGAGGCTGTCAACATCCTCGGCTCGCTGTTCTACGGTACGATGTTGGCAATATTCTTGATTGCGTTTTATCTGAAGTGGATTGGAGGGACGGCGACGTTCTGGGCGGCATTTGCGGGTGAGGTCGTTGTCCTCAACTGCTATTTCTTCACCGGGATCCCGTGGCTGTGGTACAACGTGATCGGATGCGGGGTCGTGGTCGGAATTGCGATCATACTACAGCTTTTTGTGCGCACGAAGGCGGGCGAATCGCTTCCGACTTGAAATGGATTACGCTTTTCCTCCAGCAAACCCAAAAGGGGCTGTCTCCAAACTTCTGAGACAACCCCTTTCGTGTTTACAGATCTGCTTGTTCGATGAAGCGGGCAGAATCCTCCATTCGTTTCTACTTCTTTGCTTTCCACTCTCCAATCAAGCGGGTCAGATTTTGTCCTTGTCTCGAACCCTCGAACTTAGGATCCTTTGCTTTGCCAAGAGCCAGGGCTTCCTCAGCCATCGAAATCGCTTCCGTGGTTTTGCCGGCTGCTAAGAAAAGCTCTGCTTTTGTCCCGAGGTTCGTAACGTTCTTTTCCAATGCGATTGAGCGATCGACCCAGGTCATCGCTTCCGAGGTGTATATTTTGTCCGTCAGCGCATAACGGGCGGCGGCGTTCAATATCTGCCAGTTGCCGACAGATGCCTGGATCTTTCCAAGCGTATTGAACTCAATCTTGAAGCCGAGCCTGACCTTTTCCCATGCCAGGACGACTTGAGCTGACGACGGGGTGAGATCGGTAAAGCTGAACGAGAGCCATTCTTCGTTCGGACCCGCTTCAGGCATCACGGTGAATTTGAGTGTATCGTACTTCGCTTCGTACATCGTTCCCCAATTCTTCACCTCCGAATTGAAGATGACGGTCCATTCCTTCTGACCGGGGAAGGTCACGAACCGATAGGTCCCCGCCGGCAATTTCTTTCCCTGGATCGTTACCTCATCGCTGAAAGTGAAGAGGGTCGGTTCGTTCGCCCCAACACGCCAGACCTCGCCATAGGGAAGCAATTTGCCCCAGATCTCCCGTCCCTTGACGCCCGGCCGATGATAGTAGATTGTCACTTCGCTGAGGCCGACCATCTGAGCGACTTTTGCTCCCGGGCTGATGCGGGGGAGACGCAGCAGAGGCAATGGCGGCGACTGAGGTGTTTGAGCAATCGCTTCCTGGCCCGCGATCAGAACCACGAGGCTTGCGATGAACAACACGGTGAGAATTCGTTTCATAGCACTTCTCCTTTTGTTTTGTGAATAAATGGTATGCTGAATGCTGCTAACTCTTCGGTAGACCTTTTTTCGCGACCGATTCCATCACGTCGCTGAAGCGGTCCAGCTCTTTCAGCGTCGTATAGACGCTGGGCGTAATTCGGATGCCCTTGAACTCATCATGGATGATGGCTGTTGTGAGGATCTTGTGTTTGTCCATGAGATAGGTGCCAAGGGCGCCGGGGTCGACACCGACAATCTCCACGTTCGCGATACCGCAGGATTGATTCGGCTCCCATGAGGTATGGAACCGGATGTTCGGCAGATCTTTGAGTTTGGTCATCCAGTAGCGTGAGAGATAACGGAGACGCTCTTCTTTTCGCTTTGCACCGATCCCATTGTGGTAGAGGATCGCTTCCCCGATTGCGAGCCGGGGGGCCGCCGGATGAGTCCCGATCTCTTCAAACTTCCGGATGTCATTTTTCTGGCTCTTGTCTGCCGCCATCAGGGGCCAGATCTTCTCAATCTTGTCCCTTTTCACGAAGAGCAGGCCTGTACCCTTTGGGGCAAACAACCACTTGTGTAAACTGGTTCCGTAGTAGTCGCATCCGAGGTCGGATTGCTTGAAATCGAAATGAGCGAAGGCGTGTGCCCCGTCAACGATCACCTCGATGCCCTTGGACTTGGCAAGGGCGCAGATCGACTTGACGGGCATGACCTGACCCGTGAGATTGATGACGTGCGAAATAAGAATCACCCGGGTTTTCGGAGAAATTGCTTTTTCAAACTCGGCAGTGATGTCATCAAGATGGTCCGGGGCAATCGGAACCTTGATCATCCTGAGGATGAGCCCCTCGCGTTGCTCACGCTGGCGGAGAGTAGTCAGCATGCGAGGATAGTCTTGTGTTGTCGTCAGTATCTCATCCCCGGATTTCAGATCCATCCCCATCAGGATGATCTCGAGCGATTCGGATGCATTTCGTGTGATCGCAATTTCCTCGCGGTCGCAGCCGTAGATCTCGGCGAGGCCGGTCCGCACAGTTTCCGATTGCGGCTCGAGGATTGACCACATCGTGTAGGCGGTGACGTCCTCTTGCTGCCAAATGTACCGGCAGAGGGCTTCGGTCACAATCCGCGGGGATGGCGAGACCCCCCCGTTATTGAGGTTCGTAATGCCCCGCGTGATCGAGAACGAGCGCTGGATCTCGAACCAAAAATCCTCGTTCATCGCTGCCTCTGTTGGCGAGAGGTGTTCTACACGCTTCGTGGCTGCATGAAGATCTTCCAGCAAGGATGCAACTGCCGTTGATGAGAGCGCGGCGAGTCCAACACCTTTGCCGACCATCGACAAAAAATGACGACGGTTGAAATCATTTCCAATTTGAGGGTCTGGTGAAGTCATACTGGTTCTCCTTCTTTGGGTTACAATAACTGCGGTGGTAGTTGGGTGCACGATCTAAGAGGTCAACTTGATATTCTGTCGCCGCCGGTCGTCTGCGACAAACAGTGGCAGCGTCACCGGGATTATTCGTTCAGTGGAGCTGACTCCCGCAAATAACGGAGAAGCGTGAACGATTCTGTGTTCGAGAAGTAGAGAAAGAGAGTCAGGACAATCAGTGTCGTATTCTGAAGAACTTTCATCCAGCCGACCTTCCCGGCGGTTGGATCCTGTGTGAAGCACCCGCAGGATATATCGAGCCCGCGCAGGAGCGCAGCGACGACTGCAACCGTGAAAATCAGGAGCATTGCAGAAAGAAGTAAGGAACTCCCGTGTGTAAACGCCCCAAATAGAACCGAAAATCCGCAAAGCAATTCCAGCCAGGGCAGGACCGTCGCTAGAATGACCGGTAGCCACGTCGGGAGAAGCTTGTAGGATGCGATGGATTGCGCAAACGCCGCGGGGTCGACGATTTTCTCGAGGCTGCTTACGATGAAGAGGAGCCCGATGAAGAATCGGACCAGAAGAACCAAGTGCGGGCTATTGAGAAGAGTCTTCATGGTCATTTCTCAGCCGGGAGATTGGCCGCTGACCACTCGCTCCAGCCGCCGAAAAATATCCTCACGTTCCTATGGCCATCCTTCATGAGCTTGACTGACAGCTCAATACTCGAATTACATTCGGCGCCATCACAGTATACCACGATGTCCCGGTCCACGGATACTCCGCTCAGAGCGCTCTTCCTCTCGTCATACTCCTTGAGCGGAATATTGATCGCCCCCTTGATGTGACCGAGTTTGAAATCAAACTCGTGACGCGCATCGACAAACACCGCCATTCCAGTTTGGAACAGTGCCCATGCTTCATCCCGGGATATCATTGCCGGGACTCCTGCATCTCCTTGTGATGTTGTCTTCGATGGCGCTGGACGGCCAAAGAGGCCTTTCTCCGTTGCGGCGGTGTAGATGAATCCGAGTGCCGCTGCGACAAGAAGCAGAATGCCCGCTTCACGAAGTGCATGTCTCAGTCGAATCAATTCTGTGATACCCCAATGAGAGTCAAGCGGACCGGTACTTGTGGTTGCCTGTTGCTGTCTGTCTCCAGGAGGAGGAGCTCATTGATGTAGTCAGTCTTCCTGGGCGTGATCTTGACGCTGAGGCGGACAGTGTCGGCAGGGAGGACTGTGCGTTTTCCGAAAGAGACTGATACATCGGACGATGACGACTTGAATCCGGTCAAGGTGATGACTTTGCCTGAGATGTTCTTGAAGGCTACCGTTTGCTCTATCTCTTTGCCGACCGGAACGTTTCCAAGCCAGAGGACCGACGCATTATTTATGGGTTGGAGCTCTTCGATAACGTCGCCTACGAGTGTTACATACGTTGTCGGCGATACCGGGTCGTTCGTCTGGATGTTTACGTGTTTTTCGATTTTGCCCCGGAAACCCGTGGAGTTGAATTCAACCTCCACAGCATCCGACTCTCCCGTTCTCAGAAACGCTTTCGGCTGCCTGGCTGTTGTGCAACCGCACGAGGTCGTTACACTGAGAATCCGGAGTGTATCCCGACCGACATTCTTGACCACGATGCGGGCTTTCTTTGTCGTACCGTTGTAGATGATGCCGAAATCGACCTTGGACTTATCAACCGTGATTTTCGGCTGAGATGGACTCATACTGGTGAGAACGACAAAAACAAGACCCAGACTCACACCTCGCACAGGTCCCTTGAAAGGAAATACCCTCATCGGATTCTCTTCTTTTTTGGTTGTTTTGGCTGGAGCGCCTCGGGCTCGACCTTTTCGTAACCCGAGGGGATACGGAAGAGAGACGCCGTGAGCGACTTCTTCTGAACACTGGCCACCTCGATACGGCCGCTTTCTTCTCCTGTGGAATCCTTCGAGATTATCCTCATGGGAAAGTATCCCATCTCGAGAATTTTCCACCCCAACTCGGTCACTTGCGGGGTCAAGAACGTGCCCGCCGTACCGAACCCCTTCGTGGCCCAAACTTCCATCGTGAATTTTTCGGACGTTATCAGAAATTGATCGCACGTATAGTCCAATATCTCATCTGTCAGATCCGTTTTCTGAACCTCTACGTTCGGTTTCGAAGGACCAGATTTTGACTTAGCCGCCACCGTCGGCAGTTCGACATATTGGTCACGTCCGGAGATGATGACAAAGGTCTTCTTCAATCGATAGTCCAGGAGGATCGCGTTGTCTCCTCCTCGATCGGTGCCTTCAAGCCGCAGCCGTCCGTTCTTCATGAAAAGGGTGATGGACTCGACGCTTTGGAGATCCCGGACCTCAAACCCCACGACCCCTTCAAACGAGATCTTTTCTATCAGTTCTTGTGACGAGGCAAGAGCGATGAAAAAAAGTGCCGCCGAAAGCACAAGAGTAGTCCGGCGGATGATTCGTGTTGTCATAGTGGTTGCCTTTCTTCGGATAGTGCCAGCGTTCGGTGCCACCAGGTGCCGCTCACAGCCATCTGTTTCAACAGCGGCGCCACGCGGTAGCGGTCTTCGCCAAGATCGTTGTGGAGGGCCGCCAGTACGGCGTACACTTGTTCAAGGCCGATCCTGTCAGCCATCACAATTGGCCCAACGGGCCAACTTGCACCAAGCTGCATTGCTGTATCGATATCGCGTGGCGAAGCGATTTCGTCCTGAAGAGCGAACGCGGCCTCATTGATAATCCCACAAAGAATCCGGGGGAACACCATCCCTACCCGATCCTGTACGAGCTCAATCTCTTTTCCGAGTGATTGAAAAAATCGCTGGACGACCTGAACCGTCCCGGCCGGGGAAAAAACCGTGGGTGCAATCTCAATGAGAGGTCTTTGACCGAGCGTTGGTAGAGCGCAGCAGCCAACGAGCCGGTATTTGTGTTTGATCCAGGAAGCTTGCTCCGTTGCAGCGATTGTGACCGACGAGCTTGCGATCGCAGTGGTTGCGGGCAGAACTCTGTCCAGCATCTCGATATTCCTGCGCTTCCGTTCAAGGTCGACGTTTGTGAGCTCAAGTGCAAATGCCGCGTCGCGGGGAATCTGTGCCGATTTTCTGACAAGCCCGGAGTCGAATGACGGTACGGTCTCCGGAGGCGTATTGAAGTCAAAAACCGTGGAAAACCCGTGCGAGGAGCAGAGAGAGACATACTCTGCGACGATCGGCCCATCTCCGATTATGTAGACGGTCGTCCGCCCAGGTTTTGCTTTCTCGATTGAGCGGCCGGGCTTCGGTGTTTGCTTTTTCTTCTGTATGGTTCTTGTGCGCTTCACTTCCTACTCATTTTCGTGGTGCTTGTAGAATCCGGAACCGGACTTCTGGCCAAGCATGCCTGACTCAACCATCTGTTTCTGAATCGGATGCGGTCGGTACCGGGGCTCTCCAAACGTTTGATCGTGCATCGACTGTGTTACCGACAAACAGAGATCGAGGCCGACTGCGTCCATCGATTCGAACGGACCGCGGTCGAATCCACCCAGGACTCTGAGGATGCGATCAATTTGTCCGGCGTCGGCAACCCGTTCACCCAGGATTCTGATGGCCTCGCCATAGAAGGGCTGCACCATGCGATTGACGATGAATCCGGGAGAGTCTTGAACGAGGACCGCAATCTTGTGTAACTGGGTTGTGAAGTCGATCGATCGCTGAACCGATTCTGGAGAAGTTTGCTTGGCCTGAACGATCTCCACAAGGCGGGCGGATGTCGGCGAGTTCAGGAAGTGAAGACCGACGACGTTTTCCGGATGGCGTGTTGCTGAGGCGATCGCCGTGATTGAGATGGAGGATGTAGTCGAAGCCAGAATGGTTGTCGGTTTCGTGTCAGCCTCAAGATGCTTGAAGAGATCTTTCTTGATCCGGAGTTCTTCGATCACAGCCTCGACTACAATCTCCGAGTGATTGAGCTCCCCAAGGCGAGTGCGGGGATGAACGCGCGCAAACGCCTCTGTCGTCTGATTCTCGCTCAACCCCCCCTTCTCAACTCCAATTTTGAGACCGGTCTTGATGCGCTCGAGTGCCTGGCGCAGAACGGTCCCATTGATGTCATACAACGACACCTCGATGCCTGCAAGCGCTGCCAATTGAGCAATGCCTGCTCCCATCGTGCCCGCACCAACGATCCCAAGATGTTTGACCATAGAAAAGGTTGATTCCTTTGACAGGTACTTGGAAAACTTAGTGAAATGAGGGGTGAAAAACAAACGGACCCAGGGTGACAATGTCGATCTTGATCTGAAGTCCGGCGTCGTAAGAATATATGACCCGGTGAAAGTAGTCTTCTCGCTCGGGTTGTTCTTCGCGATCTTAGATTCTGACCGTCTTTTTCAGTATTATCCAACTCATGATGGATGCTGAGCACAGTCATAGCATCGCGCCTTCGACCGATGATGAACTCTACGGTGCAATCGGCCTGCTTGCTGCGGATGCGGGTCTGTCGCCTCCTTTGTTCCTTAAGAATCTGAAGGGCGATGTGCGCGCAACTGCCAACCCTCGTCGGGCATTGACGAGTTACCATCGCTTTCTCATGACCGGTTTTTCGTCAGCCTGGTTGCGCGATTTCGAGGCCCATCGCCTTCTACAGCAAATCGTTCTCGAGCTTTTCTCACAATCCCAATACCTCGCCGACATCCTCGTCCGGAACCCTGAGCTCTTTCGTTGGCTTACGTCATCGAACGTCCTCACAATCACCAAATTATGCGAGGAGTATGTCACAGAAGCGACCGATGCAATGGGGCTTTTCCAGCGCTCGGAAAGGAAGCTCGATTCGCTGAAACGATTCCAGCGACGGGAATTGCTCCGCATTGGAGCCCGACAGATTCTCAAAGAGGCGGATGTCGCGACGACGTCTGGAGAACTGTCCGCCCTCGCTGACGCGATCATCGGGTCAGTCCTGGAGTTGGCGTATGACCAGATTGCCGGGGCTGGAGAGGGAAACGTCAGGAAGGAATTGGCTGTCATCGGTTTGGGGAAACTCGGCGGCGAGGAGTTGAACGTTAGCTCCGATATCGACCTGGTATTCGTGTATGAAAAGGATGGGGCATTCGATGGTTCGCAGCTGCGACTCGCGACGCTGCACGAGTATTACTGCAGGGTCGCTGAATATGTGGTCCGGCGATTGTCGGAGCACACTGCGGAGGGGCATTTATATAGAGTGGACATGCGATTGCGACCGGACGGCAATTCTGGTCCTCTTGCGATGTCCCGGGCTGCGTACTTCGCCTACTATGAGGCGCGTGGAGAACTCTGGGAGCGCCAGATGCTCATCAAATCAAGGGTGGTAGCGGGTGACCGGTGCGTGGGAGAAGGATGGAGGGAAGAGATTCAGCCGTTCATCTACCCGAAGACGTTGCTCGCCAGCCCTCTGGAAGAGATCGCGAGGATCAAGGCGAGAATCGAGTCAAATCTTGACAACGAGAAGAACATCAAATTAGGGAGTGGAGGCATTCGGGATATTGAGTTTGTGGTTCAGGCGCTGCAACTGCTGAATGGCGGCAACAATTTGCAGCTCCGGCAGCGCAATACGCTGCTCGCTCTCCGGCAACTTGGTCAATCGAAGCATCTCAAGGAAAACGAGGAGCGTGATCTGGAATCCGCGTATCGTTTCCTGCGTACCGTTGAAGACCGGCTTCAGCTTCTCCTCGGTCTCCAGAGGCACAGCATTCCGGAATCGGAGGAGGAACGACGAGTCCTTGCGCGGCAGTTGGGCTACAATTCAGCCGCCGCTTTTTCGGAAGATCTTGCGTCCCATCAGACGAGGATCAGAACCGTCGTTCGCTCTGTCTTCGGGAAGAAGCCGGGACTTCCGATGAGCAACAGCCGAGAGGGAACGGAATCTGTGCTGGACCTGAACAAGTTACGGAAATGGGGAGTTCTCGACGAACGGGGAGCTCAGCTGCAGATCAGCAGGATCGTGAAAGAGATGCCAGAGCTGGCTCATCCCGTCCGTTTTCACATCTTTATGGACTTGATTCGAAAGCACCGGGCTCCTGATTGGTGTCTTCATAATTTCCTCCGGCTTGCATCCTCCGCGCCAATTAAGAGGACTCTTCAGCAAGCCGCATCGAGTGAGAAAGCACTGGATCTGCTACTGCTGCTTTGTTCGCGGAGTTCCAGGTATGTTGACCTGCTTTCACGTGAACCGCTTCTCTTCGAAGCCCTCGTCGGCAGTTCTGAAGACCTGTTGAGTCCTGGTATCGGCTGGACATTCCTCAAGAGCTCCAACTTGCAGCGGCACCGTGTCTATAATGAGTTCAAGTCGGTTCTTCGTTTTGTCCTGGGGGAGATTTCTGCTCGGGAACTCACTCGCGAATTGAGCAACCTCGCCGATGAAATCGTCGCGGACGCCTTCACCCGGGCCCAGACAGAATTGGGGCATGCCAGAGGTTTGTCGGTTGCACTCATAGCGTTGGGGAAATTCGGCGGGGAAGAGATCTCCATCGGTTCCGATCTTGACGTGATTTTGTTGCACAAGGGAGGTTCGGGGGCAAATCCATCGAAGATTGTAAACGCGCTTGGCCGAAGGGTACGGGAAACGCTCGATCAGGTCTACCAGGTCGATTTTCGCCTTCGACCGGAAGGGAAGAACGCACCGCTGGCGACCGAATTCCAATACTACAGGGATTACCTCGCAGGTCGCGCTTCTCTGTGGGAACGGCAATCGCTTCTCAAAGCACGAATCGTTGCAGGGGATGCTGACTTCGGGCGCGAAGTAATGGACCATGTCGTGTCGAGTGCGTACGGTTCGCCGTTGCCAAAAGAATGGAAGAAGGAAATTCTCTCGATGAGAGCGCGGATGGTGAACGAGCGGTCGAGACAGAACGATGGTGAGGATTTGAAAGTTGGAGTCGGAGGGCTCGTCGATCTCGAATTCCTGGTTCAGGCAGTCCAGTTGCGTTACGGTGGCGAATTCAAATGGCTGATTCGCTCTGGCACGTTCGAAGCAGTCGCTTCCTTGGCGGGGAAGCGCGTCCTCAGGCAGAGTGACGTCAAGAAAATCCAGAAGAACCTTGAATACATGCGCCGGCTGGAAGCCTGCATCCGGATGAACTCGGAGACCGCAGACTTTGTCCTGCCAGCTGAAAAAGAAAGATTGCAGGCCGTCGTCGCTGCTATGGGGAATGCCTCACTGGGTGCTTTTCGCAAGGGGCTCCTGCAGACGAGGAAAACAAACCGGAAGCTCTTTACCACAACGGTGAGATCGATTCCGAAATGATGACCAGAGCTCGGGCAATAGTCTCTAACGAATGGTTGCTCTCCACAGCGGTGGCGGTACTGTGCTTCAGTGTGTACCTGACAACGATGTGCCAGACGGTTTCATTTATCGATGCAGGCGAACTGGCGACTGTCGCCAGCATGCTTGGGATCGCGCATCCGACCGGGTATCCCTTATTCACGCTTGTGGCACACTGCGCTCTTTGGGTCCCGCTCGGCGGAGAGGAAATCCTGAAGCTCAATGTCTTCTCGTCGGTTGTCGTGGCTGTTGCCGTTGGTGTGTTCTTCAATCTCCTCCTGGTGCTGGCAAGGCTGGCGGACTCACGGAAGCGTAAACGTCACGCACCTCTTCCGCGTGAGAAATTCTTCCTGCTCTTTGCTGCCTCAATTGCGTCGCTCGTGTTCGGATTCAGTGCCACTGTCTGGGGCCAGTCCGTCGCTGTGGAAGTCTACGGACTCCACCTACTGTTGGTGTTGTTGACGACGATGTTTTTTCTGATGGGTATTGAGGAGGATGCGGGGGAACGTCCGGAGGTTTCACGATACCTCATTGCTGCTGCTTTTCTGCTCGGACTCAGCTTCACAAATCATCTGACAACTCTCTTGATCGTTCCTGGTCTCGCCTACCTCTACGTCAGGTCGTATGGTATCAGCCGGCAGTCAATTCTTGGAGCATTGAAACTCCTACCGTTCTTTTCGCTTGGACTCACTCCTTATCTCTATCTTCCGATTCGGGCGGGTGTACATCCGCCCCTGAACTGGGGATATCCGGCAGAGGCCGGACGATTCTTCTGGCACGTATCGGGGAAACAGTACCGCACCTGGATGTTCTCGAGCTTCGACAGCGCCGAAAAGCAGCTCTACTATTTCTACGATCATTTTTCATCGGAATTCAACTGGCTCGTCATCGTCGTCCTGCTCTACGGGGTCTGGAAATCGTTTCGATTGGACAGGATGATCTTCTGGTTTCTCGTGGTGGCACTCATCGGCTGTATTTCCTACTCGATCAACTACGATATCCACGATATTGACTCGTACTTCCTGCTCGCCTATATCGTGGCGGGTGTCTTTGTTTTCTTCGGTACGCTTGGATTGCTGCATTTCCTTTCCGGCAGCCAGTCTACTCGCTCACTCGCTCTGGCGTCTCTCTTGTTGGTGGCTCTGCCGGTTGCACAGCTGATCAGCAATCACAAAGAAGTAAGCGAGGCAGACAATTATCTTGTGGCAGATTATGTGCACAACGTTTTCGCGAACACAGAAAAGGACGCGGTGATCCTCTCGTACCAGTGGGACTACTTCGTCGCTCCCTCGCTCTATTTTCAACTTGTGAGGAAGGAGCGACCTGACCTAGTGGTGATCGATAAGGAGCTGTTGCGCCGATCATGGTATCTCATCCACCTGAAGCATCGATATCCCTGGTTGATTGATCGATCCAAGGCGGAAGTTGATTCCTTTCTTGGAGAACTGTACAAATTCGAGCATGACCTTCCATATGATTCACGGTTGATAGAAGAGCGATTCGTGGGGATGATTAACAGCTTCGTTGAGCGATCGATGGAGAATCGTCAGGTTTATGTGGGACCCGAAATCGAGCCCGAATTTGGTCAGAAATTCGTCAGAATTCCTGACGGCCTCCTATTCCGGCTGTCGCATGTCGTTGATAACACTGGACTTAGACCTGCTAGCATCGAATATCGCACCTCGTCCTTTGGCAGTCGGTTGACGAGAGGCTTGCGAAGCCTCTATGCCAAAATGTTGACCGCTAATGGATCCCGTTTTTTGGCCAAAAACCAGCTTTCGGATGCCTCAGTCTGCGTCGAAAATGCCCTTCTAGTTGATCCCACATTTGGACCTGCGAGAGCAATCAAGGAACAGTTGCTCCAGAGTCAGCGTCAGGGAAGAGAATAGAGCGATCAGATCGCGCGAAAGCAGTTTTTTCTCCGCTTTCCCGTTGACTTTTTGGCAATTTTTCTTAAATTATAAGGCTCAAGTTCCAAGTGTTTCCCCCCAGTTTGTTAAGCTGCTGTCACTTTCTTCGTCTGCGAGGACCGAGGTGCGGCATCTCGCAGTGGGGGTACGCTTATATTGCTGGCGTAGCTCAGTTGGTAGAGCAGCTGACTTGTAATCAGCAGGTCGACGGTCCGAATCCGCCCGCCAGCTCTCGAGTGACAGGTCGATGGAATCGAAAGTGATGCAGCTTGTGCGCGGCAGCCGTGCTATTTTGCTGAAGCGTTGGAATTGATCGCGCGAAGCGCGCTTGATGTCTCGGGCAGGTAGCGAAGTGGTTAAACGCATCAGACTGTAAATCTGACGGCACACGCCTTCGGAGGTTCGAATCCTTCCCTGCCCACCATCGAATTTTCAATTGTCGACGACAATTGAAAATTCGATTGCGGGAGTAACTCAGTTGGTAGAGTCACAGCCTTCCAAGCTGTTGGTCGCGGGTTCGAGTCCCGTCTCCCGCTCGACCACATACTTCTGAGTTCGAAATTGGGTGTTCGATATTCGACATTCTCTCGGGTGAATATCCAATATCGAATAACGAATATCGAATTATGAAGTTTGTTGCACGCTTGCGTAGCTCAGTTGGTAGAGCACTTCCTTGGTAAGGAAGAGGTCATCGGTTCAATCCCGATCGCAAGCTCAGGGTACCACCGATCATAGTTTGTTCACAAGCGGAGTCGAACGTCGTGAGAGATATCATTACTCTAGAATGCTCAACTTGCAAGCGCAGAAACTACAGCGCCACGAAAAACAAGAAGCTGCAGACCGGCCGGGTTGAGTACAAGAAATACTGTAAGTGGTGCAAGAAGCGCACACCCCACAAAGAAACGAAGTGACAACACCTGGCTGGCAGGCACTCCGTTGCAGTGAACAAAGGGTGCCTGTACTCTCCTGGTAACGTTTCCTACGTCAGTGGCTCAATTGGTAGAGCAGCGGTCTCCAAAACCGCAGGTTGGGGGTTCGAGTCCCTCCTGACGTGCACTTGTGAAGCTTGATCGCATCGATGAATCTGACATCCATTTGGGTGGAGAACCATGAAAGAAAAAATCCTAAACTTTTTCAATGATGTAACCAAGGAGATGGGAAAGGTCACGTGGCCGACACGCGAAGAACTCGCGGAATCCACGAAGATCGTCATCATCGTCTGCGTCATCATTTCGGTATTTACCTGGGGTGTCGACTCGCTGCTGGCTGCTGCCCTCAAGGCGATCCTTTAACCCGTGGAAGGGCAAGAGAGTTGAATAAGCGCTGGTACGTCGTTCGGACATATTCAGGACACGAAGCAAAGGTGAAGGTCTACATCGAGTCGGAGGCCGCCCGCACGAATTTGGGCGAGCGCCTGTCAAGCGTAATGATCCCGTCGGAAAAGGTCATCGAGGTCAAGGACGGCAAGAAGAAGGCAAAGGTGAAGAACTTCTTCCCGGGGTATGTGCTCGTGGAGGCGGTGCTCGACAAAGAGACCATTCATCTGATCCTCGAGGCGCCATCGGTTCTCGGATTTGTACCTGACAAGAACAATCCCGCTCCTCTTCAGCCCGATGAAGTGCGTCGGTTGATCGGCAAGATGGAGGAAAAGAAAGACGTCGTGATGGTTGAGATCCCTTTCCGCATGGGAGATGCTGTGAAAGTGGTCGAAGGTCCCTTCAACAACTTCTCTGGATTCGTGCAGGAAGTGAATGGGGAGAAAATGAAGGTGAAGGTGATGGTCAGCATCTTTGGACGAAAGACTCCGGTGGAGCTCGATTTCGTTCAGGTGGAATTGGAAAAGTAGTTTCAGACTTTGTGGGTCGTCCAATATTAAGAGAGAGGTAGATCGTTTATGGCGAAAAAAATTACGGGCTTCATCAAACTCCAAATTCCCGCCGGTCAGGCAAACCCGGCGCCACCAGTCGGTCCTGCCCTTGGTCAGAAGGGCGTGAACATCATGGAGTTCTGCAAACAGTTCAACGCGAGGACCAAAGACCAGCAAGGCCTGATCATCCCGGTCATCATCACCGTCTTTAGTGACAAGTCGTTCACGTTTATCACGAAGACTCCACCGGCGGCGACATTGCTCCTGAAAGCGATCAAGCTCGAGAAGGGCTCGGGAGAACCGAACCGCAACAAGGTCGGCAAGGTCACGACGAAGCAAGTCCGCGAAATCGCTGAATCGAAAATGGTTGACCTGAATGCAGCTTCAGTCGAGGCCGCAATGAGCATGGTTGCCGGGACAGCCCGCAGCATGGGCATCACGGTTGAAGATTAATCAACACGCGCACGGAAAGTGAGATTCATCGTATGAGAACTCGAAGCAAACGCTACAAAGCAGTAGCGACGAAGGTAGAGAAGAAAAGCTACACGATCGCTGACGCTGTGCAGAAGGTGAAAGACACAGCCTCGGGGAAATTCTCCGAAGGTGTCGATATCGCCGTCCGTCTAGGCGTCGATCCGAAGAAGGCTGACCAGGCACTCCGCGGAACCGTCGCGCTCCCGCATGGCATCGGAAAGGCAGTTCGGGTGCTGGTAGTAGCAAAGCCCCCGAAGGACGATGAAGCGAAAGCAGCCGGTGCAGACCACGTTGGATTCCAGGACTATCTGGAGAAGCTCCAGCAGGGCTGGGCAGACGTGGATGTGATTATCGCTACTCCGGATGTCATGGGAGACCTCGGAAAGCTCGGAAGGATTCTCGGTCCCCGCGGACTGATGCCAAACCCGAAGAGCGGTACCGTTACGATGGAAGTAGGAAAGGCCGTCAAGGAAGTAAAAGCGGGCAAGATCGAATTCCGCGTTGACAAAGCCGGCATCGTGCACGCCACCGTCGGCAAAGCGACGTTTGAAAAGGAAAAGCTGGTTGAAAACATCCAGTCATTCCTAACGACTATCGTTCGCCTGAAGCCCTCGACGGCGAAGGGTACATATATCAAGAGTATCGCGATCTCGACCACGATGGGACCCGGAGTCCACATCGATCGGGCCGAAATCGCTGGTCACTAAGAACGAACTTACGCACTCACATCGTACGGACGAAGTCCGGTGCCCGAGCGATCGGGGCTTCTCATCGGTCTTCACAGGTCAAGGCGGTTGCAGACCTGCACGTGGTGAACACACATAGTCATCTGGAAGGTACCAAATGAATCGATCGGAGAAAGAGGCGATCGTAGCCGAAGTTGCTGAAAGGGCAACGCGCGCGAGTGCAATGTACTTTGCCGACTTCACCGGGCTGACTGTCGAACAGGCTACTGAGCTTCGACGGGAATTCCGGAAAGCCGGTGTCGAGTACAGAGTAGTCAAGAACACGCTTGCGAAGAAAGCCCTGGAACGCGTGACCGGTTACGATGCTGTGTACGACAAGCTGGTTGGGCCGACTGGTATCGCTTTCAGTTACGACGACGTAGTTGCCCCCGCAAAGATCATTAAGAAGTTCAGTGAAAAGTCCGGCAAGCTGAAACTGAAGGTTGCCGTACTTGAAAAACAGGTCTTTGATGGATCACGACTGGATGAGCTTTCCAAGCTGCCGACCCGAGCTGAATTGATGGCCGGAGTCCTGGGAAGCATTCAAGCGCCTATCTCCGGAATCGTCGGAGCTATCGGTGCGGTGATGCGGGATCTCGTCAACGTGATGGATGCGATCGAGAAGAAGAAAGCGGCTTAGGCATTCTAAAGTCTTTGAACATTCTTAAACAAGGAGAAATACAATGTCAGCAGTTGCAGAAATTGTCGAGAAGATTGAAAAGCTCACGCTGCTCGAAGCATCGGAGTTGAAGAAAGCGCTCGAAGAGAAGTTCGGCGTGACCGCTGCGGCCCCGATGATGTTCGCGGGCGCAGCACCCGCCGCCGCAGCGCCAGTGGTCGAAGAACAAACTGAGTTCACGGTTGAGCTGAAGAGCGCCGGTGCACAGAAGATCAATGTCATCAAGGTTGTGCGTGCTGCGACCGGACTCGGACTGAAGGAAGCCAAGGATCTTGTTGACGGCGCTCCGAAAGCCGTGAAGGAAGGCCTCAACAAAGAAGAGGCGGAAAAGTTGAAGAAAGAACTCGAAGATGCAGGCGGACAAGTTGAGTTGAAGTAACGCTGTGTCGAATTCTCTTCCAAACGTTTCTCTTTATTCAACGTGGTTGAATAGGCAAGAAGAATCTGGCGAACAGGACAAGACTTAAAGCCGATGGTTTCCTCGCTCCAGAGCGAGTGCGAGCCATCGGCTTGAGTTATCTTTGGAGTGCAGCATCCACGATCCCTTTCTTCGTGGCCTTTCTGCATCCTCCGGTTTACCAGATCCCAAAGAGTTTCGAGCGCTTGTCGTGAGGCTCATCTATCCATTTCAAAAGGAGTGGTTGAATTGAAGAACCAATCCAATGGCTCAACCGGTCGAATTTCATTCGGCCGCATTCCATCGGTTATCGAGACTCCAGATCTGCTCAACGTCCAGATGGATTCATTCAACAAATTCCTGCAGCCGGAGGTACCGCCGCATCGGCGGAAGAAGCACGGCCTGCAGCAGGTATTTGAAATGAACTTCCCGATCAGCGACGCTCGGGAAAACTTCCTACTTGAATTCGCGGAGTACTACGTCGAGAAACCGAAGTACTCAGTCGTCGAATGTCAGGAACGTGGACTGACGTACTCCGTGCCCCTCAAGGCAAAACTGCGTCTCTCCTCGAAGAGGGAAGGCAGCCAGGAGTTCACCGACACAGTGGAACAGGAAGTCTATCTCGGGAATCTTCCCGCCATGACTTCGCGCGGCACGTTCATCATCAATGGCGCGGAACGCGTTGTGGTGAGCCAGCTGCATCGTTCCCCGGGTGTGTTCTTCGGCGAATCTGTCCACCCGAACGGAACGTTGATGTATTCGGCTCGCATCATACCATTCCGCGGGTCGTGGGTGGAATTCTCCACGGACATCAACAATGTAATGTATGCATACATCGATCGTAAGAAGAAATTCCCTGTCACGACGCTTCTCCGTGCCCTCGGGTATTCTTCCGATGACGAGATCCTCGATCTCTTCGACCTGGTCGAGGAAATCGAAGCGAACAAGGTGAGCCTGAAGGAATACGTCGGTCGCACAATCTGCAGCGACGTGTTTGACAAAAAGACCGGCGAAATCTTCATCAACAAAGATGCCAAGCTCACAGAAGAGAACATTAAGCAGATCAAGAAGTCGGAAATCCGGAAGATCCGTTTGCTGAAGTCGGAAGCGACAGACGCGCGGTCCGTCATTGCGAACACGATTCTGCGCGACGTGGCGCGGTCAGAAGAAGATGCCCTTGAGACAATTTACTCGCAGCTGCGCTCAGGCGAGGCGCCGGACCTCGACACCGCGAAAAACCTGATCGACCGGTTGTTCTTTAATCCCAAGCGCTATGATCTCGGCGATGTTGGCCGCCATCGTATGAACGCAAAGCTGGGACTGAGCATCAAAGAGGATGTAACGACCCTGACGAGAGAAGACATCGTTGCGATTGTGAAGTACCTTATCGATCTCCAACAGGGCAAGAAGAACGTAGACGATATCGATCACCTCGGCAACCGGCGTGTCCGCACTGTCGGTGAGCAGCTCGCGCAACAGTTCAACGTTGGGTTGTCCCGCATGACGCGGACCATCCGCGAGCGCATGAACCTCCGCGACAGCGAGACCATCACACCGCAGGACCTTGTGAATGCCCGAACGATCACGAGTGTGATCAACGCATTCTTCGGTACGAACCAGCTCTCCCAGTTCATGGATCAGACCAATCCTTTGGCGGAGATGACGCACAAACGGCGCGTGTCCGCCCTCGGACCGGGCGGTTTGACGCGCGAGCGGGCAGGCTTCGAGGTTCGCGACGTCCACTATACGCACTATGGCCGCTTGTGCCCCATCGAAACCCCGGAAGGCCCGAACATCGGTCTGATTTCATCGTTGTGTATCCACGCACGGATCAACGATTTTGGTTTCATCGAGACCCCGTACCGAAAGGTGAAGGGGGGAAAGGTGACCGAGGAAATCGACTTCCTTGCTGCCGAGAAGGAAGACGAGGTCACCATTGCACAGGCGAACGCACCGATTGATGAACGCGGACGCTTCCGTGAGGAAAGAGTGAAATCGCGGTTCCAGAGCGACTACCCGCTGGCCGAACCTGATAAGATCCAGTACATGGACGTTGCCCCCAACCAGATCGTCAGCGCGGCGGCTGCCTTGATCCCGTTCCTGGAGCATGATGACGCCAACCGCGCACTGATGGGCTCGAACATGCAACGTCAGGCAGTTCCGTTGCTCTCGCCCGTGTCTCCAATCGTTGGGACAGGCCTCGAAGAAAAGCTTGCCCGCGATTCGCGGACCATGATCACTGCAGAACGCAACGGCATTGTGGAATCGGTGACGGCGGATGCCATCATCGTCCAGTATGATATCGACGAAAACAGCACCGAAGCGATTATCAGCTTCGACGACAAACGGCGCGTTGAATACAGGCTCACAAAGTTCTTCCGCACGAATCAGGATACCTGCATCAACCAGAAGCCCCTTGTGAAAGAGGGAGATCGGATAAAACGCGGAGATGTCCTTGCCGATGGCTGTGCGACCAGTGAAGGCGAGCTTGCTCTTGGGAGAAACGTCCTCGTCGCTTTCATGCCGTGGCGCGGGTACAACTTCGAAGATGCTATCATCATCAGCGAGCGGATCGTTGCTGAAGACGTCTTCACATCGATCCATATCGAAGAGTTCGAGCTCCAGGTGCGCGACACCAAGCGTGGCGAAGAGGAGCTCACCCGTGAAATCCCCAACGTCAGCGAAGAAGCGACAAAAGACCTGGACGAGAATGGCATCGTTCGTATCGGGGCAGAGGTGAATGAGGGAGACATCCTCATCGGAAAAATCACGCCGAAGGGAGAAACCGACCCGACGCCGGAAGAGAAACTTCTGAAAGCGATCTTCGGCGAGAAGGCTGGTGATGTGAAGGATGCGTCGCTGAAAGCTCCTCCGGGAATGAAGGGCGTCGTGATTTCGACGAAGCTGTTCAGCCGTAAAAAGAAAGATACCGAGAGCAAGAAAGAGGACAAGAAAAGACTCGAGTCACTCGATCGCTCACGCCGAAAGGATCTCAAAGAACTTCAGGAAAAGCTCGGGAAGAAACTGGAGCAGCTTCTGACTGGCGAGAAATCCATCGGCATTCGGGACAACGACGGAAATGTCATTATCCGCAGCGGCACGGCGCTCAAAGAGGATTCTTTCAAATCGCTCGATAATGTCGACAACCTCGACTACAATCAAGAATGGGTTGACGAAAAGCGCAAAAACAACCTCGTTGTGAAGATCTATGAAAACTACCTCCAGAAACTGAGCGAAATTGAAGAGCAGCATCGCCACGAAAAGAATAAGATACAGTTGGGCGATGAGCTGGCACCCGGTATCGTGCAGTTGGCAAAGGTCTATGTTGCCAAGAAACGCAAGCTGTCCGTTGGCGACAAGATGGCCGGCCGACACGGAAACAAGGGAGTCGTTTCCACCATCGTACCGGTCGAAGATATGCCGTTCCTGCCCAACGGCCGTCCCGTTGATATCGTTCTCAACCCTCTGGGCGTTCCATCCCGTATGAACCTCGGCCAGTTGTTCGAAGTTGCCCTCGGCTGGGCCGGACACGAGCTGGGCGTAACGTACGCGTCGCCGATCTTTGACGGCGCCACCTGGGAGGATGTGCAGGAGCAGCTGCGCAAGGCGGGTCTCAGTGAGAATTCAAAATCGATACTGATAGACGGTCGCAGAGGGGAGCCATTCGATCAAGAAGTGAGCGTCGGTTATATCTACATGATGAAGCTCTCGCATTTGGTGGATGACAAGATCCATGCCCGTTCCATCGGGCCCTACTCCCTCATCACGCAGCAGCCGCTCGGCGGAAAAGCGCAATTTGGCGGCCAGCGATTTGGTGAAATGGAAGTGTGGGCACTCGAAGGCTACGGTGCGTCTCATGTGCTGCAGGAGATTCTCACCATCAAGTCCGACGATGTCGTTGGCCGGGCAAAGGTCTACGAAGCGATCGTTAAGGGCGACAATTTGCCTGAGCCGAACGTACCTGAATCCTTCAACGTGCTCATTCGAGAGTTGCAAGGTCTTAGTCTCGAGATCAAACTTGTGTGATGTCTTTTTGATCCCCCGGTAAGACCCTGAAATGGTCTGCGCCCTCGGCGTAGCAAAACACAATTGTTCGATGGAGGTTCTACATGCCATTTACATCAAGCGAAGCGTCAGCGAAGAAGACCTTTTCCAAGATCATCATTAGCCTGGCATCGCCTGATATGATTCTGGCCCGCTCGCATGGCGAGGTGACAAAGCCGGAAACAATCAATTACCGATCGTTCCGACCCGAAAAAGACGGTCTTTTCTGCGAGAAGATTTTTGGACCGGTTCGTGATTGGGAATGCCATTGCGGCAAGTACAAACGAATCCGCTACAAGGGGATCACGTGCGACCGGTGCGGCGTTGAAGTGACACAAAAGAGCGTTCGTCGCGAGCGGATGGGTCACATCGCCCTCGCGGTGCCTGTTGTCCACATCTGGTATTTCCGATCGCTGCCCAGCAAGATCGGCTATGTCCTCGGACTCTCGAGCAAAGAACTCGAGAAGATCATCTACTATGAGTCCTACGTCGTCATCAACCCCGGCACGACAGGTATTCAGAAGCAGGATCTCATTACCGAGGATCAGTACCTCGAGATCATGGCTTCGCTGCCGGAAAACAACGACGACCTTGAAAACTCGGATCCGAAAAAGTTCATCGCGAAGATGGGCGGCGATGCAATCAAGGATCTGCTCAGACGCGTGCATGTCGATGAACTCGCCCTGGAGTTGCGCGTTGAGGTCAAGACCGAGACGTCGGTTCAAAAGAAGACTGAAGCCCTCAAGCGCCTGCGGGTTATTGAGGCGTTCCGCAAGAGCGAGGCAAACGCGCCAAACAAGCCGGACTGGATGGTATTGGATGTCATTCCGGTCATTCCTCCCGAGTTGCGGCCGCTCGTGCCGTTGGAAGGAGGACGGTTCGCGACATCAGATCTGAACGATCTCTATCGCCGCGTGATCATTCGGAACAACCGTCTCAAAAGGCTCATCGAGATCAAGGCTCCTGAGGTGATTCTCCGCAATGAGAAGCGAATGCTCCAGGAAGCCGTCGACTCGCTGCTCGACAATTCCCGGCGCGTGAATGCAGTCCGCAGTGACAACAACCGTGCACTCAAGTCGCTGTCAGACATGTTAAAGGGGAAGCAGGGGCGGTTCCGCCAGAATCTGCTCGGCAAGCGCGTTGACTATTCCGGCCGTTCCGTCATCGTCGTCGGTCCGGAGCTGAGGCTGCACGAATGCGGTCTGCCGAAGGACATGGCGGTCGAGTTGTTCAAACCGCACATCATCCGCAAACTCATTGAGCGCGGACTGGTGAAGACGGTGAAAAGTGCGAAGAAGATGGTCGACAAGAAGGGACCGGAGGTCTGGGATATTCTGGACCACATCATCGATGGTCATCCGGTGCTTCTCAACCGCGCTCCGACGCTGCATCGGTTGGGTATCCAGGCGTTCCAGCCTGTGCTCGTCGAAGGCAAAGCCATTCGAATTCACCCGATGGTCTGCACGGCTTTCAATGCGGACTTCGATGGCGACCAGATGGCAGTGCACGTGCCACTGTCGTACGAGGCTCAGGTCGAAGCACGTATTCTCATGTTGTCGAGCCATAACATCCTGTCTCCTGCGAGCGGCGCGCCAATTGTTACTCCGACGCAAGATCAAGTGCTCGGATGCTACTACCTGACGAAGTCCAGGGCGGGGGACATGGGCGAGGGAATGACGTTCTACTCGCCGCAGGACGCCATCATCGCATTCGATCAAAAGAGAATTGGTCTCCACGCCCGTATCAAAGTTCGCATTGACGGCAAGCCCGTCGAGACAACGACAGGGCGTGTGATCTTCAACCAAATCGTGCCGAAAGACGTCCCGTTCATCAATGAACTGCTGAACAAGAAGCGGCTTGTTCAGATCATCGCCAACGTTTTCCGGCGTTGTGGCAATCTCGTTACTGCGAAGTTTCTGGATAACCTGAAGAATCTCGGTTTCCAGTACGCTACCCAAGGCGGCCTGTCGGTTTCCATCGGGGATGTCATTATTCCCCGGGAGAAATACGAGATGGTAGCAAAAGCCCAAAAGG
>JACVXU010000165.1 GCA_015661185.1 Bacteroidota bacterium
CTTTTCGGTGAAGTACCTGGGACCCCTCAACACGATGCTGATGCTGAACCTGGTGCCCGTCGGCGTGTTCGCGATCGAGGCCGCGCTCGGCCGCAGTTTCGGGGCGTCGGAAATCGCGGGAGCGGCGCTGGTGATCGGCGCTCTGGTCGCCAACAACCTGTATTTGCGACTCGCGAGCGCGCGTAGGTGAAATCGCCGCACCGCGCCGCGCCTAGCCACGCTCCTTTTCGGCCAGGTCTTGCGCCGCAATTTTCAGGTCGCGCAGGTTGGGCGAAAAGAACCGGCCGACCGTGAACTCCCGGAACACCTGACTGAGGAAGTGCAGCTTGTGCGCCGACCCCAGCGGCTGTTTCCGCTCCTCGGCGAGCTTGTCCTGCTGCAGTTCACCATACTGGACGGTGAGTCCCGCCGACGAAAGGACGTCCGCCTCGCCGAGGACCACCGCCTGGAGCGCCAGCCTCGCGTCGCCCGCGAGCGTTGCAAGCTGCGCGGGCACGCCGGAAAGTCCGGGGGACGACCCGCCCCCGGCGAGATGCAGGTGGCAGTCGCGGGCGAAACGGGTGCCCACCGAAACTTCAGTGGCGAAGATCATTGCGGTGATGCGCTCGCGCTCCTCCCGCGATACCCCGGCAGCGTCGAGATACGGTGCGGCGGCCTCGGCAGACAGCCGTTCCAGGCGAAACGGCACGTTCGCGTTGGTCGTGCCGTCGTGGTGGAAATCGTGCGTCAGCGCCGCAACCAGCAGCTGCGTCTTCTCTCTCGGCGCCAACCCGGCGAGCAACGAAAGGTACAGGGCATTCAGCAGCACTTCGCAGAAATGCTGCGCATTGTGGTACGGGTTGTCTCCGCCGGCGCCTACGCCCGCGTCCATGTCGTCCGGCCATGCGCTCCGCCGCCTGAAAGCAACTCGTAATCTTCTCCGGCAGACCCGACACGAGCTGGAAACAGGCAATGATGTCGCAATCGTACACCCACCATTGGGACGAAATCGAGTATTTCAAACTGGCAATTCCCCATGCTGAAAAAGACCCAAAGGTCGCAGGAGTCAAGGCGGGATGCAATGGATGTCACGCTCCGATATCCTTCCTGGCAGGTGATGTTCCTCCTCCGAAGCCTGAAGCGAACAGCCGCGCGAATGAATCGGTCTCATGCGATCTCTGTCATACGGTGACCGGATTCAAGGGAGATGTCCCGCACAATTTCAATCTCGTCTCCGAGCCGGGGCGGGTGAAGTATGGGCCCCGCGATGGTGCCGTCTCACCCTCTCACGAAACGAGGAAATCCGACTTCCTCAAGTCGGCAGATTTCTGTGGAACATGCCACAACGAAAAAGATCCTTACGGCATCTGGGTGAAATCGACACACCTGGAATGGAAGGAAGGCCCGTACGCGAAGCAAGGCGTGCAATGCCAGGACTGTCATATGACGTTCGCGAAAGGGCGAAATGCTTCCATGGGGCCTGAATTACCCGACGTTGCACAGCACCTGTTTCATGGTGCTCACGACCCGGCATTCACCCAGACCTTCGGGAAGTGGAACCGACAGAACGGATCAAGCTGACGGTGGCGCTCTTCAATCAGAAGACCGGACACAAATTCCCGACGGGTTCTGCCGAAGAGCGTCTCGTGTGGCTCCATGTGGAAGCGACAGACGCGAAAGGAACCGTCTATCATCTCCCTGTCGACAAGAAAGGATTTACGGGGGAAGAGTACACGATCGCTGCAGATGTTCTGGCCTACCAGGATATGGGGATCGCCCTGGGAATCCCGGATTTCAAGGGTGTCCAGCGCGACGGTGTGCCGGTCGGTGACCGCATCTACCGTCTGCCGTATCTTGATCCGCAGGGCCGCATGACAATCATGCAGTGGAACACCGCATCGCAGTCAACGGACTATCGACTGGGACCGCGAGAGACAAAACTGGAGACCTACACCTGGACCGTGCCTGCGAATGCAGCTCCGGGTCCGATGACTGTGAAGGCAACCTTGAACTATCAGAAACTTCCGCTGCCGCTTGTCGAGTATCTGGGCGTCCCGAAAGATGAGGCGGAGGTCATTGAAGTGAACTCGCACACCACGACCCTCACGGTGCTTCAGTGATCCCCAGGTTCTCATTTCTTTGAAGTAAGCGAAAGGGATAGATGATGAAAAGGATCTTTGTGGTTACACTCATCATGGCAGTCGGGATCATCTTGCTTTTCGAAGAGAGCATGGCGATTCCCGCATTTGCCCGTAAGTACAACATGTCGTGCAACGTTTGCCACTCGCCATTCCCAAAGCTTAAACCGTTCGGCGAGGAGTTCGCGGGAAACGGTCTTGTGCTAAAGGACAAAGAACCACCGAGGTTCACGATCGATACCGGCGACGAACTCCTTCTCTTGATGCGCGAGATACCGCTGGCCATCAGGGTGGAAGGGTATTTGCGTCATCAACCGCAGACGGTGCGCCGGTCGGATTTACAAACACCGTACCTCGTGAAACTCATCTCGGGTGGCCAAGTCGCCAGGAATGTCTCGTACTACTTCTATTTCTTCCTCGGTGAGCGGGGGGAGGTAGCCGGACTCGAAGACGCGTTTGTCATGTTCAACAATATCTTTGGGCAAGATTTGGATGTCGTGGTCGGACAATTTCAGGTTTCTGATCCATTGTTCAAACGTGAGCTTCGATTGACGTTTGAAGACTACCAGATCTATCGTGCAAAAGCGGGGATCTCTTCGGTCAATCTGACGTACGACCGCGGTGTGATGATGACCTATGCTCTGCCGACAAGTACTGATATCGTCCTTGAGGTTCTGAACGGAAACGGAATTGGGGCCGCGGATGCCGTGAGAAGTTTCGACGACGATACGTACAAAAATGGAATGCTCCGCATTACACAGGATGTCGGGGAGTCATTCCGCATCGGCGCGTTCGGCTACCTTGGCAACCAGGAGAAAAACGGGTTCGTCAACAAGACAACGATGTGGGGGCCCGACCTGACCTTCTCGCTGGACCCGGTTGAGATCAACGTGCAGTATGTCGCGAGAACAGATGACAAGCCTTTGTTCACGCCTGCCAGCATTGAGCAGAAGACGGATGGCGGAATTGCTGAGTTCGTGTACAGACCGGAGGGTGACCGGAGTAGGTGGTATGGAGTGTTTCTCTACAATTGGGTGAATTCCGACGACGCGAGACTCAATTATCGAACCGCAAGCGCTCACGCCGGGTATCTGGTGGGACGGAACTTCAGGGTGCTGGGAGAGTACACGTACGATCTCGAGCAGAAGGCGAACCGGTTCACTGCCGGATTTGTCGCAGCGTTTTGAGCGAAGGATGCGCGGAGCTTGAGCTCAGGAGTGCAGGGTAATCGTCGAATGTCGATCAGCAGTTGTTGATTGCGGAAGTTTCTGATGCTTTTCCGCTCGCGATGAAACTGATATTCAGTGGTGTGAGAACAACCTTGACATCGACATAATGCCGTCGGAGAATGGGTTCGACCTCGGAGATTTTCATGGATCCCAGCGGATGATCGTTGCCGTAGATGGCCTGGTGGAGCTTCTGCATCGTCTCAAATCCGGTTTCGTTGAAATCGCCGATCACAAGCGTCCCTGACCGGTCGTGGACCCGAAGGAGTTCCTCGAGACTCCGGCGCGGCTCTGCAAGCTCGTGAAGCGTGTTCAGGCAAACGACCGTGCCAACTGAACCGGTCTTGAACGGAAGTCCGCGCAAATCGAACAGCATCAATCTCACCTGATGCGCGTACGCCGGGGTCACGCGCTGCCAGAGTTGTTCAGCCTTCTCCTGCGTGACGTCTCCCGTCGTGACAGAACATCCCAATCGAGTCAGCAGGGCAGTCATCCGTCCTGTTCCGGACGCTACCTCAAGCACATGTGCGCCAGGGTGAAGTGCCGCCCCCTGTGCGATCTGGCAGTACTCTTCCCTGAGATCATATCCCCACGACTGCAGCAGGTCATCGCTTGGTGTAGAAGGGATTGGGGGCTCGAAGGAACTCATCGTGGCAGGGGATAGTCGTTATTGTTGGTACAGCGGCAGTACTGTGGAATGTCCTTCAGCCAGGGCGCGAAGCTCTGCTACGAAGACATCAATCTCCTGGTCTGTGAAACCCTTCTCCTGTGCTGCCTGTCCGAGTGTGCCCCAGATCGGTTCCCCGCAGGCGATGCATTTGATACCATGTTGCATCAGATAGGTGACCGCCCCGGGGACCGTCTCGAGAAGATCTTCGATCAGGATGTCTTTTGAGATCACGGTCTGTGATTCCATGCCCCCTCAAATAGTGTGTGTACATGCTTCCTCAGAAGGGAGCGAAGTACATCGCTCTCGCACGAATAATCGAAGCGTGAGCACGTTTCCGAGACGATCCTCTCCGCTTCTTCCTTTGTTCCAGCGCTGCGAATGAGTTCATCGATCCCTGCGCAGTGCTGTCGGAGGAGATCTTCTTGTCGGTGATCGTTCGCCTGATGATCGAAGCTGATTTCGTCGGAGATCATGGTTGAATGTTGGTTTTGCTTTGGACTTGTTCCCACACGATCGACTCACTTCACCGTTTCAACCGGCGTGCATGCTTCAACCGAAGACTCGATGCGGTAGGAATGCGTTATCGGCGCACTGGCCCTGAGAATCGCGCTGACGGAGCAGTATTTTGTATCGGACAGCTCAAGAGCGCGCTCAATATCCGCCGGATTGATCCCGTCGCCGTAAAAGACATACTCGACGTGAATCCCGGTAAAAATCCTTGGATGTTCCTCGCGTTCAACGCCTTTAACGTTCACTTCATATCCTTGCAGGGGAACACGTCTCTTCTTCAGAATTGGAACTACGTCGCTTGAAGTGCAGCCTGCGAGGGCCATCAGCAACAGCTCCTTGGGGGTCGAACCCGCAAGGCTTCCGCCAAAGTCGGGCGAGCCGTCCATGACAACCCAGTGATTGGAGTTTCCTTTTGCGACGAAGGTTATTCCATCAACTTGCTTGAGAGCCACTTCTTTTGTCATTGCATATCTCCTTATTCATTGTGAACTCAAGTCACCCCGTGGCCAACAGAACTTCCTGTTTGGGGTGCTCTCATACAATGAGATGCACGATCTCTCTCAACGGTGCACAGAAGCGCGGTCGAAAACATCAACTTTGTGTCCTGCCTGCCCCGACCTGTCCCGACATGTCCCGAATCCTTTTTCGGGATGATTTCTATCGGGAAGTTTCCTATTCGGGGGTGGCACCACTTTTCGACTGGATCTCTAGTAACCGCTCCCATCCGGAGGAAGGCTCACTTTCCCGCGGAATGAACGATACAGATATATGAAATAGCCCAAAGCAAGGAGAATACCAAAGGTCCACCACACTAAACCGACCGTCAGACCGTACTGCTGCGCAGCGGCGTTGTGTGCAGTCAGACTATATGCAGGATCTGTCGACGACGTCAGGAGGTTCGGATACAGAGCGAACGCTGTGCCCCCCAGCGCTCCGAAGATGAAAACGCCGGATGAAAGAAATGCCCGCGCATCTTGTGTCCGGCGATTGTAAAGCCATATGCCGGCAAGGCCCAGTATCCCGAGAAGCGGAAAGAGAAATCCCCAGAGAGAGGTCGTGAAATTCGAGATCATCTCCGGTCTAATCGAAAATGTTGCCGCCGCACCCGCCAAAGAAGTGATCGTCATTCCCCACCAGGACTTTCTGACGATGGAGCGTGATCGGGCCTGAACTGGTCCGTCGGTCTTCATGGCGATGTAGGATGCCCCGTGGACGGCCAGTGTGAAGAAGGTGACAAGTCCAAGGATCACCGTATACCAATCGAGGATTCCGGCCTCGGGGACAACGGTGAACGTCGTCCATAAGGGCTCGAAGAAATATCCCTCCGCGTTGAGAGGAACGCCGCGGACCACATTTCCGAGGGCGGCGCCAAGAAAGACGGCGAGCAACGCGCTGGAAATCGAGAATACCACGTCCCAGAATTTGGTCCACATTGGGTGGTGCACCTGGTGACGGAACTCGATCCCGAGTCCACGCATCATCAACAGCCAGAGAACCATGATGAGAGGAAGATAGAAGCCGCTGAAGCTCGAAGCATATACGAGCGGGAAAGCGAAGTACAATGTGCCGCCGGCGACGAGAATCCATACTTCATTACCATCCCACACCGGACCAATCGCATTGAGAATGAGACGGCGTTCCTGTTCGGTTTTTCCCGCGAAGAGGTGGATGATCCCCGCCCCGAGGTCGAATCCATCGAGGAGGACATACATGACAAACACGAAGGAGACTAGAATGAACCATAGAGTTTCCATAGAAGAAATTTCTTGTCTTGGATGAATGTTCGCGTCTCAGATGGGTATGACAGGGGCAAATACCTCTCATGAGCGCGTGTAAGAACCCGTTTCTAAGCACGAAATCCGAATTTCGAATTTCCAGATAAGCCTTAGCTCTGCGCCTCTGACGGGCCTCGATTGATCTTCTTGATCACCAGCAGCAAGAACAGAACGCCGATGACGAAGTACATTCCCATGAACCCGAGAAGCGTGAAGAGCGCGCTGCCGGCCGAAACGGTCGGTGATGCGCCGTCTGCGGTTTTCAGTAATCCATACACGAGCCACGGCTGGCGTCCGAGTTCTGCTGTCATCCATCCGGCCGTGTTTGCGATGTAGGGGAACGGAAACGCCAGCATGAGAATCCAGAGCATCCACCGCGACTGATAAAGACGCTTCCTCCAGAGCAAGAACGCCGAAAGGAGCATGATCGTGATGAAGATCGTACCAAGTCCCACCATGACGTGATAGCTGTAATAGAGAAGCGGGATGTTTGTCGGCCATTGGTCTCGTGGAAATGCCTGCAGGCCTTTTACCTCGGCGGTCCAGCGAAAGTGTGTCATGAAGCTCAGGAGCTTGGGAACATAAAGGGGGTTATCGATCCGCAGCTTTTCCATGTCGGGCTGCCCGATGAGTATGAGTTCAGCGCCTTCCTTTGTTTCGAACAAGCCTTCCATTCCGGCAAAGGTAACCGGCTGATGTTCGTAGACGTTTTTCACTTGCCCGTCGCCAGTCGGGAATGCCAGGAGGAGCGATGCGATCACTCCTGTGATGACTCCAATTCGAACGAAAATCTTCGCGTGTTCCATCTCTCGTTGTGCGAGGATGTAGTACGCCCCAACGGCCGTCATCACAAATGCTGCGGTGACGACGGCGCCGATCATATTGTGCGTGTATTGCCACCCGATCCACGGATTGAACAGGAGTCCCCAATAGTCGTTGACATGGACCGAGCCATCGGTCGCAATGGCATAGGCGACCGGATGCTGCATCCAGGCATTCGTCGCAATGATGAAGTATCCCGAGATCCACGAGCCAAGGAACACCATCAGGGCGGCGATGAAGTGGCCTTTTGGTCCGAGCCGCTTCTCGCCGAACAGGAAAAGGCCGAGGAAACTCGACTCGAGGAAGAAGGCAAATACGCCTTCCATGGCCAGTGTCTGACCGATGACGCCGCCTGCGAAGGTTGAAAACTTTGCCCAGTTTGTGCCAAACTGAAACTCCATCGGAATGCCGGTCACGACGCCCACGGCGAAGTTGATTGCGAAGATTTTTGCCCAGAATCGGGCACTCTCGTTGTACCGCTCGTTGTTCGTCCCAAGAGCGATTCCCTTCATGATGACGATCAGCAATCCCAGCCCCATCGTGAGTTGAGGGAAGAGATAGTGATACATGATCGTGAAGGCAAATTGGAGCCGATGAATGAGGAGGGCGTCTTCCAAGGTTCGATTCCTGATTCAGTGGATGGGTCATGAGAAAGATAGAGAAAAAATTCCAACTTTGCAGCAGTTGCGGACAGTAGCGTGGCGTGATGTTCAAGAATCGCTGAGAGGCACTATCGTGAGAAAACTGATGACAGACATAAACCAGATTTTCACAGATACCGAACCAATGAGAATCGTGTACCTTTCTGGTAGTGGGCCCGTTCGCCCTTGGCGGTTTGTCTTCTGACGGAGTTCAGGAGTGGAGTTTCAGGATCGCAAACAGCTTCTGGCGCAGTCGGGCAGGCGTGTGGGGATCAGGATAACACTGGTAGAAGAGGATGGTTTTCTTCAAGCTGTCGAAGTACGCCGTACAATTGGGGCAGCGGGAAAGATGTCTTCTGACCAACCGACGGGCAGTTGGCGACAGATTCTTGTCGAGATTTTCCTCAAGTTGTCTTGCCACGGAATGGCACGACGCTGTATGTTTGTGACGGTGAGGCATTGTTGTGGGTGCAGGAATCGGGCAGCAGCATTGCTGCCCGTTTTATTCGAATGACCGGATCAGGCATCCTTTTTCTTTGTCGAAAGCTTAAAAGGAACGTACAAAGGGCAGAATCCCATTGCGCTCGTTGCAAGAAAGATGACGGCGAAAAGACCCAGAATGATGGCCACTGTGCCTGAAATGGAATCGGTGAAATAGAGGACTGCGACAAGTACTGCAAACACAACCCGAACGATGCGGTCGACACTTCCCATGTTTTGCTTCATAACGGTCTCCAAATGGAATGGTGGGGGAATTGGGACTTGGTTCCTCTCTAGAAGCCATCTCACAAATCCGAGTCGAGCCTCACGAAAAGCCGCGGGCGTTGAGCAGTCTTCGACTCCGTTCGCAAGAAGCGCTCAGACTGACGGCGATTTGTTTTTGAGGTGGCTTGAAGTAAGATGCAGAGAATGACAAAAAGATTCGCAAGGAGCTACCTTCTGGCCCAAGCGAGCTCTGCTGAAACGGATGGTTTGTGAGCCGAGCACACGAGAGGCATGCGGCGTTCAGCCCTTCAGTTTAAGCACGGCAAAGAGCTGCTTTCTGGCTTTCATCGGGGGGCGTTTCGCGGGCACTGACGAGTAAAGCCTGATTGTTTTCTTCAGACTGTCGAGGTACGCCGTGCAGTTCGGACACTTCGCCAGATGGCGCTTGAGCTCGCGACATTTTGCTGTCGAGAGCTTTGTGTCGAGCTCCTCGCAGATGTGGTCCAAAACGTCGGAGCAGTGTGCAATCTTCTTTTTCATAGCGTCATGTAGGGGTTGAGTCGTTCGCGCAGGAACACGCGAGCCCGGCGCAAACGAGATTTGACGGCAGGGATGCTCAGTTTCAGAATTTTCCCGGTCTCCTCTGCGGAGAGCCCTTCCGGAGAGCGAAGACCACACGGTAGTCGTACGGAAGTTCCTCGATTGCCTTATCGAGAAGTGTGCGGAGCTCGTTGTCCATGACCGAATCAAGCGGAGTCTCTCTCCAAGATGGAATCGTTTGGAGCGGTTGACCATCTCCATCCATCGAACCATGATCAGGCGCCGCAGTGGATGAATCAATGGAGACGGACGCCAGGTCGAGCTTCCGGTGGCGTCGTTTCATCCGGCAATTGTTCGTCACGATCGTATAGAGCCAGGTCGTGAATTTCGATCTGCCGTCGAACTGGTGTAGTTTCCGGTAGACGTTCACGAACGTGTCTTGCCACGTTTCATTCGCCTTCTCGGAATCTCTGCAGACTTTATAGGCGAAACTGTAAACGAGTGATTCGTAT
>JACVXU010000418.1 GCA_015661185.1 Bacteroidota bacterium
CAGTTTCACAATCACTCAATGTTTCGCCCCCATCGTCTAGAGGCCTAGGACACGAGCTTTTCAAGCTCGGTACACGAGTTCGAATCTCGTTGGGGGTACAACAAAATGTAGATTGTAAATTGTCGATCGAAGAATGAAAAGCTGATCTGGAAATCGTTCGACCCTTCGGATCACCTCAGGGTCGAATCCCGAGTCGTGCCGAGGGATTCGACTCGCGGAGTTTACCCCGCTGAAGGCGGGGCTCGCTCACGATGCCGGGTCAGCTTTTTGTGTTCATGGTTTTGACCCGGCCTTTTTCTTCAACCCTCTCTGGCTTCTCCCCCAAACCCACCACCAGTGTCCGAAGCATAGGGATTTCTCCGTTTATTCCACTCGTAAGGATCCAACGCGACACATCAAATGATTCGGTTGTCAGCGTGCGTCATTGTTACCGTGGCAGCTGTGCAATGTACTGATAGCTGGGGGTTTCGTCCTGTTTCTTTTGAATTGCCGCGATTTCTCTCCATGTGGCGGCAATGCCGTGCGGGCAGGGTGGCAGGTCGTTCAAGATCGCTCGGTGCAGCTTTGGCAGGTTGTAGCATGGCACAGCCGCATACATATGATGTTCAATGTGGTAGTTCATGTGCCAGTAGAGAAACTGCACCAGAGGATTCACGGTGAATGTCCGGCAACAGAGCCGGAAGTCGGGCACGTTGTCCTGCAAGCCGATGTGCTGCGCGTTGTTGCACAAGAAAAAGAGCCAACTGCCATAGAAGGGGGCAAGACTTGTCAGGACCGGCAGTAGCCACCAGCCAGAGTACGCGGAGACCACCAGGATAATGCCATGGCAGGCAAGATGTGTGCGCGCCCACAGTATGACGGGACGCCCTCTATCGGGCTGGTCGGCGGGGAAAAGAGTGGTTTCCCAATCTCCTTCGAACCTGCCACGAGAGTAGCGTATGGTGGTTTTCACGGTATCATGCATGCCCTTCACATTGACAAACCCGCTCTGAAGAAAGTTCTTCACCATCAGCCGTATCGGCAAAACGACTTCCAGGTCATCCGGCGGATGCAACGTATATTGATGGTGCCGCATGTGGCTGCCAGAGAAATGCGGAAAGTTGACCCAGCTGATCAAGGCGAAGACCCGCACAAACAGACCGTTGAGCCATTGTGATTCGAAAACGCTCTTGTGCACCAATTCATGCACGGCATTGATCGCGAACGAAGCCACAGTGCCGTGCAGAAACACCATCAACACGGCGGTCCACCAGGGCCAGCGTCCTACGGCATAGAATGCCACGCTGCCGGTCATCATCAGAAGTCCCAAGTGCCCCAGCGTTTGAAGAAGGCCCCTTGTATCGCTTTTGGTGTTAAGGTTCGCCAGGGTTTGACGGCTGAGAGGTGTGCGATACCACATGACACGTATGGGGCTATTACTATTCACCGGCTGCTCACTTGGAGACTCGTCTTGAGCTCTCATGATGTCTCGATACTGCTCTGGCAAGAACTATTGCGGAACTTTGAGCCGGATCGGTTGTGTCCCCGGCACGATGTTTCTATTCAGTAGAAGCCGCTGCCCATCCTTGTTCGCGACGAAGGCCCCAAAGCCTGAAGCGAGGCTTCCCACCGGACAGAATGTATAAACGTAGATTCCCCTTTTCAAAGGATAGAATGTTCGATACACATTCGCAGGATGGGGAGAATAGAACTTTCCGAATGCACTGGGCGGGACACGGTACGTTGTGTCCGTTATCTGGCGTGTCTCTGCAATATTGAGAACCTTCGCGGGCACCCGGGCCGAGTCAATCCACGTACCACCCACCAATCCAATCGACCGGGGGCGTTCGACGAGCAACCGCAGCGTCTGAAGACTCGATCCGGTGCGCTCAGCATCTTTTCGAACCGGTTGTCCATGGAGGATCCGCCCATCGATGAATGAGGTGACGTCTGAAGAATCCTCAAAGAGAAGTTCAATTGTTCCCTTCATCCCCTCGGGGTGGGAGAGCTGATTCCATTGCTTGATTTCTCCCGAGAGGATTTTGGTCAGCTCGATTGTTGTGAGTTGCTCCACCGGATTCTTGTGATGCGTGACCACTGCGATCCCATCATAGGCTACAAGAACTTCGTTCAGGTCAAACCCTTCAACCACCGGCATCTGCTGTCGCTCCGCTGACGTCAGGGGACGGGTCGTGATGATGAATCGAACGGAGTCCCGGAGCAAGCGGCGGATTGCCTGCTCAGAGGAAACCACCTCGTAGGTAATGTTCGCCCCGTTCTTGGCGTAGATGCTCAGGAACTGATTGACCTGCTCAACCATCGCAGGAGCCGTCGATTCCGCAATGAGCACGTGGAGGTTGCCGCGGGTTGCGGTTTCACTTTTCTCGGGAGCGCACCCGGAGACAAGAAGAATGAAGGAGAGGGCTGCAACGCTAATTGTTCTCATGGAGTGTTCCTAAAATAAAGAAGGGCACCCAAAGATACTGCGGATGCCCTTCAGTTGCAATACGATCGGCATGCCGCCAGGAGAGAGCGGCATGCCGAGCGACGAGTCGATAGAAGTAGACGCCGGTGGCGACCGATTGACCGAACCTGTTCCTGCCGTCCCATCGCACGATGTACCGGCCGGCGTTCATTGCGTTGCTCTGGAGGAGCGTAGCAACTTCGCGTCCCAGGATGTCATAGATCTTGAGATCGACCTGGGCTTGTCGTGCGAGCGAAAACTCGATGGTCGTGGTTGGATTGAACGGATTCGGGTAGTTTTGGCTGAGTGCGAACTCCAGCGGGACCTCAGTCTTCACGGACGTGATCGAAGGCTGCAGCCGGTCAAGTTCACGAAGGATCAGTGCATCAGCGAGCAGAGCAAATGTATCGCGCCGAGCAAAGTTGGTCGTCGTGCCGAAATATGCGCTCACAGCGGCCGTATCGTTGAAGAGCTGGATGTGGCCAAAGTACGTCTGTCCGCCTGCAACGTCACGTCCACCGCGGAGGAAGTAATGGTTGCCGAGGTTGATTTCCACCAGCGTTGACGCGCCGGTATTTGCCGGATTGTTCTGGTTCACCAGCGTATCCTTCGTCAAGTTGCCGCCGGTGCTGTACACTCGATAGCGTGCACGTGGACTCCCCTGCGCAAATCCGCGCGGTACTGTTACTGCGACGTTCATCAACACAGAGTCACCCGCTGCAGGATCGAGTGGTATCGCGGGATACCATTCGAACGTAGCCCGTGGATTGAAATAGATCGGGAGGAGGTGTCTGGTTCTTCCTTTTCCAATTTGATCGGGGACATTCGACGTTTCGACCTGCCAGTTGTTCATCTTCGTCTTATCCCAGCCTTCGATGTAGAGACCACCGAATAGGGGCGTTGAAGAGACTTCCTGCAATGTACCGTCGTCGTCAACCGTGTAGATGCCGCCGATGCCGTTCCCTATCATCGGAACGAGAAGCGCGGAGTCTCTGCCCACGGAATTCGACAGAACCTCCAGGGTATCCATAAAGCTCGGGCTGATTCTGTCGGGTGTAAACGTGAGCGTGAGTTTCTGCTCGCCCGTCAACGCGCGCAAGTACACTGGGAGCGACGGTGCGCCAGCGAGCTTGAAGTACGTGCCATTACGGAACTTGATACTTTTCAGGATCACCTGAGATTCACCCCTGCTTCCCAACGTGATTTCTTTTCGATTTGCCTTGCCATCTACGCCTGCCGGTTGGCGGAAACTAACATCGCCAAAGCTCACACGGGCGCCAGTAGCAACGCTGACACCGATGAGTGCTCCTGACGGGACTTTTCGAATCCTGAGGAGGTCGGTTCTCAAAAAGCCCAAACCGCCAGCAGCATCCGTTTGAGCATCCCGTCTGAACTCAACGGTGATCAGCCCACCGGGTGCGAGGAACCAGGTCTTTGTGGTTCCCCCGATTTGAAGCCACCACGTCCCGCCGGGCAAACCGGCCGTTACCGACCTGAAAAAGACGCTGTCAGGAGGAACCCCGAATGTATGGGTTACTTTGACAATGTCGTTCGAATACGCATTCGAGGAGCCGATTGGCCCTCCGTACTCCAATATATATCTGCCGTCGGTTGGTCTGCCGCGGAAAATCTCGGGCAGCTGGAATT
>JACVXU010000419.1 GCA_015661185.1 Bacteroidota bacterium
GGTCGAACAAAATGAGCTGCGAGGTTCCAGCGGCCCCCGATTGATATGCAAGAACTCCGTTGTCCGAAACTGTGAAGATCGCTTTGTTCCTGTCTGCCCAATAGGAGACCTGCTCGGCGACCGGGAACGCGTCGCCTTTCAGGGAATAACTTCCCGGGTCGAACGGCTGTGCCATGAGCGTTCGTTCACGCAAAAACAGGATGTGACCCGATGCATAGGCGCTGTTCGAGCTCGTATGGAAAAGTACCCTCGCATCGGGGCTGTCAAGCGACCCAAGGCAGATCACATCTTTTTCGGCATCTCCTGTTATGGTCGTTTGGGCACTGTACAAGAAGTGATTTCCATCCGGAAGAAAGAACGGCCATCGGTGGCTGATGTGTCCACCTGCCGTGTCGAGCACTGTGGCGACGCCCGGTGAACCACCCGCCGCCGATACGCGCGATAACGGTCCGGTACCCGTCGAAGCGAAGAGAATCACGCCGTCAGCGTTCCATGCTCCGCCGCGCGCATTATTACCAGCATCACAGATAGTCAGAGGAGGTCCGCCGGAGGCTTCGATCTTCATAAGCTTGCCTCCGACAAAGAAACCGATGAACCGACTGTCCGGCGACCAGAACGGATAGGAAGCACCTTCAGTGCCGTTAAGCTGCTGGCCCGAAAGTGCGTTCAGGGGACGAACCCAGAGGATCTTTTGCATAACGGAATCTGTGGCCACAAATGCCATGAGCTTTCCGTTCGGAGAAATGGCGATGTGCCCGCCGACCCGGGAATCGAATTCAAAGTTGTCAGGCGGCAGGAGCGACGAGCGCACCACCCGGGAGTCGGTTCCTCGCTGCGAGAAGAAGGCAAACAGGGATACCGCAACAAGGAGCACTCCGGAGAGAGTCCATGCGGCGAGCTCCCGTAGCGCGGGTCTGCGTTTTGGAGGTTGTTCGACGGTTCCTGATCCCTTGTAGATCGGCCTTGCATTCGTCATACGGCTGACCCGCGACCGGCTCGATTCCCGTTTGAACCGTTTGAGATTCCGTGAGAGTTCGGCGGCAGACTGATACCGATCGGCAGGATCCTTTGCGAGGCAATCGAGGACAATCGCGTCGAGATCAGTATCGATATCTGATTTGACAGTTCCCATCGGAGGAGGATCGACGTTTACGATTTCATAGATGATCGCCGTTTCATGGACCCCCTTGAACGGTGACTGGCCCGTAAACATCTCATACAAGAGAACGCCGAGAGAGAAAATATCGGTCCTGTGATCGACATCCATTCCTTGTACTTGTTCCGGTGACATGTACCCAACGGTTCCAACGGTTGACCCTTCTTTCGTCAGACGTGTTGCACCACGCAGCTTCGCCAGCCCGAAATCCATGATCTGGACGGTGCCGTCCTTCTTGATCATAATATTCTCGGGTTTGATATCCCGATGCACAATTCCTTTGTCGTGTGCAGCCGCCAGGCCGTCTGATACCTGAATGCCTATCTCGAGGGCCTGCTTAAGCGAAAGATTCTGTTTTTTCTCGTGGAGGGTCTGCCCGTCAACATACTCCATGACGATGAACTGTTTCCCGTCGTGCTCGTCGATCCCGAAGATCGTGCAGATGTTGGCATGGCTCAGTGACGCTGCTGCCTGGGCCTCCTGGAGAAAGCGCTCCTTGTCCTTCTCCGCCTCCGAGACGTGAGAGGGGAGAAACTTCAGGGCAACAGTGCGGGTAAGCTTGGTGTCCTGGGCTTTGTAGACCACGCCCATGCCTCCTTCGCCGAGTTTCTCAAGAATCTTGTAGTGCGAAATCGTTGTACCGATCATAGTTTTGCCATCACGTTAGAAGTTGACAGTGAATTTCATTTCGTTGCAACTTTGGCCTTCAACTCCTCAAACCAATTCAAGACAACATTCAACTTCTTGGGTTGAGTGCCGACTCCGCGTTGCGTGAAGACGAGCGTTCCACTCTTTGCGATGTCGAAGTTCTGAATTGACTCGACCGCGCGCACCTGTTCTTCCTTTCCAATTGTCATCGACCTTCCAACGCCGCTGGACCCAATCTCCACCGGAACAGCGATAATCTCCTCTCCCCGCAGGAACCAGAGTCGACGGCTCTCCGGCCCCCACCGTGGCTGGGATCCGCCCGTCTTCGAGACGCGCCATTTTCCCTTTCCCGACGGAAAGGGCTGCACATAAACTTCGGCTTCTCCCGATTCGTCCGACACATAGGCCAGCCAATTTCCGTCCCGCGAGATCTGCGGATTTGACTCGTTCGCACGCGTCGCAACGAACGGTTCCATGGGCGGCGTGTTACCGGTGGAATAAACCCAAATGTCCGTCTTTGTGTCCTTGTTCGATACCACGTACGCTAAGCGCTTCCCATCCGGAGACCAGGAACCGGGCAGGGGATTACCCTCCTGGTCGAACGACTTTTCTGCCGTTCCGCTTCCGTCGGTGGCGATATTGTAGACCGTGTACTTTCCTCCGACGTTCGACCAAAACGAAATGCGTTTCCCGTCAGGAAACCAAACAGGTAAATCGTTG
>JACVXU010000420.1 GCA_015661185.1 Bacteroidota bacterium
CTCCGTGACCGTTTCGTGATACTGGCTTGGTACCATGTACCATTCATGAATTTCATAGGGAGATTCCGTATGTTGTCAGAGCCAACCGTTATTTCCCCAAAGATGAAAGGAACCCTGCAGGCTATGAATCAAAAGGTTCTCATTGTTGAGGATGACCTGGATATTGCAAAGCTCGTCGAGATGCACATAGCCGATCTGGGCTGTAAGTGTGACGTTGCCAATGATGGAGAGGTGGGGCTGCAGAAGGCATTGAAGACTCAGTATGATCTCATCATTCTCGATCTCATGCTTCCGGGTGTCGACGGCCTTGAAATCTGCAAGGAACTGCGATCAGAGAAGAACTACACTCCTATCCTCATGCTTACTTCACGCTCTAAGGAGTTTGATAAAGTGCTCGGACTCGAGTTTGGTGCCGACGATTATCTGACGAAGCCCTTTAGTGTGCGAGAGCTATTGGCTCGCGTGAAAGCAATCTTCCGCCGTGTGGACGCGGTAAAAGATGATGTCTCCGGAGTTGCGAAGAAGCAGATTCAATTCCGTGACTTGAAAGTTGATCTGGAGAAGAGAACAGCAGTGGTTAAAGGCCAGAAAATTGATCTCACTGCCAAAGAGTTCGATTTACTCGCCCTGTTTGCGAGGAATCCGGGCAAGGCATATTCCCGTCAGGGTCTTCTCGACACTGTGTGGGGGTACAAGTTCGACGGATATGACCATACCGTGAATTCTCACATCAACAGGCTCCGTGCGAAGATTGAAGAGGACCCCGCAAATCCAAAGTATATCCTGACCGTGTGGGGAGTTGGATACAAATTTGCTGATGAGGAGTAATGCTCAGGGAATTCTTTCGTAGCCTATATTGGAAGCTGTCTGCCGTATACCTTGTGTTGCTTTTGCTGGTGGGTGCCGCATATACCTACCTGACGCTTTTCTCGAGTGAGATGTATTTTGCCGAGACGAGCCAGAGGATTAATGCGTCGCTTGCCCGGCACATTGTCGAGGAAATCCAACCTTTCATAGACGGTCAGCCAAACTTCAAGGGAATGGAAACCCTGTTCCACAACGTGATGGTTGTAAATCCGAGTGTGGAGGTATATTTGCTTGACGGGCAAGGGAATCTCCTCGCCTTTGATGCTCCGAACAAGAAGGTAAAAGTCCCATTCGTTTCTCTTGATCCCATCAAAGAATTCCTCGCCTCAGAAGGGAAAAAGCTGGTTCTCGGCGACAACCCCCGCGACATACATACACCAAAAGTGTTTTCCGCTGCACCGGTCACGATGAACGGAATGGTGTACGGTTATATCTATGTCATCCTCGGGGGCGAGGAGTATGATTCCATCGCCGATAGAATTCGCGTGAGCTACATACTTGCCCTCGGCTTGCGCGGTTTGCTCCTGAGCTTGATTGCCGCCGCTGTTATTGGACTTGTCGCGCTTGCGTTCGTGACGAAGAAACTGCGGCGTATGACGAAAACCGTAATGGCATTCAAAGAGGGAGATTATGGCCGACGCGTACTGGTAGCGTCACACGATGAACTGGACGCACTCGGCGCGGCATTCAATGATATGGCTCAGACCATTCAGCAGAATGTTGAGGGCCTAAACAAAGCCGATGCTCTACGCCGTGAAATCATTGCCAATGTTTCGCACGATCTGCGAACACCGCTGGCGTCAATGCAAGGATATATCGAAACAGTGTTGATGAAAAATAAGACACTGACAGAGGACGAGAGACACGATTACCTCAGAACGATACTCAGCAGTACGGAGAGATTGAGCAGGTTGGTGCAGGAACTGTTCGAGCTTTCAAAACTGGAAGCAAAGCAGATTCAACCTCATCTTGAGCCTTTCTCAATGCCGGAACTGGTTAATGACTTAACCGCCAAGTTTGTTCCACAAGCGCAGAAGACCGGCGTAACGATTGCTGTCGAGGTACCCAAAGGACTCCCACTCGTGAGTGGGGACATTGGTATGATTGAACGCGCGATGCAGAACTTGCTCGAAAACGCGATCCGCTACACGCCGCACGGGGGGAAGGTGACCGTTGCCGTCGAGCAAAGGAACAGCAAGATACAGACACGGGTTGAGGATACAGGGGTGGGAATACCCGAGAAGGATCTCCCTCTCATTTTCAACCGCTTTTATCGTGCCCGAATGCGCGAAACATCATCTGGTGGCGCTGGTCTGGGACTTGCGATTACAAAGAAGATCCTTGAAGCACACGGAGAGAGTATTGAAGTGGAAAGTCGCGTTAATGAAGGAACAAAGTTCGTTTTTAATCTCCCCGTTGCGAACGTCTGATGCGGGCGGTTCTAGTAATCAACGGCAATGCCGAACCCAACATTAGTCCCGCTGTAGATGTTCTTCACGGGTCCAAACGCCGAGGCTGCGTCGAGAGAAATGCTCAGGTGAGGCAGGAATCCATACGAAATCCCCATCCCATACGATGAATACTCCACTCCCTCTCCCACACCGATGGCATTAAAAATGAGCTGGGTATTTGCCTGTCCTACAAGTGCAAGACGTC
>JACVXU010000166.1 GCA_015661185.1 Bacteroidota bacterium
CGCAGCATATTTCCGGCAGTCGCGGAACGGTCTTTTCGTGAGGATGGCACTGCTGACTATGTTGTTCGAGGCCGAATAGATTCTCAACTTGTTTTGTTGAGCGTTCCATTGACCTCGGGAAATACTTTTTGGTAAGGTTTTTAGCTACAAGTGCGGACGAAAACATCAACTTTGTTCCGCTTTCTGAATCCCGCCTATGAGCGGAATCTCCCGCTCTTGGATCCCGCAATTGGGCGGGATCCTGGAAAGCGGGACAAGAGCGAGACCACGAAGTCACCAACCTGCCTGCCGACCTGTCCGCCGGAGTGGGCACGCAGACGGAAGTGCCTTGGCCTCCCCGCCGCAAGCGTCGCGCAGGCGGGCACGCAGGCAGGGACACGAAAAAGATCTTTGATTTTCTTCACTTTCAAGAACCTTTGTGACTTTGAGTCTTGCCTGCCCCGAAGTTTCCTACTCGGGGGTGGCACCAGTTTTTAATTGGACCTCTAGGCGTTTGAGCGAATCGACGATGTTCTCACAACCCATAAACCGGTACCAGGAATCTTCATCGCTGAGAAGGAGCTTGTATGGCAGAAATGAAACCGATCAATATTATTATTATCGGTGCCGCTGGACGCGATTTTCATAATTTTAACGTCATCTACCGGGACAATGAACTCTACAACGTGGTAGCGTTCACAGCAACTCAAATTCCGAACATCTCGGGGAGAAAATACCCCGCAGCACTTGCCGGAAGGTTGTACCCGAACGGCATCCCCATCTATGAAGAGAAGGACCTCGAGGAGCTCATCCGGAAGCACACTATCGACGAAGTCGTGTTTTCCTACAGCGATGTGTCATACCAGCACGTCATGAGCCTCGGTTCGCGCGCATCAATGGCAGGCGCCCATTTCAAACTTCTTAGTGCATCACGAACAATGATCAAGAGCCGGAAGCCGGTCATTTCGGTTTGCGCAGTCCGGACTGGGAGCGGCAAGAGTCAGACGTGTCGGAAAGTCTCCCGCCTGCTGGCAGAAATGGGCCTCAAAGTCGCTGCTATCCGCCATCCAATGCCCTACGGAGATCTCGAAGAACAAAACGTTCAGCGCTTCGCGTCCATCGACGATCTGCAGAAACACCATTGCACCATTGAGGAGATGGAGGAATACGAACCCCACATCGTCAACGGCACGATCATTTACGCCGGTGTCGATTACAAAGCAATCCTCGACAGCGCCGAGCAGGAGGCCGATGTCATCGTTTGGGATGGAGGTAACAACGACACCGCATTCTACAAACCGGATCTCGCCATCGTTGTTGCAGATCCACTCCGTGTCGGTAACGAGCTATCGTACTACCCAAGTGAGACTAATCTCCGGATGGCGGACGTCGTCATCATCAACAAAGTCGACTCGGCCGGACCCCAAGCGGTCTTCACCCTCCGCGAAAACATACGCAAGGTCAACAAAACCGCCCAGATCATCGAGGCAGCTTCCCCCGTCTACGCCGAACAAAACGGCTACATCGCAGGAAAAAGAGTCCTGGTCATCGAGGATGGCCCGACTCTTACTCATGGCGAGATGAAATTCGGCGCCGGTACGGTTGCGGCGCACAAATTCGGCGCCCGTGAGATCATCGATCCAAGGCCATATTGCACCGGAGAGATCAAGAAAACATTCGAAACATACCCAAACATCGGTGCGCTTCTTCCGGCTATGGGGTACAGCGAGAAACAGGTGAAGGACCTCGAGGAGACGATCAACAAGGTTCCATGCGATACCGTCATCATTGGCACCCCCATCAACCTGGCGCGCATCATCACATTCAACAAACCCGCAGTTCGGGTCTCATACGAGCTGGAAGAGATTGGAACACCCGACCTGAAGACAATTCTTGGCAAGTTTGTTTCGACGCTCAAACGTTGAAAAGAAGAGGCCCTCTATGAACAAGAAAGCATCGGCAAAGGGAAAACGGGTCAACAAGAGCGCATACGCGCCGGAGACCCGCCTGATCTGGGGGAAATCGTTCACTCCGAAATGGGACTACAGTCACCACGTCGTTCCGCCTATTTCGTCCTCGTCAACATTTCGTCTGTCGACGACAAAACGCGGTGCAAAAGGGTTTATCGAATTCGCACACCATGCGGACGACTTCACCGTCCAGTCGAAAGCTCCGATCTATATCTATGACCGGCTTGGTGAGCCAAACAAAGACATGCTGGAAGAAAACCTGACAACCGCCGAACATGGTGAATGTGCGGTGACGTTCGCCACGGGCATGGCGGCTGTCTCCGCCGTCTGCGGCATTCTTCTTGGCAGTGGCAGTGAAATCATCGCTCACAAGATGCTGTACGGCTGCACGTACTCCCTTTTCAAGAATTGGCTGCCACGCTATCATATCAAAGTGACGTGGGTCGATTTCAACGACCACAAAGCTCTCAACAAGGCAATCTCACCGCAGACGAGACTGTTGTACTTTGAAACGCCCGTCAACCCGACCATGGAGTTGATAGACATTCGGAAGGTCGTGGAGATCGCCAAGCGCCAGAACAGCCACCGGTCCAAGGCTCATCAGATTCTTACCGCTGTCGATAACACATTCGCCACACCGTTCTGTCAACGACCCTTTGAGCAGGGCATCGACTTCGTCATCGAGTCATTGACGAAGGGTCTCCTTGGATTCGGAACAGACATGGGAGGGGCGGTGATCGGGCCGAGCTGGAGCTACGATCGACTGCTTTTGTATCGGAAGGACTTTGGCGGCGTGCTCGGGGCAAAGAGCGCATGGCCGATCCTGGTGTACGGACTTCCCTCCCTCGCTGTCCGTTTCACACAGCAGATGAAAACAGCGCAACTTGTTGCCGAGTTTCTCGAACACGACAAGCGGATCGGCTTGGTGAATTATCCGGGCCTCGAATCGTTCAACCAGCGTGCGCTCGCACAGTCTCAAATGCAAAACTATGATGGGGATTTTGCGCCCGGCACAATGATGTACTTCATTCCGAAAGGAAAGACACCACAAGAACGTCATCGCAAAGCAAATCGCCTGGTGAACTATATCGCGGGCAATTCGTACACAATGACGCTTGCTGTCAGTTTGGGAAACATCCGAACGTTGATCGAGCACCCGGCGTCGATGACACACTCCAGCATCCCGCCGGAAGAACAACTGAAACGCGGAATCCACCCGGGAGGAATCCGGCTTTCCATCGGACTCGAGAAGGCCAAGGACATTATTCACGACCTCAAGAAGGCTTTGTCGAAGATGTGAGCCAGACGTCGACTGGATTCATGACCCTCGATAATTTCGCCTTCTGAGGTAGCATAGGGCGAAGGAAGCCATCCCGATGTGTTGAATATCTCAACACCTCGGCAGGTTTCAGATTCTGGAATGGTGTTGTCAAAAACGAGAACACCTCTCGTTTTTCCTGAGCCTTCAGCCTGAGACCATCCAATTCGCGGCTGTACAAGACCTAATCTCTGGCACAATCCTTGTCAAGTTATTGTGCCATAACGCTTTTTGCCTTTCAAGCCCAAGGAGACTCTGTATGTCCTCAGTCGTTGTCAGGCTCCAGGAAAACGTGCCAGGCAAGTATTACGTGACAAGTGCTTGCAACGGATGCGGCATCTGTTTTTCGTATGCTTTACAGAACTTCATGTACAGCAACGATTCTTCGTACTACTATGTGTATCAACAGCCTGCTGATCCGCGCGAAGAGGAAGATATCCGCAGGGCGATAGAGGTTTGCCCCATGAATTGTATCAGAGACGACGGTGAGATTCTCTAGACCGGTTCCTATCAGTAGACAGAAGTAGAGGAGAGTCGATGTTTCCAATCATTTCGAAAGAGATTCTTGCACCCACAATATCCAAATTCGTCATTCACGCCCCGCTCGCGGGAAAGAAACGTAAAGCCGGCAACTTCGTTATCATTCGAGTGATTGAGAACGGCGAGCGCATCCCGCTCACCATTGTTGACAGCAACCTTGCAGAAGGAACCATTACGCTCATCGTCCAGGCCATCGGGAAGACTACGAAACTTCTCTGTTCGATGAACGCGGGCGACAGCATCCTGGATGTCGTCGGGCCGTTGGGCAATCCCACACCAATCGAAAACCATGGCTCTGTGGCTTGTGTCGGCGGCGGCGTAGGCACTGCCGAGATGTACCCCATCACAAAAGCCCTCAAGGGCGCAGGGAACAGGGTTTTCAGCATCATCGGCGGCCGCTCAAAAGACCTGGTGATCCTTGAAGAAGAAATGCGTGCCTACTCCGACGAAGTCTTCATTACGACAGATGACGGATCATACGGACAGAAAGGTATTGTCACCGACCCATTAAGACAACTCCTCATGAATTCTCAGTCCGGCATCAAGGCGGTCTACGCGATAGGTCCGTTGCCGATGATGAAAGCGGTCTCCAACCTCACGAAAGAGTTCGGTGTACATACCCTCGTGAGTCTGAACGCGATCATGGTCGACGGTACCGGAATGTGCGGCGGCTGCCGGGTCACCATTGACGGAAAGATGAAGTTCGCTTGCGTTGACGGCCCCGAGTTCGATGGCCACCAGGTCGACTTTGATGAGTTGATCCTTCGAAACAGAAGCTATCTTGATTTTGAGCGCATGGCCAACGAGCAACTGCTCAAGGAAATGGCTTCATCACACGAGGTTGCGCCATGACGGTCCTGAATCCTCTAAAACCTTCCGAGCGAATGAAGATTCCTCGGCAGCATTCAATCGAACAACTGGCATCAGACCGCGTCCAGGGCTTCACAGAAGTTTCTTTTGGTGTGGATGAAGAGCGCGCAATGATTGAAGCAACTCGGTGCCTTGAATGCAAGAACGCCGTTTGCGTTGAAGGCTGTCCCGTCGGTATTGATATCCGGTCCTTCATCCAGCTCATCCTGCAAAAAGACTATGCCGGAGCAGTCAACAAGATCCGGGAAGCAAACTACCTCCCGGCAATCTGCGGTCGCGTCTGCCCCCAGGAAGAACAATGTGAGGCCGTTTGCACGCTGGGCAAGAAACACATGCCGGTCGCAATCGGTAAGCTGGAACGCTTTGTCGCTGACTACGAGATGGAACACAACCTCTTTACGCCCCCCGTCATCGCGGAACGGCGGGATGAAAAGGTTGCCATCGTCGGATCGGGACCTGCTGGTTTAACATGTGCGGCGGAATTGGCCAAGATGGGCTACCGCGTGACGATTTTCGAAGCGTTGCATGCCGTGGGCGGCGTACTGCGATATGGTATCCCTGAATTTCGCTTACCGCGTAAGGTTCTGGATCTCGAAACCGACCGCATTCGTGGACTCGGTGTTGAAATTCAGACGAACTTTCTCGTCGGCCGCACCGCTACGATCGACGAGTTCTTTGAAGAATGGGGCTTCAGCGCAGTGTTTCTGGGGACTGGTGCAGGGACGCCCAATTTCATGGGTATCCCAGGCGAAAGTCTGCCGGGCGTGTATTCGGCCAACGAGTTCCTCACGCGCGTCAATTTGATGAAGGCGAACAAGTTTCCCGATTTCGACACACCGATTAGAATGGGATCCAATGTCGCTGTCATCGGCGGAGGTAACACGGCTATGGATGCCGTCCGTACTGCAAAGCGCCTTGGTGCAGAAAGGGCGATCCTGGTCTATCGCCGATCGCGCCAAGAAATGCCCGCACGGCAAGAGGAAATCCATCACGCAGAGGAAGAAGGAATCGAACTCCTGCTGCTTACCAACCCGACCCGTATCCTGGGTAACGAGAATCATACCGTCACCGGTATGGAATGCCAGCGAATGGAGCTTGGGGAGCCCGACGAATCAGGCCGTCGCAAGCCGGTCCCGGTCAAGGGCTCGGAATTCGTGATCCCGGTACAAATTGTCATTGAGGCAGTCGGACAACAACCCAATCCGATCATCCAGGCAACGACCCCCGGATTGAAGACGGGCAAGCGTGGTGTCGTGGAGACGAATGAGAAGCAGGGCACCAGCCGGCTTGGTGTTTTCGCCGGCGGTGATCTTGCGCGCGGCGGTGCAACAGTGATCCTCGCGATGCGAGATGGAAAACAGGCGGCTGTGGCAATTCATGAGTACATACAATCCAAGTTGCGAGTTGAGGAAAACAAGGTAATCGTAAGCACTGGTGCAGAGGTCGTCGGGACATAATTCTTCCTAGCCTCACACGGCTTCTTCGGGGCCCACTGCAACTGCGGCGGGCCCTTTCTTTTTCTCCCACCGCTTCGAGTGAGTTTTGCGGGTGAAAACAACGATCTGTTGTACGACAAGAAGACCATGATGGTGAGCGACGTTAAAACAAAGTTCGCATCACGGGAGCAACTGATGAAGAAGCAGGAACCAGATATGAAAAGCGCCGCCTAGAATGCCCTGGCGGGGTGAATACCGCCCCCTTCATGCCCATCGATGAGAGGAGTCACCAAGATCTTAACTCCCTTTTCATTCGGCCCCTTCACAGAGTATTGTTTCCGGAAAGCTCACGGAGAGAGTCGGTCTATCTCTTTTTTGGGCCAGATCAATGACGCCACGACAGACAGGAGGATCACACCTCCAATGACGGCGAGGGCAATGGTGATCGGAATGGGGAACACATGCGCGAGGAGCATTTTCACACCCACAAACGTCAGCACGATGGCCAGTCCGATTTTGAGGTAGTGGAAGAGATTCATGAGTCCGGCGAGGGCAAAGTAGAGAGCGCGCAGACCGAGGATGGCAAAGACGTTTGATGTATAGACGATGAAGGGATCGGTAGTAATCGCAAAGATAGCCGGGATGGAATCGAGCGCAAAGAGGAGGTCCGTGGTCTCAACAACGATGAGAACGACGAAGAGGAGCGTCGCGGTATATTTACCGTCTATCTTTAGGAAGAACTTCGACCCGTGGTATCCCGGCGTGACAGGAACCAGCTTTTTGAGCATCCGCACGGCAACATTCCGCTCAGGATGAATTTCCACCGTTTCCTTCTGGAATCCCATCTTGATACCGGTGAAGACGAGAAACACACCGAAGACATAGAGAATCCAGAAAAACCTCGAGATGAGAGCGACCCCGACCGCGATCAACGCTCCCCGCATCGCCAATGCACCGAGGATCCCCCAGAACAGCACTTTGTGCTGGTACTTCGGCGGGACCTTAAAGTACATGAACAACATCAAGAAGACGAAGAGGTTGTCAACGCTGAGGGATTTTTCGATGAGATAACCGGTCAGGAATTGGAGAGCAACCTCCTTGCCCTGCCAGAAGTACAGCCCGACGTTGAACAAGAGGGAGAGAACGATCCAGAAGAGGCTCCAGCCGAGTGCTTCCTGTATGCCGATCTCGTGCGCCCGGCGCTGGAAAATCCCGAGATCGAGAAGGAGCATCGCGATGACGAACACGTTGAAAAGAACAAGCGCGAGGGTTTCATCTGGAACCATAGCTCACCGCCACCCCATAGTATGCATCCTTATGCTGAGCGTTCATGCCCCGGCTCAAATTCGCCGTATTTCAGGCGGACCGTTTTTGCGAACGCCTTCGAAGCCCGGTTGATGGCACGCCGCGCTTCCGCCACTCCGTGCCACCCGAAGCTCTTCACGTGCTTTCCTTCGAGTTCTTTGTAACTCGTGAAAA
>JACVXU010000421.1 GCA_015661185.1 Bacteroidota bacterium
GTCTATCTCCTCGTTGATGATCGCTATCTTTACATTGCCATTCGGTGCGAAGATTTGGACGTTTCTCAGCTCGTTGCGAATGAATTACGCCGTGATGCGGTGCTGGTCGACAATGACTGCGTTGAGTTGTATCTCGATACCTATCACGATCACCGGACGGCATTCTTCTTCGCGACGAACGCTCTGGGTGCGCAGCGGGATGCCATCATCACAGCGGACGCGAATGATGAGGAACAGAATTGGGACTGGAACGGCGTCTGGGAAAACGCCAGCACGATTGACAGTGCCGGCTGGACTGCAGAGTTCGCAATCCCATTTCAGACACTCCGATTCCAGACTGGTGACAATGCGGTATGGGGCTTGAATGTCAGCCGGTTGATTCCGCGTAAACGTGAAGAGGCCTACTGGACGCCGATCAAACGGGATTACGGATGGGCGGGTAAGTACCGCGTTTCCATGTACGGTCACTTGTTGGGGCTGGGAGTTCTAAAGCAGCCAGGCGATCTTGAGCTGAAGCCTTTTATGCTCGCCGGGACGGAACGGGATTTCGAAAAACAATCGTCGGCTGTGTTTCGTAAAGGTCTTGGCCTCGATGCCAAATACCATCTCACTCCAAATATTACGGCTGATCTCAGCATCAACACAGATTTCGCACAGGTTGAAGCCGACCAGGAACAGACCAATCTCACACGGTTTGAGCTTCTGTTTCCCGAGAAACGGGATTTCTTCCTGGAAGGGGCGTCGATTTTCCGGTTTGGCGAAAGGACATACTCACCCCTGATGCCGGCAAGCGTGTTGTTCTTCAGTCGGCGAATCGGACTTTCCGAAGACAATACCGTTATTCCACTGCTTGGTGGAGTCAAAGTCACCGGCAAAACTGATGGATTGAGTATTGGACTCTTGAACATGACAGCGGATCGATCAACGTACCTCAACGACGATGATCAGGAAGTGTCGGTTCCGCGTACCAATTCCGGCGTTTTGAGGCTTCGGCAGGATATTCTTGAGAACTCATCTATCGGGTTCATTGCACTGAACAAGCAGCCTTTTGAGAACGGTTCATACAACCGTGGGGTAGGTGTGGACGCCAATGTCTACCTTTCACCGAATACACAAGTTGGGGGATTTCTTGCAAAGTCTTTTTCTCCTGACATGAAAGGACACGACGTCGCCGGCTATGCAGATGTTGTGTACTCCGACGACCTGTTCTCAGTATTCTTGAATCAGAATACCATCCAGGACAACTTCAATCCGGAGATGGGGTATTTCCAGCGCACGGGTATCCGGAGAAGCGAAGCGAGCGTCGGTATTTCGCCCCGACCAGACATTCTGAATATTCGGCAGATCGTCTTCTTCAATGATTTCAACTACATTGCGAATCAGCAGGGTGGTCTTGAGGCGAGGTACAATTACGTGGGCATATGGTCGCAGTTCGTTGATGGAGCGTCATTGCTTGCGATGATGTCGTGGAACGTCGAAAATCTGACCGAGAGTTTTGACTTGAGTGACGATGTCCTGATTTCTGCCGGGGGATACCGGTATGCAAACCTCTTCGCGCAATTCGATTCGGACAAGAGCAGAGTCCTTTCCGGGAGTCTCCTTGGACGCGTTGGGAGGTTCTATGACGGCGATATCATAGGGTATGGAGGTTCACTCAATCTCAAGATTGGCTCGCATGTGGCCTGGAATATCCAGGTCGAACGAAACATGATTGACGTCTCCGGCGGCAATGTGACGACGTCTCTCCTTGGGACGCGCTTCACGTATGCTTTTTCGCCACGGCTCTTCGCAAAAGCGTTCATCCAATGGAACAGCGAGAAGCAGGAGATCCTCGCAAATGCTCTTCTTAGTCTCATCCATACACCAGGGAGCGACCTATTTGTTGTGTACAACGATCAACTCTCGACGAAGGGGAAAAGCCTCTCCAGCTTGTATCGCACGCTGCTTCTGAAATTCACCTATCTCTTTTCCCTCTGAGCTGGCGCAGTTCTCCTGCCTGCGGTATCCGAATTCATTATACGTGAAACCAGACCTTTCTTCTAACCGTGTGCTCTCCGCCCCCATTCCTTCCCCTAATCGGCTTTAGCTGTATCGCAGCGAGGGTCTCTTCGGGTTGACAATGACTCACTGATGTCATATTTTGCAGCAGTCAACGTTGTTTGACGCTCACGTCGCATAAGGAAACTGAGCAGAATCGCTGGCTAGAAACTCGGACGAAAACCCATTATTTGTTCCGCTCTCTGAATCCCGCTTATGAGCGGAATCTCCCGCACGTTGGGATCCCGCTAAGTTGCGGGATCCATGAAAGCGGGACAGGAGCGGGACCACAAAGGCACCCCGCCAGAACGCGCAGCGGGCTGGCAAGCCAAGAAGGAAAAGATTTGAGTTCTTTCAGTTCTTGGGGTGCTTTGCATCTTCTGCGCCAGAGGCGCATGAGCCTTTGGCTCAGTGTCTTGCCTGCCCCGAAGTTTCCTATTCGGGGGTGGCAGGACTTGTCGGTTGCGGC
>JACVXU010000422.1 GCA_015661185.1 Bacteroidota bacterium
CCAAGAACGCCGCCACCAAGCGCCGGGAACTGATCGCGGCAGAGGCCATTCTCAATCCACGGGAGTCTAACGCGCAGGTGGACCGTCTGAAGACACCGGAACTCAAAGCCAGGGAGGCCGAAGCGTGGCGCGCCTTCAGCCAACCGGCTCAACCGACACCTACGGTCATCTGCTCAATGCCAGCGGGACCGAACTAGCCTACAACGACGACAACCCCTGGGAGCGGCACTGATGCCGATGCTGATGGACTGACCGATGCTTACGAAGCATTGGTGACCCTCACGGGGGTGAATAATACCGATTCAAATGCAGATGGCGTTTGGGATGGGCAGGAGGATTTTGATTCTGATGCACTGTCGAATTGCGATGAATTTATCCTGCGAACCGATCCCTTCCGGTCGAACGCTGTGAGACCCACGATTGTCTCTCCTCTCACGGGAACGACGAAAGGCGGCCTGATGACGGTGATCGTGAGCGTGGATAACGCAGAGCGGATGAGTAACCTAACTCTCTATGTGGATGACCAGCCGGTTCGGACACGCGGCGCAGCCGTGGGTGAATTCATCGTGAATACACCGCATTTCCCGAACGGGGTTCACACTCTCATCGCGAAAGCGGCCGACAACGTTGGCATCAGTTACCTCGGCGGCAACCCGGATAGCCTCGTCGTGGTTAACGAACTTTCTGCGGCGCCGGTGACGGTCAGCTTCCAGAATAGCTTGAGGTGGTTGGAGCCCGACACGTTCTTTGAAACCGATGTCCCGATTTCGGCCGAGACAGATACTTTTCCGTCCAGCTGGACTGTGTTTGTTCAGGACGCGAACAACCAGATTATCAGGACATTTTCAGGCTCCACCTCAGATGGACGGATCCTCACTCAATGGGATGGCAATGACAACAGTGGAACACCGGTGCCAGAGGACGCCGCTTATCGAATCGTGCTGGCGCAAGGTAATCCGATTGCGCCTTACACATTTGTCCAGATGGCCGCCTCACCCCCTCCGACGCCTTCGCAAGCCGACACCGTGGTTTGGAAAGAGCGCTCCTGGTCGAGCGGGCAGATTATTTTGGCGAGGCAGCGATACAAGAGCGTTTTAGTCGGATCAACCTTTAACGCAGCCTTAGCGACCATGCTGAACGGAGTAGCGATGTTGATCGAAGGCGCGACCGCCGAAGTTGGGGTTGGCCGTGAGGTTTATCAAAGCAGCGCTATCGTCTGCGACAACAACAACAGTTATCCTGCTTTGCTGACCGCTCTGTCTCAGTCGGAGGTTCGAGATTTTTATTACCACGGGCATTCGAATGGCAAGTCGATCTGGTTCAGTGAATTCACGCCGACTGTGGGGCTGAAGCACAATGAGATTGCGACGAGCCTGCTCAATCTGTTCAGTCCGGCCAGTGCCTCCGACCCAAGGGTGATCTTCGAGTTTCGGAAGCCGTTCCGGTTTGTCTTTGTTGATGGCTGCCAGTCGGCGAACGGAGAGTTTCCCGAAGCGTTTGGGATTCCGAAGACCAAATTCAGCCGAACCTTCATCGAGGCTAACAAGAAGAGGCGCGCCTTCATGGGCTGGGCGACCACGACCCGGAACAGCATCGCGAACAACGATTTTCATCTCTGGACGAAAGTCTTTTGGGAGTCGTGGCTACAGGAGCCGGATTACAACATCCGCTTGGGAGATGCGATCCAGGCAGCGAAATTCAGAATCGCGCACGTCTAGAGATCTTCGGAAGCAGTGAACTCACGTGGAGGGAATGATGAAAGCCTTGGTTTGCCTCGTTGTCGTCTCTGTTCTGATGCCATCGCTCGCGCTGGGTCAGAACAACGAGGTTGCGTATTTGCAGGAGAGGATGCTACCGGCGGTTCGCGATTTCATCCGCCGCAATCAACTCGCTTATGATCCAGATTTTCCGACCAATCGCATCCGGCACTATCGAGTGGAGTTTGCTCCTGAGATCGACGCTGTCTTCTCCAGAATGATGCTGGAAAAGAAGTACGCTTTCCTCTTAAGCGAAAAGGCCAAAGTTTGCGAGATTTGGAGCTTTCAGGACACCGAAACGCGCCCGTTCCGGGACTACAGCAACGTGACTCCCGAAGAGCGCGAAGTGATTCTCAGTCGAACGAACGTCCTGAACAAACAAAGCGTTTTGGCGCTGGCTGCTAAACACTTTAAGCTCCAAGGGCACCGGGAAGAGAATTTTCATCCGCCCGAGTTCTGGCAGCACGTTTTGGGGGAAAAGAATCCCGATCCTGCCACGCATCTTCCGCTGCCGCTCTACGAGGCCACTTGGTATCGGAAAGATGTCAAACTGGAGGAACGAAATTCTTTGGGGTTCGCCGGGATGCCAAACGTCCTGATCATCGTTTCTGGTCTCAACTCCAATTTGGTCTATTACTCCAAAGTCGCCATGCCTGTGGGTCGGGATTCCGACGAAGTGCAGAAGAAGGAGTCCCCCTAATCGGCGACACCATTTCCGAATGCGGACGGAGGCGCGGAGCAGACCTTGATCGCGATGAACCAGGCGATTTGGGCCATCTGCAATTCGCGTAATCCGTCGGGTGTCGTGAAGGGGAACCACAAGTTCCCTTCCAATTGAGCGCAGCTCCTCATTGGTTTACGTTAGCCAACGATTTGCAGAGACACGACGTACGAAACTTCTTCTATTTTGGGCACGGAGGCCCCAATGCCATTGGGCAAGTTATGCCACAGGCAATCACCACCAAGGATTTGAATACGCTCATCCTCAACAACGATAACTCAGGCAACGCATACGGTGGACCTAACCTGCACCCCTACCGGTTCGTGTTTCTCGACGGCTGCAAGACTGCTGGCGGAAAACTGAGCGATGCTTTTGGAATTCCGAGCAAACGGAACATGCCTACCAAGCAGTTCACCGACCAAGGGATGCGCTTTCGCACATTCCTGGGCTGGAAGAGTACCCAAGTGGCCGCCTTTGCTCAAATCCCTCTTATCGAGCACTTCAATTTTGTTGGAGGACTATGCGACAAGTGGGCGGAACCGTTGCAGCTTCCTAGAACACTTCAAGCAGCGAAAGATGCCGCACAGGCAGTCGCAGGCCCGAACAATTCTCGGTGGAGTGGAGCAGACGATCTGGTGATTTATGGATACAAAGACCTTCTTTGGCAGGACACGAATCCCTGATTTAAGGAAAACCGCGACGAAGCGACAGACCACAATCGTTTTCCTGGTCGTCTTGCTATTGAACCCACCGGCATTCGCTGGGGATTCTGCTCAAGCCGCAGTCTCGCTGAAGCCTGAAAAAGGAGAACCGAGAGTGCGGACGGTTGGAACCCCAGACCGAGACAGTCATCGAACCTTCCTTCTCACCAATGCCACCAAATGGGCGAATGCCTATCCAGGGAATCCCTTTGGCTACGTGCCTACGAACACGGTGGCAATTCGAGAATATGCCCTCGACACCCTGCTGAAGCTGGCAAACGCGATCAACGAAAAATGGAGATTAGGGCTATCAGGTCCGATAACTTCCGATCAAGTTACGGGCCTGGACGTGCTTCCCAAGACAAACGGACTGGACGCAGGCATTACGATCGCCAAACGTCATGCATTTCGCATTTCCGAAAACAAATTCGAAGGTTATGCGGACTTGGAATACTGGTTTAACGCGTATGAGGGAAAACCGGACAAGTTTAAGGAGCGCGCCAAACAAAAGGATCTGCTGAACAAGACAACGGCTCTGCGTATCGCGCGGAACGCGCTGCACTCCTTGGGTTATGCTGAGGATCAGTTGCGGCTTCCCCGTCAACCGGAGGTTTCGCAAGTGGAGTACAGAGATCAGCCCACTTCCAATAGCCTCCGCTTTCCCCATTACGAGATTACGTGGAAGACCTTGAAAAAAGGCACTTCTGGATGGCTATCGCGTGTCTCGATGCAAGTTTCGGGCATCACGGGGACTGTGGTCGCCTATGAGATTTCAAGCCCTTTTGTGCCGTCGGTTCCACTGCCGGCCAACTATTGGCAAATGCTGGGACTCGCTCCAACAACGAACGCCCGATCTCAATAATCGGGGCGACAACGCCAATCGCCTAGCAGGGGTCAGTTCTTATTATTGATTCCGCTGAAAAACCTCTGACCGGGTTTTAGGGCGCCGGAAGCGAGGCGCGAAGGGATTTTTGTGTATTTCCGGGGCGGGCCTGGGTTTGGGCTTG
>JACVXU010000167.1 GCA_015661185.1 Bacteroidota bacterium
TGAAAACGTCGTGGGGAAAACGGTACATCAAGTCTCGTCTCAGAGATTATCTCACGGGGTAAACCTCAACTACGCCCGGGAGCATTGGGTCAATGATGGCGAGAATCCTCCGGTGGGACTGATACTGTGTGCGGAGAAAGACACTGCCGTTGCTAAGTACGCTCTTGAAGGTTTGCCGAACAAAGTGCTTGCAGCGGAGTACAAGTTGGCGCTGCCGGATGAGAAGAGGTTGGTGCGAGAGCTTGAGGAGACAAGGAAGAACCTGTTCAAGGGGCGGGTTACATGAAAAGGGTGGTGGAGTTGGAAGCGGAGATTGAGAAGCACATAGGTGAAATTCGAAAGTTGTATCAAATCGTGGCGGGGGGCACACCATCCAGATCGAGAGAGGATTATTTTGGAGGGAGCATCCCGTGGGTGAAAATCTCGGACATGTTGCAGGGTAGGATTGCGAAAACCGAGGAGTACCTCACCGATTCTGGACTCAAGAATTCCAATGCTAAAGTGCTACCAAAAGGGACGATATTGGTGTCCATTTTCGCCACCGTTGGGCGCACCGCTGTTCTTGAGATCGAAGCAACTACAAACCAGGCAGCGATCCTCCTCCCAAAGGAATGGCTTCGCCAGAAGGAGTCCTTTTCCGAAGGGACCACTTCGTGGCGGACCTTCGGGAGAATGATATTCCATTTTTTTTGCGCTCCTTCGCGGTCTTGCCTACGCCGAAGATATATGTTCGGGGGCGGTTGTATTTCGCGTCCCGCCCCCTCCCCGTGCCGACAACTTCGGGATTCTCTGGGCTCAATCAGGCCTTGTGAATAACGAATACTCAATATCGATTGCAGAATGATGAATTTTGTGCCGGGGTGATACCCATTTCGGGACAACTTCTATCACTCTATTGCAATTGGCGTCTTGTAAATTCGTTCATAGTTTCTTAGGTTGCATACGTCTCGTCTGAACCCTCACCCCAAACACTCCCGAAAGGTTACATCATGCCCCCAACACCGAAGCCAAAGACCAAATCCAGGAAAACAACCGCTCCGGTTCTAGCCGCGATCACGGTCGTGACGAAGGTCGAAAAGGGATACCATCCGGGGAGCATTCTCGTCACCGTCAACCAACTGCATTTCAAGAATGGCATATTGGACAAGGTCGACCTCGAACGCCGACATACAGTTGACGTGTCCTGATAAGGTGGATGCAACCCAGCGAGGTTAGTGCAAGTGAAGCGCGTCCCTCGACCTTTGCACCCTTTTTTGCCAAGGCAAATTCGTTGCGCGTGTCTGCGGAATTTGTGTCATTCTCCAAGGACAAATCTTTACACAGGCACACGCATGTCTTACGATCCACTGAGACATCATCGTCGATCAATCCGATTATCGGGATGGGACTACGCACATCCGGGTTGGTATTATGTGACGATCCTGGTGAAAGACAGAGAATGTCATTTCGGTCACGTTGTCAACGATACCATGGAGCTCTCTGCGTTGGGCCTTGTTGCTGACGCGTGTTGGAGACAAATTCCGCTACATCACGTTGGCGTTGGTTTGGATGAACATATCGTCATGCCGAATCACGTGCATGGGATCGTTATTATCAATGAGAAACAACACATGGATGTGAACGGTAGGGACGTTCAATTGAACGTCCCTACGGGAAAAATCATCGCATTGAACGCCACCAGCACCGGTGAATACGACAAGAGGCGTGGCACCAATAAGCCAATGTCTCCTGTCAAAGGATCCCTATCCGTGATCATCAGAACATTCAAGGCTGCTGTAACCACGTGGGCTCACGGAAACGGATATGGGGATTTCGCATGGCAGGGTCGATTCCATGATCATATTATCCGCAATGAGGAAGAACTACACCGTATCAGAGAATACATTCGAAACAATCCCCTCGATTGGGCGCTCGACAACGAGAATCCCGAAAACGATCCAATAAGATCCAAATGAAATTCAATCTCCTGTCAGCGACGTTGCACGCAACGTCGCTGCATGAAACACGGCCGTGAGGTGCCACGCACACCATTGAGAAATCCGACTTCTACCCAGCGGAACCCGGAAGAAGTCGGACTTCTACCGAGAAGGCGCGTGGCACCTTTTTATAATCCAGGATTTTCTTATTTTACTTTCCGGACGTAAACTAAAATAGCCGATTTCCTATTTTCCTTTGGAAAAGCAGTTACCCGGGACCTCACGGCTTTGAATTCACCCCGCCACGCACCCCATTGAGAAGTCCCGACATAAGGATCAGATACTCACAACGGAGAACGAATCGAGTCTACAATAAACAGCGGTAGGTCTCAACATCAAGATGGGAAGGAGGGATCTTATGCGATTGCAGAAATGGATGTTGCGAACCTTGGTAGCATTGGCATTGCCCATCCTGGGCAACCCTTCGCTGGTCCAGGGACAAAGTCTGCGTGTGGCGTCTGCGGAAGGACAGATTGTAAAAACATATGTGAATGCCGATGGTCTCGAGTATCGGTTTGGCGAGCTGATTCGCCCGGACAACCATGATGAGATAGGATCTCGGAGCGCCGGTCAAACGACGACATCCGGAGCAGTTGTGTGCAGCGCCGTGGGAGGGATGGTCATTCGGACGAGTCCAAGCGGAGGCGATACGCTGGTCTTCCGCTTCACGCCTGATGGAACTCGCATCGATAGCGTTTACTTTGTTTTCCACAATCTCTGCGGATTCACGCGCCTGGAGGTCAAATCCAGTTCTTCACCCGGCCAATTGATCGATCCGCAGACCTGTCGTGCGCTCTGGACGATGACCTGTATAACCAATATCGTTGCGGGGCACCGGATTACGTTCGATCTCAACGCACGGTCTGTCATCGACAGTGTTCGATCCACTTCCAGTTGTTCCGCCACATGTGCGGTGAGACAGTTCAGCTACTCGGTTACCGACGTCGAGTTCCAGAATCCGACCGTTCCAAAGACCATAGTCCTTGAGCAAAACTATCCCAATCCATTCAATCCGCTAACAGCCATTAGCTATGAACTGCCAGCGAACGGTTTTGTGACGCTGACGGTGTCGGATGTGCTTGGAAAAGAAGTCGCAACGCTGGTCAATGAACAATGTCCGGCCGGAACTCATCGTGTAACCTGGGACGCCTCATCCAAGCCAAGCGGCGTATATTTTTATCGGCTTCAGTCGCGCGATTTCATTCAGGTGAAGAGAATGATCTTGATGAAATAGAAGCTGGACGCGCGACTGGGTTGAAGGCGTCCTTCAGCCGAGTTCAACCTCTGCAGAAGGACGCCTTCGACAAGAATACCCATCACAATCCTGGACTATCACGACGATGGAAAAAGAGTCCGAAATCCTGTTGGCTGGCGTCAAGCTCGTGTGTAAACACTGCAATCACGACCGTTTTAATACCCGCAACGCATTATTGAATACGAAAGTGCTGACATTCTTTGAGGCCGATTGGCTGGCCAATACCGCGGAAGTGTTTGTATGCACACGCTGCGGTTTCCTGCATTGGGTCCTGCCGCCGGATCCGGGGGCGATTGAAAAGAAAAACCCGGCATAGATGGAGAATCAATATTTCGGGTTCTTCAACGAACAGGCTGGTTCTGCCAGCGACGTTGCACGCAACGTCGCTCCATGAAACACAGCCGTGAGGTGCCACGCACCCCATTGAGAAATCCGACTTCTGCCCAGCGGAACCCGGAAGAAGTCGGACTTCTGCCGTGAAGGTGCGTGGCACCTTCCAGCGCATTTTCTGTCGCATCAAATCCCCTCGGGTCGCAACATGAGAGATTATCCCCATAACAACGAGAATCATTGATTTCTACCAAGGTGTCTCACTATTGAAAAATGAACTCTCAACCTGCGTCCTCGGCAGCTCAAGCGCAGGCAATTCCACGATCATATGGAATGCCGGGACGGCAATTCTCATCGACTGCGGTTTCAGTCCGGCTTACATCGCGAGCCAATTGCGAAGACTGGGTTTGAGGATTTCAGATCTCAAGGGGGTCTTCATAACTCATGTGCACGGCGATCACGTTCATGAATCGACGGTCAGGAGACTCATCCAGGAGCGTGTTCCAATCTTCTGCCCTCCGCAAATCGAACCCCACTTGCAGAAAAAATATAGCGCCCTTGCAAGGGCTTCTCACCAGGGACTTCTCAAGGTGATAAAGAAATCAGAGGTCGAGCTGAGCGAGTTTCACATTCGCCCCTTTGAAGTGCCTCACGATTCGGATGGCGGATGCTTCGGATACAGCATCTCCTATGATGCGGAAGGCAGGACAAAGAAGGTCAGCGTTACAACAGACATGGCCTACCCAACGAAATCGGTCGTTGGCCACATTGCCGATTCCGATGTCATCGTGATTGAATCGAATTATGATGTGGAAATGCTCGAAGAGTCCACCCGGCCGGTCTGGCTCAAGCGCCGGATCCGGGAGGAGGGGCACCTCTCAAACGACCAGTGTGGTGAATCGTTGCTGCAGATAATCGATCGGTCGCAGACTCTTCCCAAAAGCCTGGCGCTCGCTCACGTCAGTCAGGAGTGCAATACGAACGAGCTCGCTCTTGAATGCACAAAGGCGGCTCTCGACAGGCATGGAATCCACGGAATCAGCGTCTTTGAAACACATCCCGACAGGCCGGGGCGCACGATCACGGTTTGAGCGATTGAGGTGCCACGCACCCCATTGAGAAGTCAGACTTCTGCCGTGAAGGTGCGTGGCACCTTCCATGCCCTGGGAGGCCTGTAGAACATGGTGTAGCGCGTTCCTCCGCTTAGAGGAACACGCGGAGTTTACCCCGACGAAGTCGGGGTCGTGTCCGTACCTGTACGGACGTGCGGGAGCATGTCCCTCCGAAGGGTGTCCGTCACCACAAGCCTTTGTTTGGACATTGCTGAAGGCGTCCTTCAGCCAAGGTCAATCTTAGAAGAATGCCTTCGACTGTGAACGTGTAAAAGGGCACCCATTGAGACAATTCACCCCCTTCATCTCGAAATCGAAGTACCTGAACGGCCTTCAGTGCCACAAGTTGCTCTGGTTCCATTACAACGCTAAGGACCAGATCCCTGCGTTTGATGCACATACACAGGCAATATTCGATCAGGGACATCTTGTCGGCGAGCTTGCGAAGAAGCTTTATCCGGGTGGAATCGAAGTAGCCCGGGGTGAGCGTGACTTCGGGAAGATACTCGAGCTGTCGAAGGGAGCTCTCAGTCAACGCAAGCCATTGTTTGAGGCTGCGTTCAAGTCGGGGAACGCCTTCGCCCGGGTAGACATTTTGAACCCTGTAGGCAGGAACGACTGGGAAATCGTCGAGGTCAAGAGCTCCACGGAGGTTAAAGATGTCAACCTGCACGATCTTGCCCTGCAGAGATACGCATATGAGGGAGCCGGACTTTCGATAACGAAGTGCTTCATACTTCACATCAACAATGAGTATGTCCGGAAAGGTGAAATTGAGCCGAAGAAACTCTTTGCGAAGACAGACGTGACGAACGAAGTCGGTGACCTCCTGAGAAGCGTCCCTTCCAACCTGCGGACCATGGTTGATGTGATTCGCCAGAAGAGTTTTCCGAATATCGAAATTGGTCAGCACTGCAACGACCCGTACGGCTGTCCGCTTCAGGAGCTCTGTTGGAAGTTTCTGCCGGAACACAATCCGCTTACACTCTACTATTTCAAGAAAGACAAGGCCTTTGAACTGATCCATGATGGCCATCTCGACATACGAAAACTGCCACCATCAGTGAATCTTGGTGACAAGCAGCAAATCCAGATCGACGCGCTGCGAACCGGGAGGCCGCACATAGACAAGGAAGGCATACACGATTTCCTGGAGCGGATAGAATATCCAATCTACTACCTGGACTTTGAGACATTCGGGACGGCGATACCGTTGTACGACGATGTCAGGCCGTATGAACAAATTCCCTTTCAGTTTTCCCTTCACATTGTTGAGGCAGAAGGTAAGAAGCCGAAGCACGAAAGTTTCCTGGCCGATGGCAAAAGTGATCCAAGGCCAGGCATTCTGAAAAGGCTCAAGAAGCTGCTCGGAGCCAAAGGCTCGATTGTGGCCTACAATGCACCGTTCGAGAAGGACAAACTGAAGAAAGCGTGTGATGTGTTCACGGAGTATTCGAATTGGTATCAGTCGATTGAACCGCGCTTTGTTGATTTGCTCGCTCCGTTCAAATCATTTCATTATTACAATCCCGATCAATGTGGTAGCGCATCGATAAAGGCGGTGCTGCCGGCCTTGACAGGGAAGAGCTATGAAGCACTGGAGATAGCGGAGGGGGGGACGGCGAGCCTGGAATTCCTTCGGGTCACGTTCGGTGATGTAGATGAAAAGGAGCGCCAAAAGGTAAGGCGTCAACTCGAAGAGTACTGCACGCTTGATACGGAGGGGATGGCGATGATTGTGGAGGAGTTGGGGAAGATGGCGCGGTGAAAGGCCGAACCTAATGAACCATCGTTTGAGCGCGGTGAATATCTGCGCCGGAGGCACATCCCCGCCAGCCTCAGTTGTGCAATGAGGCGGGCTGGCGCCTCTGGCGGAGAATATCGATTAAAGAATGCTGAACGTTGAAATGGGTTTGTAGCTCCAATGAACAAAGACCAGCCAAATAATCCCCTCCACGGAAAGACACTAGAAGCGATTTTACATCACCTGGTGGACCATTATGGCTGGAAAGAATTGGGCCTCAGGATCAGGATCCGATGCTTCACCGATAAGCCGAGCATTCAATCGAGTTTGAAGTTTCTCCGCAAAACACCGTGGGCACGGAAGAAGGTGGAGAATTTGTATCTTGAGAGCGTTGAGTAACGACGGCCCCGTGGGAAGATGGCACAGCTTGTTCCTGCGGCCTGGAGGGACATACTTCGCTGTGTCCTCCTCAGTACGGACGTGCGGAAGCACGTCCCGCCGACAATGACGCTGATTCGTCGGCATCGCGGCGCTGTGCTATCTGTTTTCCAGCAGTCTGGTGTAAACCTCTTGGTCCGGGGAGGACCCGGTGATCTCGACGTACAGCACTTCGCGTTCGTTGAGCCGCCGCAGGAGCCGGGTTACATCGGCATACCCGGTCCTTTGAGTCGACCCGATCGTGGCGTTCGCAAATCCTGCAAGAGAAACAAACCCATCAAGCTCTTCAGCGCTTTCGAACTGAACTCGTGAAAAGCAAACCCTACCCCCCTCCGCCTCGATGGGCAGAAGGATCAAAGCGAACCGGGGCGTGTTTCCGAACAAAGCACTCCATTCATCAAAACCGTTCTGCACGCCCAGGGTTCCGAATGCTATGATAAGATGCTGGAGGTGTGGCTTCAACTCTCTCGTCCGAAACACTGCAGGTAAATCGATCTGCTGAGGTTTGATCCTCGCTGCGATCGCACGGAAAATCCTGATACTTGCCTTCTGCGCTGACACAGAACCGCTCTCGTTGATGATGCTGAGGTAACAATCTCCGGCGGCGGCCTGCAATTGGTATCGCGATTGACAGGTGTTCGGAAGAAGTGTATCCACAGGAACGCATTTGAATCGCTGGACGGAGAATATGCCAAAGGCCTCACGCGGGCCAGCCATCTGATACACCTCAACGACATACTTCTCCCCCGAGTAGAGAACTTCCTGCCTGCCAAGTTTCTTGAATCGATACTCGAGGTATAGCTCTGCCCCTCCGTCTATGTAGCCGAACAACGCCTTGCCGGCATAGAAATCTGTCTTCGTGATCTTTGCTTCACGGAGATCTTTTGCATCGAGTACCGGGACGTCTCCGGCGAAGGCAACAAGTCCTGTCAA
>JACVXU010000168.1 GCA_015661185.1 Bacteroidota bacterium
CTTGTATGGCGGAGACTACCAGAGCGCCGACAAGGAGCTTTTTCTCGGCGTTGACAAGTTTAGTCCGACAGCCATCAGAAACATCGAGGGGAACATCAGCGGTCCCATTCTTGAGGATGATCTGAGCTTTTTCGCCAATGGACGGTTCATCCATTTCGGCGGTTGGCTGAATGGAATCCGCACATACAATCCCCAGAACATCGCCTACACGGACAGCACAGGCAAGTTCCACCTTTCGCGGGACAACGCGGGCGTGGGAGATGGCGCCATCGTTCCGATGAACTGGAGCGAACGGAAGTATGCCCAAGGCAAACTGACGTGGCGTATCAGCCCGTTGCTGAAATCAAGCTACAACATAATCTATGATAACAACGTAGCGAAAGCGTATGACCGTTCGTACATCTACAATCCCGATGGGAAGGGGAAGAACTACACTGTCAGCACCACGCAGATCCTCCAGCTGACGCATTCGGTGAGCGCTTCGACGTTCTATACGATCGGAGCTTCGTACTTCGACAAGAATCTGAAGTATTATTTGTTTGAGAATCCGTACGATCCCGGCTATGTGCATCCGAAGGTCGCGATCGCTGTTGACCCCTTCAGCTTCCTCACCGGTGGAACCGATCTCGGGCGATTCCAGCGCTCGACACAAACGGCTCTTGTCAAGATAGACGTGTCGAGCCAGATCAATCCGTCCAACCTTATCAAAATCGGACTTGAATACCGGCATCACAAGGTGTTCTTCGAAAGCATGGGGCTTCAGCCGGTCGACTCGCAGCAGGATATCAATCTGAGCTCGGGGAACCCGTTCATCTCGACAAAGATCCCGGACATTTCCTCGCAATACCACGACGTCTATACTCACAGACCGATCGAGTTCTCGGGGTACGTACAGGACAAAATGGAGTTCAAAGATCTCATCATTAATATTGGGGTCCGGTTCGACTACTTTTCTCCTGACGGAGTTGTGATCGTCGATCCTTCCGATCCGAGTATCTACAATCCGATCAAACCGATCAACCGGTTCGATGATGTCAACGGCAATGGAATTCAGGATCCGGGCGAGCGGACGAAGACGGTCGATGATCGAAGGGCGTACTGGTACACGAAAGCAGGAACGAAATTCCAGATCAGTCCGAGGGTCGGAGCAGCATTCCCCATCACCGAGCGGGGTGTGGTTCACTTCTCGTACGGTCACTTCTTCCAGGTTCCGAGGTTCGAATATCTCTACCAGAATCCCGATTTCAAAATTGGATTGGGGACGGGCAACCAGGGCCTCATTGGGAACACCGACCTGAATCCCGAGCAGACGATCAACGCGGAGCTGGGAGTCAGTCAACAACTGACTGACGACCTCGCCGTTGACATGACAGCATATATTCGTGACATACGAAACCTGACTGGTACGCGATCGGATGAGATCGTCGTCTTCGGCGGATCGGCGACCTATAGCAAGTTCGTGAACAGCGATTTCGGTTTCGTAAAGGGAATCGTGGTTTCTCTCACCAAGAAATTTACGGACGGCGTTTCTGCTACGGCCGACTACACCTACCAGGTTGCTCGTGGCAGTGCGTCGGATCCGACTGAAGCAAGAAACGCGGTAACGTCGGGTGCGCTTCCGGAAGTGCAGCTCGTGCCCCTGGGTTGGGATCAGCGCCATACATTGAACGCGACGCTTTCATACAATGCACCAAGTTGGGGAATGAGCTTTATCAGTCAGTTCGGCACGGGGACGCCGTACACTCCACGGCGATCGACTGATATCACGTCGCTGTTGTCGAACAGTCAGGCCAAACCTCAATTCTTCAACATCGATGGACAGGCGTTCTACGCGTTGAACGTCGAGCCTTTGAGGTTTGTTCTCTTCCTGCGCGTGTTCAATCTCCTGGATATTCGTAACGAAGTGGGCGTCTTCGATGACACTGGCCGCGCGGGATTCACAACGGATGAGGCACGAACGCTTCGCACAAACCCGTTGCAGACTGTCAACTCGGTTCAGGACTGGTATCGCATCCCGACATTCTATTCAGAGCCGCGTCGGGTCGAATTTGGCATTAATATGGAATTCTAGATGAGCGCCACCATGGTTCTACGGAAAAAAAACCTTTGTATTCTCGTCGTTCTTCTCTCGTCCATCGCCTTCGGCCAGAGCGGCAGGGAATTTCGGCGGATAGCTGTGCACAACGGGAACCAGGTTCGCACGGTCTTCGGTAACTGGGGTGTCATCGGTCAGCCGGGCAGCGGTGGGCCGCGGGGTTCCTGGAAAAACGACAACAATGGCTATCTCGGCGACGTGAGCCCGTTCGTTGGGGCCGAAGTTAAGTGGAATAACGTCACGTTTCACTCGGTCGCCACATGCCCCACCAGTCGCCCGACGCAATTGCGCGATGAGGACCCATCTACCGGAACGCCGTGGAGCTTTGAGCCCGTTGGAGCTTATCTGAACCCGAATCAGCAGAAGATCGCCATGAGCACAGATCGGAACTCGTGGCCTCCGACATGGCCGGACAAGTTCAATGATCCCAGCGATCCGGGTTGGAAGGGATCATGGAACGGTTACTTCGGGAAACGAATCAATGCCGACCAGGAGAGTTTTTTCGTCATGGATGATAATAATGACGAGCGATTCAATCTGGCGAAGAACAACACGCTCGGGATTTCGTTCAAGCCGGATTCCAAGAACCCGGCGAGAAACGGGATGGGACTCGAGATACGGGTGCGTGGCATGCAGTGGTCTCAGTTCCTTGCGAAGGATAACATCTTCTGGCTGTATGAAATCACCAACAAGGGAACCACGGATTACAACAAAGCAGTGTTCGGCATGCTGGTTGGAACCTATGTCGGTGTGACAGGAGCCGATGACCGTCCGGGGGAATATGACGACGACTGGTCGTTTTATGATGTTGCGACCAACATCACGTACACCGGAGATTATCCGCGGGAGAATGGCCGCAATCCGCTCTGGGTTGGTGGGGTTGGCATGGTCGGCTACGCGTTTCTCGAAAGCCCGGGCAATCCATTTGACGGGATTGACAATGATGGCGATGCCGATTCATCTTCTTTCGCCCTCGGCGCCCCCTATTTCTCGCAGACGAGCTTCGATTCAACCTCGATCGTCCCCGGAATGAAAATCGTGCTGATCCGGGACGATTTCAGCAGGTTCCTGTATACCGTGCCGAATGTTGACACGGTAACGATCTACACGCGCGGCTTGACCTTCTTGCTCCGTCCGGGCAAAACAAAAGTCGCTGAAGGGAACATCCTCAGGGATGTTCAAGGGAATGAATCTGTCAATCCGAATGCCTATGACGGTGTCGACAACAACTACAACGGCATCATCGACGAGAATTACTACCTCCATTACCGGCAGATCAAGCGCACGCGCACCGTCCCCCCGACGACCCTCATCGACGTCCTTCGCCCCGTTCGTCGCATCGATTACGTGAACAACCTGGGGTCCAGTCCTCTCAGCATGATCGATGAACGGCGGGATGATCGCGTCGACAACAACCGCAACTGGCTCACCGATTTCGATGACCTCGGAAGGGATGGCATCGCGAACACCGGCGACTTTGGCGAAAGTGACGGCAAGCCGACATCGGGGTATGATGAATTCGGCCGCGATACAGGGCTGCCAGGTGAAGCGCACATCGACAAAACCGATGTGAACGAATCCGATCAGATTGGATTGACAAGCTTCTACTATTTCACTCCAGCGAACGTGGTGCGCCTGGGCGATGACGAAACGCTCTGGCAAAACCTCGCTCCCGGATTCTTCGATGTCCCGGCGTCGATTGTCGACAACAAGCCGGAGCGTGGAGAAGATGGTGACTTCATCTACGGCTCGGGCTACTTCCCACTGCTCGCCGGCAAAACAGAACGCTTCTCGCTTGCTCTAGTGTACGGCGGTGGAAAAGGGGGGAGCCGTGATGACGATATCGCAGACCTGTTGAAGAACAAGCAGACCGTACAGAAGATCTACGATGCCAACTACCAGTTCCCGCAGCCTCCCGATAAGCCCACGCTCGTTGCCGTCCCCGGTGACAGAGAAGTTACGTTGTATTGGGACAGGAAGGCGGAAGCGTCGGTCGATCCAGTCTTGCGCATCAAGGATTTCGAAGGATACAAGATTTATCGCTCCACGGACCCGGACTTCAGTGACATCTTCACGATCACTGACGCAACGGGTGCTCCGCAGGGATATCGGCCGCTTGCGCAGTTCGATCTCAAGGATGGTATCACGTCGTTCTTCAGAGCGAACGCTGAGCTCTTCCAGGCTGCATCCGGGTATTCCTACTATCTGGGCAGCGACAATGGGCTGAAACATACGTTTGTTGACAAGGACCTTGAGAACGGGCGCAAATATTACTATGCCATTGTTGCGTATGACAAGGGTGACGAGTCAGTCGGAATATTCCCTTCAGAAAATACGAAGTTCATCTCCATTCTCCCGACGGGTGAGATACTGCATGACATCAACACGGCAGTCGTAACGCCGGGAGCTAAAGTAGCCGGGTATGTCAATGCGCCTGACGGCGTCCAGCTCGCGCCCAAAGCACGCTACGGCACGGGAAGACTTTCGTACCACGTCGTCGACGGCACGAAAATCACCGAGCATTCCTATCGTGTCGAGTTCCTCGACAATCTGACGGATTCACTCGACAACAATGCCAACGCCAGGATCGATGTGGCCGATTCAACAGAGTGGACGAGAGTAACGACGTCATACTCTGTCCGGGATCTCAAGTCAGTCTCGGAGTTGTTTATCAGTCAGGATACTTCTATCGTGACGCTGGCGAGAAAGAATCTGATCGCGTCGACCGTCGTCGTCCGGAACCAACAGGGGACAGCAGTGTCGGCCTCAGCCTATCGGCTTGATGCCACGCGAGGTACCGTACGCGGATCCGCAGCGGGGAGTTTGCCATCCGGGACGTATACCATCTCGTACGAATACTATCCGGTCTACAAGAGTCCATATGTTTTTGGAAGTCCATTTGTTGCCGAGACGAAGGATGCAGATATCTTCGACGGAGTCATGCTCGGATTCAACAATGATTGGACCACCTCGCTCGTCGATAGCTCTTCCGGCTGGGTGGGGAAGAATGCTTACATCTACAACTTCTTCCCGTTCTACACCAATTTCAACGGCACGATTTACGCCGGGTACCGCAAGCCGTGCGACTATGAAATCAGGTTCTCCGACAAGATCGTTGACACTTCCTATGCTGATCCCGTTTTCGGTACCGCTGCAATCCCCGTCAACTTCAGAGTCTACAACCTTACTGACAGTACATACATCAAGTTTATTTTTGGTGACAACGCGGGCAACGGAAAACTCTCTCCCATTGACGAGATCTTTTTCCTCGAGAAACAGCCAGATGGCAAACTGGGATTCACGTGGGACGTCTTTTTTGTCGCCAAGCCGAGTGAGAAGCCCGATACGGTGTATAACCTCACAACAGGCGACAAGCTGGTGCTCAAAGTGACGAAGCCTTTCAGGAAGGGGGACGTGTACGAATTCACCACGGTCAAGCCGCGCATCGAAGAAAAGACTGCGGAAGTGGAATTGACGCAGGTGCGAGTCGTGCCGAATCCGTACGTGACCGCTTCATCGCTGGAACCTCCGCTGCCTCCCGGAATCACGAGCGGCCGGGGTCAACGGAGGATCGATTTCATTCATCTGCCGGCTCAATCAAAGATCACGATTTTCACATCGAGGGGCGAACACGTGGTGACGCTGAATCACGATGGGAATATCGAAGATGGGTCGGTGTCGTGGAACCTCAAGTCGAAGGAAAATCTTGACGTTGCCTTCGGTGTGTACTTCTATGTCGTGGAATCACAGGCGGGCAAGAAGACCGGAAAGATCGCCATCATCAAATGAGCAGAAAAAGTATGAAGAAGAAGGAACGTTTCGCCCGTGTAGTACTAGCAGGGTGCGGAAAAAGCACCACATCGACTGAAGTCGACGTCTTTGAAAATGCAAAACCCTTCGGGTTTCGTAAAAACGAGCCGTCCGATTTATCGGATGGCGTGGAGAAGCGGTTTTTCCGCACCCTCCTAGGGACGCGGCCGACAAGTCCTGCCACGCCTGCGTGCCGAAACGCCGCACTTTGGCGTGCAGGCACGAAGACACGAAGACACAAAGCACCGCAAAAACTGAAAGATTTCAAATCTCTTCCTTCGTGGCTTGGTGACTTCGTGGCAAAGTCGATGTTTTCGACCTCGCTCCCAGTATGTTTTCTGGGAGTGGCACTGGTTCTGTGTATGGTGCTGATCTCTGGTAGCGTCCATGCGCAGTCAAAGGTGGGAACCACTGCAGCGCAGTTCCTTGGAATTTCCGTCGGTGGGAAGGCTATTGGGATGGGAGACGCGTTTGTTGCCTCGTCGGACGATGTCAGCTCCATCTACTGGAATCCGGGAGCATTTGCTGCAAGCGGCAAATCTGAGTTCATGTTCACGAGCACGAACTGGCTTGTCGGGACGAAGTTCCGCTGGTTTGGTGTCATGCTGAACCTGGATGGGACAAATGCCGTTGGTGTGAGCCTCACAAATCTCAACTATGGCGAGGACGAGGTCACGACCGTTCAGTCTCCTGACGGAACGGGGGAGCGGTGGTCCGCGCAGGACGTTTCGGTTGCACTTTCATACTCCCGCCGTTTGACGGACAAGTTCTCGATGGGAGGTTCCGTGAAGTATATCAGTCAGACCATCTACAATGAAACGGCGAGCAGCATTGCATTCGATCTGGGATTGCTCTTCACCACCGGGTTCCACGATATGAGGCTTGGCATGTCCTTCTCGAATTTCGGAGGTGACATGACGCTCGACGGACGCGATCTGCTTCAGCGGATTGACATCGATCCGGCGAATTCCGGCTCGAACAAGAACCTTGTCGGAAAACTCAAAACCGATCCGTGGCCGATTCCGCTGTTCTTCCGTGTCGGTGCTGCGATGGATGTGATCAAGAACGATGATATCGTCTTCACTCTTGCCGCAGATGCCGTAAGGCCGAACGATAACGTAGAATTCGTCAATGTTGGCGGGGAATTGAGCTGGAACAAGCTCATTTTTGTCCGAACTGGCTACCGTTCTCTTTTCAAGAAAGATGCAGAAGAAGGCCTCAGTCTTGGTGCTGGCGTTCGGTACCAGCTGGAAGGTTTGGCGACGGTTGAGGTCAACTATGCCTACAGTCAGTTTGGAGTGTTTGGCAACCTGAATACACTTGCTTTGGGAGTCAGTTTCTGATACATTTTTGTTCAACCCAATCCATCGATTGAAAACAAGCCGGAAGGAGGAACCCGACATCGTTCTCTTGTGAACTCTTCAACACGCTCCATTGCATATCCTCTAATTCACATTCATTATTCTCCAATAAACAGGAGGTACCAATGAGGAGAATCTTATTCAGTGTTTTGATTCTCTTGATAGTGGTATCGGTCGTAGCGTTTGCCCAGGCTACGCGATACACATTCGTCAAGAACTTCCCCACCGACGCATTCAGAGCGATTGGGGGAAATTCGGGCCATGGCATCGCCGT
>JACVXU010000169.1 GCA_015661185.1 Bacteroidota bacterium
CAATGCTTCCTGTTTCAGAACCTGTTCGTAGTGGTCGGTGTCGAGGCGTGCCGTCGAGTCAATCGACTGTGCGAAGTGAACGATTGCCTCATCGTCCTCTCGTAAATTGAACGGGTTGGGCATCTGGCCAACGCCTCCCCAGAAGGAATGCCAGAAAGCGCCCCTTGTCGCCATAAACTTATTAAAGACAACGTAATTCCGGACAATCAGCGGCGAAAAAGTCAGGATAAAGCCAAGAAGAAGGATGGCCGCCGAGCGTAGAGCTTCTTTCCTGGAAACAGTGAGAAAGAGGAGAGGAATGGCCAGGATGATGAAGAGCAAGACCGTTGACCTCATCCATGCAACCAGTCCCGTTGAGATGCCGATCGAGAGCAAGCGCCACACGTTATTGCCGTCTTTCGCGAGCGACACAAACTGGTAAACGCTGAAGATAAAGAGAAACGTCACCCATATGTCGCGATGTGCCCGCACGGCCAGCTCAACACCCGGAATGAAACACGCGTAGAAAAGCGCAGCGAGGAGTCCAACGCGTTCATCGAAGACTTTTCTGCCGATGCGATAGACCAGCCAGCACATGACAACATCGAGGAGTATCTGTAGTACCCTCAGGTACCACCACCGATAGGAGCCTGTGAGCTTCCACACGGAGGCAAGGAGCAGGCCGTATCCGCCCTCGTCGTTGTAGAGCGGGACGAGGATTTCTTCCTGTGGCGCCGGAAAGTCCTGAGGGTCGATGAGCTTCTCCTGGCGGTAGCATTCCTGAACGTAGTTCTGCAAATGAGACTGGTTGACCTTGAACCATTGCCCGTGAAGGATGTTTCTTGCGACCTCGCCGTGGGCCAAGAAGGAGGGAGCGAAGTCAAGATTGTTCCAGTTCTTGTACAGAAAACCGAATCGGACCGTCCCGGCAAGGAGAAGGACAAGCAGCAGCGCAGTAGTGAGTCGTTGGGGTTGTGGTGCGGTCATCATTTCTTACGTGCGATCACGAACATGATATCAAACAGATTTAGGTACAGGGAAAACGCAAACAACGGTTTCAGAACAGCGTAGATTGATTTCCTGAGAGGTGTTTCCCGGTTGAGCACCAGCAGAGAATAAAGCATTTGCTGCACGCTTCGGGAATAGCCGCAGTGTTCAAAATGGACGACGTCGAGACCGTTTTTCAACAGAAGCTTTTGCATCGTCAAGCGGTCGAAATAGTACAGATGCGTGGGAGGGTGGATCAGTCTCCAACGCCGTTTCCGCATCCTGGCCATCGTGCTTCCGATATCACCTGTCGTGACACAAAGGACACCGCCGCTTTTCAGCAGTCGGGCTCCCTTTTCGATATAGAGGTCGGGGCGGGAAAGGTGCTCAATGGTATCCCAGAGTGCAACGACATCGTAGTGATTCTCTGGCCTTGAGAGATCGAGGAATTCGCTGCACACAGCATTCAAACCTTGCTGTTGAGCATAGCTGCAGGCCTGGGCGGAGATGTCGCACCCTTCTGCTTTCCAGTGGTGCCGGGCAAGGTCGAGAAAGAATCCATAGGCGCAGCCGATTTCAAACAAATTTCCGCCGTTCGAGAACTTTCTAATCGTGCGAAGTCGCGCGGAGAAATTCTCTTGAAGAAATGGCTTGTCCTCTAGATAATTCAGATACTCGTCGCCAAAGAAGTAGCCCTGTCGATAAAGCTGTCTTATTTCGTCCGGAGAGATGTGCGTGTCGGCAAAAACCAATCCGCAGGAAGGGCACTTGAGGATGCCGGGGTAGAGGATCCTGTTGGTCGCATCCGCGCCGCAAAGGATGCACAGGGGCGCTTTCGGTGCCAGATCAGGTCTGAGATTATCGTTGGGAGTCAACGTTCAGCGTTTCTCTGACAATGTACAAAGGACGGCCTTTAACCTCTTGATAGATGCGAATGAGGTATTCGCCCACGAATCCGATGCTGATAAGCTGGACTCCTCCAAGAAAAAGAACTGCCACCAGGATTGAAGTCCACCCGGGAATCGTAAAACTCGTGAACAAGTATGCATAGATCGAGTAGAATCCGTAGAGAAAACTCAAGAAGGAGACGATCAACCCAAGGTAGGTGACGAGATGCAGTGGTGCTGCAGAGAAAGACAAAATGCCGTCGAGGGCAAACTTCATCATCTTTCCGGTGCTGTACTTGCTCGTCCCCGCCACGCGTGCGTCGGCAGTAAACGGAACGCCGGTCGCCGAGTAACCCATCCAGCTTATCAGCCCGCGCAGGAACCGGTCACGCTCCTCCAGAGTGTTCAGGCTGTTTACGACGGACCGGTCAAGCAGGCGAAAGTCGGCTGCGAATGGCTGCACATGCGTATCAGAGAACGCGTTGATGATGCGATAGAACAGGCGTGATGTGATCTTCTTGAGAAACGGCTCGTCGACAGTTGACTCGCGGGTGGTGTAAACGATTTGAAATCCTTCCCGCCACTTCTCGATCAGCGTTGGGATCAACGAGGGGGGATGCTGGAGATCGCCATCCATGGTGATCACTGCATCGCCGGTCGCGTACTGAAGTCCGGCCGTGAGAGCAGCCTGGTGGCCGAAGTTGCGTGAGAACGAAATGGCCTTGAGACGCCGGTCACGCTCTTGAAGTTCCTTGATCGCCCGAAGTGTCCCATCGGTGCTGCCGTCATCGACGAAAAGGACCTCAAAGGCGTACGGTAATTTGTGAACCACCGCTTTCAGGTGATCAAAAAGGAGAGGGATGTTCTCGACCTCGTTGAAGACCGGGATTATGATGGAGATTGTAGGCAGCTTTTTTCGGGGTGGAGGATTCTTTTTCACCATGAATGTCACGCTTATGATTTGGCCGAATCAGTCGGGTCGTTCCGTTGCAGAGTGATCTTGATTTCGGCCGGAAGAATGGAGTTGAGTGTGATAGTCAGAGTCTTGTTTCTCTCCCTGACACCGTAACTTCGGGAGTACCACGTCTCGCGGAGTGAAAATTCTCCCCTACTAATAGTGATAATATAGCGCCCGTTTTCGTTTCTTGCTATGGCTTTCTGAGCTCCTGCTAACTCGACAGAAACGTGCGGTGCGAAGTGGAGAAAGCTCTCGAGCAGGTGCGAGCCCGCTCCCTGCAAGGCATCGGTAAGTATGAAGGAGAACGGGGATTTAATAAGCTCGAATCTGCGTCGATGAGAGATCCGTGATGGGAGCGCCATGTAGGCGGAATGCTCGGCCTCCAAAACGTCACAATCAGCGCCGGATTTCCAAATCAGAACGCGTGGTCGCGTGTCATCCGCTCGAATGGACCAGAGGCCGGAGAAGTCGGCAATTTCCGTTTTGTCAACTGTGAGCGCATTATGAGCTTGTGTCCGCCGGAATTCGCCCCTGGTGTACGTATCGGCCGAATATGTGTAGGTCCCTGAATCCACGATAAGCGGCGACCCATCACACCAAAGTTCGAAGCTGAACGTGTCATTGTGGCCATGTCCGCCGCGACCAAGCATGCCGATATCGCCTGCATCGACAAAAACATGAGTGGCGTCACCGCACATGACATAGTATCCACCATCGGGAAAGTCCCTGGAGAGAGAAGGCGTTGCCGATGCTTGCAGTCGCTGGTGTTTTTCAAAACCTTCTCCGCCGAAAAGCCAGAGAGCGTCTTGCGTAAATCGATCGACGGAGGATCGGAAATCTGCACGGTCGAAGAGAAGTGCTCCGATGGAGAGAGCGTGGCGATGATCGTTGAAATCTTCGTGAACCGAAAACTGGAATAACCGCGCATCATCGGCATCGCCTACCACGGGAGCAGATCCATCAGGCCGCGTGTACGCCAGAACGAATTCGAACATCTTCTCCAACCGCTTCAGGAACCGCTCTCGCAAAGGTATCTTGTTCCGACGGCAAAGAATTGCTGCTGTGTAGAAGAGCTCGAGGACGAGCCGGTGATACCCGATCGACTTCTCGTAGTTCACTCCATCCGGATAGACCTGTGTCTCCATTTCTTCCTGCAGAGCCGCGGCACCCCATTGAGCCCAGCCAGCGCCGAAAGGTGCAGACCGGAAAAAGATGCCCAGGGAGAGAAGTCCGACGATGTCGGCCAATACATGGTTGCCATTCCGTTTTGCGTACTCGAGGTGGCTTTCAATGTACCGCCCGTGGGCGTAGAGGCTCTTCAGGAATTTCTGCCAGAAACCTTCCGAAAGCGATTTCGAATCGCAGAAGAAGTAGTAGCCGGCGATCCAGTTGCAGGCGCGGATAGCGACTTCCATCGCGATGCTCCAGTTTGGTCCACGGCCAACGGGATTTTTCGCAATCCAGCCCTCAACGAGCTCGCCAAACTTGCGGGCGTATTCCTCGTTTTGCGTCGCCCAGTATGCTTTGCCTAGCCACCACGCCTGATGAAAACGGTTGATTTCCCACACAACCTTGATATCGGAGGGTTGGCCAATGTCGAGGAGTTCGGAATCTGTGAGATGCTTCAGCGGCCAAATCTTGCCGCTGGAGAAGTCTCTCTGCCAATTGATCGTTTCACCAAGATGAATCTTGCCGGATCCGAAGGCCTCGAATCTGTTTTCGATGACATCCTGTGCGTCGGATAGTACATCCTCGTATGGCTGTGCTTGAGTGAGAAGGGAGAGGAAGAAGTCTTTCTTGTTTCGGGGATGAAAGAAAAACCGCAGACGTGTCGCTTCGTGGAAATCCTGGAGGAATTCGTTGGGATCCTGGTGAAAAGGAAAAAGGCTCCTAAAATCCGCGTCCGAAAGTCGTTCAACCTCCCTGCAGGCATGCCAACGCCAGATCGCAGGCTTGATGAGGCGGTGAACGATTCTCCGGGTATGGACTTTCATCATCAATGTGCAGAAAGAAGGTGCGATGGCGCGTCAACTGACGCTGAATTCTCTCATCCAGAACTCAAGGTTCAGAAAACGCCAGATGTCACTGCTTGCCAACGGCAGCGCGGAGCGGTCAAAACCGCTTACGAATTTTTCCGACTGAACGAATCGTCCTGAGCGCAACGATTGTCCCCGGAGCATCTTCACGAACTCACCGTGAAGCTCGCGCATCCAGAGCTCCTCGGGTGTAACAAATCCCATTTTGTCTTTTCGCCATTGAATGTCTTTCGGGATCTGACCTTCCATCGCGCGGCGGAGAAGATACTTGGACCACCCGTCATGAATCTTGTACACTGCGGGAACCTTCATGACAAATTCGATCAGGCGATATTCGACGAACGGGACCCTGGCCTCGATGGAGAACGCCATGGAATTTCGGTCTTCGTAGTGCAGGAGCTGCTGAAGATTGAACCGTGTTTCTTCTTCCCACAACCTTTGCTGGAGGTTGAAGTCGCTTTTCTCCAGCGCAGTTGCACGACCCGCGCTTCTGTTCTCAAAATCGCCGTTCAGATATGCTGAGACACCAAGGAAAGTACCCCTTAATGCCCGTGGGATAACTGATTTGGCAAGCTTTTGAGCCACAGGTTTTGCCAGGTTTGTGAACGAAAGGCCGGTCACGTTGTGTGTTGACCCCATTTCGCGGAGCATATCGCCAAATCGGAATTCTTTCAGCAACTGGCCGTGGAAAACGGGGAAGTGCCAGCGATATCCACCGAGCAACTCATCGCCCCCCTGCCCGTCAAGCAGGACCTTGATCTTGTTCTGGGCCGCGAGCTTCATGACATTCCATTGGGCGTACATCGAAGTCGAAATGACCGGCTCGTCGTGCGCACGCACGAACGCCGGAAGATCGGCCAGCAGTCCTTCGCTCGATGGCTGAATGAAGTGTGGATTGGCGTGAGTCTGGCTAATGACACTTTGCACAAACTGATCTTCACTGAAGCGAGAGTCGTTGTACGTTGCAGTGAACGTTTTTTGGCGGTCGCCTACGAGAGTCCGGCTCACGGCTTCCACCCCGAATATCAGTTGATTGCTCATGCAGACAATGGAGGAAGAATCGAGTCCGCCGCTAAGGCAGCTCCCGAGCGTGACGTCGGTCCGGAGGTGAATGCGGAGTGAATCTGTGAATCGCTCGCGAAACTCATCCGCATATCGCTGAAACTGAGTTTCTTCGAATCGTCCCGCGTCAGGAGAGTATTCGAGCTGGTAATACTTGTGCGTTCTGAGTCCGGCTGGATCAATCTGCAGCCAATGGCCTGGCCGGAGCTGGTAGATCGACTCGAAAAAAGTCTGATCGGTGTGATCGATAATCCGGTGTGCGAGGTAGTCGTACACCATCCCGTCGTTAGCGACCCGTGGTATCTCTTCGAATTCAAGCAACGCCTTGATTTCAGAAGCGAAGAGGAAGGTTGTTCCATCCCACCAATAATAGAAGGGCTTGATGCCGAATCGATCGCGTGCACAGAACAATCTTTTCTGTTTCGTGTCGTAGAGAGCAAAAGCCCACATCCCGTTGAGGTGATGAACGCACTCCGTGCCCCAGGCCGAATAAGCATGGATGATGACTTCCGTGTCAGACTCTGTGCGAAAAACAAATCCTTTCGACTGTAATTCCTGCCGGAGTTCAATATAGTTATAGATCTCTCCGTTGAAGATGATCCAGACGCTTCGATCTCCATTTGTCATGGGCTGATGACCGGTGGGAGAAAGGTCGATGATGCTCAGTCGTCTCCAGCCGAGTCCCAGATTCGGAGCGTTGTCGAACAAGAAACCCGCGTTAATGTCGGGATTGGTGATTTCGGGGATCGTGTCGTTGCCCCGGAATGGTTGTACGCTTGCAGACGCGGTGTGGGCGAGAACATAGCCCTCATCGTCGGGACCGCGATGCCGAAGCGCGGTTGTCATCCGCACCAGCAAACGGCTGTCGACAGGTTTACCTGCTGGGGAAAATATGCCGGCTATGCCGCACATGGACGTTCAGCGTGAGAATATGATATTGTCATTGTTTTCAACGCAGAGACGCGGAGGACGCAGAGGATCGCTGAGTGTCAGACGAGGTTATTGACGATCCGTTTGACTCCCTTGGTCAGCTGCTCCACATGAAAATTGATGAGCAACCCGAGTCGCTTGTCTAAAAGACGCACATAGGTAAGAACCTGCGCATACATCACGGGCGGAACAATATCGAGGGCTTTCAATTCAACGATTACCTTCTCCTCCACTACGAAATCGACCCTGTAACCACAATCAAGTTTCACTTTGCGAAAGACAACAGGCACCGGCTTTTGTCGTTCAAAGCGTAGTCCTTGCGCTTCCATTTCTGCAGCGAGACATTCTTCGTACACGCTTTCCAGTAATCCAGGTCCTAACGCCTTATGGACTTCAATTGCACATCCATTGACCTTTTCGGAGATCTCATTCTCATGCATCATTCAACTCGCAAGGACAACATCATGACAAGAAACAACTCTCTGCGTTTCTCAGCGATCTCCGCGTCTTCGCGATAAAAACCAGTAAGATTCGACTGGCAGAAATGACGCCCACTGTCAGAAGTAGATTGAATTGAACTCATCTTTGTTGTCTTTCACCCAGCCGGCGAGGAGTTGGACGCCTTCTTCGACGCCGATCTTCGGCTCCCAGCC
>JACVXU010000021.1 GCA_015661185.1 Bacteroidota bacterium
CCTGCCACACTAGTGCGTAAATGGCGGGCAGGCAAAGAGCGGGACTTCGGCGAACAACGCCTCGCAATGACGATATGCGCTGTTTTTGAGATGGCCTCCACTTACCATTCACTTCTTCCCACCTGCGCTCTCAGATGCTAATCAACAGCGTGACGACTTCGTACGGCTTTACGGTCACGTGGATGTCGTAACCATTTGACACCACGATCGCTTCGATCTTCTCCTCATTCATCTTCGCACGAAACGCCTCTTTCACTTTCGGTTCAAAGTGAACGATTCCTTCAACTGTTCGATCGACCGGATTGCTCAAGCGAACCACAATTCCTTTCTCTTCGTCGGCCACCTTCAGGGCTGAAAGAGTCAGTGAGTCGGGTGTGATCGAAATAAAACCCTGTTCAAGAGCCGATTGATCATTCTTTCGGTTCACAGCCAGAGGGGGAACCGTAAATAGTTCAACCTCTTTCAGAATCGAAGACCAGTCCGATGCATCCTGTGCTGAACCTGGAAATACCGAGTATTCGAACGCGTGCGTTCCCAGGCATTGAGCATCTGGCGTCTCATTCCACCAGCCGGCAGCGCCTCCAGGCCGCGTGATGAGGTCTCTACCCGAGAGTTTTCCCACGCAACGGAGCAATGTCAATGCCAGCACACCCGGTTGGTCGAGCTTGAGCTCATATTCCGGCAGCCCTTTGACCATCAGCGTGAAACTCTTCTGTTCATCCCGCACCGTCACAAACCGCTTCATCGGAGCGACCATCGCCGGGTGTTCGATCGAGAACTGTGTTGTGTCGTAGCTCTGGTGTTTTCGCTTCACGACTGCGAAGGGCGTATCGGCGAACGACTCGTTCGTTTTGATGCCAGTGTCAAACAGCGCTCTGAGGCGATGATCCCTGATCGTGTTGTGGACCGTCGTCCTGATATCGACCCTTTTCGAAAAGCGTGTCAGTATCAGCACCGAAGAGATCTTGAGCTCACCTTTTTCCGTCGAACGGGATTTCTCATCCTGCGAGGCCGACACCGGCACCATCATCCAATGATCAATTCTGAGCGCTCCCCTCAACGGCCCATTCTCCTCCAGCGTCACATGCACACGATGCTGGTCTGACAAGATCCATTCATCGCGTTCCGGGTACGAGTAGTTGTATTCATCTCCTACGTCGCCAGAATCTTCGAAGAAGTTAATCCCGTCATATATTGCGCCCGTTGCCTTGTCGATGAGTTGAGCTCTTCCGTCCTTCATGACCTTTATTTTGAGAAAATCGTTCTCCATGAAATCACTGCCCGTGCGAACTTCCGAGGGATAGCGGGGCATCTCCTCTGTCTTGACGATGTTCAGTCCTTTCCATCCAACCGCGGGAAGAGTATCGGCCGAAAGGATCACCGAGAACCGGTCGACGAGTGTCTGATGTGGATAGTCGTGTTTCGAATACGTCACTCCAAAATCTTCTTGTCGCTTGAGGATCTGGTATGGCACCTCGTTCCCACGTGCGTCAAGGATCGTGAATCCTTTGACGGGCGGTCGTTTGTCATCCACGATGACCTCGGGATTCAGTCCGACCACGATATCCTGCAGAAAGAATTCAATCTCCGTTTCAACCATCTCACTTCGCGTGAACGGTGATGGATTGAAGACAAACACAAAGCGATCATCCCGGTATTCTTGTTCATTGTATGGCAACAGCCGCGCAAGACATTCCGTTTTGACATGTTCGCCGATCTGTTGTACCTTGCTGTATCGAACGACCATTTCCCGATGGACAGCGTCCACACTCGTGCCGCAGATTGCATCATGGTCTTGATTCTGAAGGACGTACTTCCATGCCTGCTCGATCTGAGGCGTCCTGCTCCGCATCCCGGTAGTGACAGCAAGAACGTTGAGAGGTTCGAGGTAGCGTTCAAGCAGAGTCTCACATTCAGCATTTAGCTGCTTGATGTATATGCGGCTTGAGAACACTCCGCCAAGCACAGCGAATGCATGGCGATAGCCGAAGCGCGTTTCACCTTCCAGCCTTGTGAGTTTGTCCCCCGAAGCGGTTTCCTTTTTCACCGCATCCAGAAAGTCGGGGAAATTGCTGTGATGGAACTCTGCCTCGTACTGTGCGCGCAAGTGCCTGATCGCAGTCGTTACATTCTCATCTGGCCAATGGTGATCGCCGCCATTGAAGAAAAGGCGCTGTGAGGTTGTGGCCCTGGCGTCAAGCTCTGTGCGCGTACGTTCGAACTTCTGCAGGATGACCTTCCCGTCCTGGGTGCCGAAATAGCCCGCGCTGTACCCATCCCGTGGCAAATGATGCATCAGAACGCGAGTTCCGTCCGGGCTCACCCACCAATACTCGGAGGGTTCCTGTCCCGGTTCGCCCCCGAAGCCGCGGTAGATCAGTGCCGTATCAATGCCAAATCCATGTAGAATCTGGGGCATTTGAGCGATGTGACCAAACTGATCCGGGATATACCCAACGCGCATCACCCCGCCAAGGCGTTTTCCGAGACGAAATCCAAGGGAGAGGTTTCGGATATGCGATTCACCGCTCGAAAGAAACTCATCGTTCAGGATGTACCAGGGACCGATGAAAAGCCTCTTCTCCTCCACCAGCCGACGTATGGTCTCCACCCGATCAGGACGTGTCTCCAGAAAATCCATCACGGCCGCCATCTGGCCGTCGAGCGTGTACGACTTGAACTCGGGATCCTTTTCCAAGAGCTCGAAGAGATCCTCGATCATGTCCACGAGCATCGCTCGAAAGCGGTCGAATGGAAAATACCATTCGCGATCCCAGTGTGAATGTGAGACAATATGATACGTTGGTTTCATAGCATCATCTGGAAACTATCGTATCGGGATTCAGGATAACCTCATGTCAGCTTTCGAGAAGCGCACACTGATAACACAGAAGGGGCACAAGATCGGCACAGAGTAATGATCTGTGGAAATCTTGTAACATCCGTGTCATCTGCGTGCCATTCCAGGGCAGACAAGTTTCCTTCCCTTGAACGTTCTTGATAGAGCTTGCATCACAGATACTCATCCAGCATTCTGATTGCGGTCGACGCACCGACCGCGGACACACAGCTTGCGGCAACGGCGTTCGCAACCCTGGCTGCGCTGAACGGATTGAGACCTTTGAGGGTTCCTGCGATGAATCCAGCCACAAATGCATCCCCCGCCCCCGTGGAATCGACAACCTTTTTTACGCGCTTTGCTTTCACAACCTCGGCGTGACGGCCATCCGAAATGTAACATCCTCGCTCGCCGAGCTTGACTCCAACAATGTGGGGAGCACCTGCCTGGAAAAGAGCGTCAACGATTGATTCCGGCGTCTTGCGCCCTGTAATTGACACTGCTTCTTCGTAGCTCGGTATGAAGTAATCGACATAGGGAAGAAATTCTCTGAGCGCTTTTGCGGTCACACGCGGTGAAGCCGCGGTGTCCAGGAATATCTTTACGGGTGTTTCATGCTTTAACGTCCGGAAGAGGTTCTTGAACTCCTTCTCCGTCTCCGGAAGCAGGCCCAGATAGCCAAACGCAAAGATGGGAGCTTTCTGAATCAGCGGGAGGCGGGAAAGAACGTCGCTCGCACGGAAGTTCTTCATGCAGCCCCGGGTGTGAAGGAAGGTCCGCTCACCGTCGCCACCGACACCTACGATGGTTGCGGACGTCTGCGCTTGCGCGTCGATAATCACTCCTTCCGTATCGATCCCGAATGTCCGGTAATGCTGGAGCACGAACCGTCCGATAGAATCGTTCCCCACCCTTGTAATTGCTCCAACTCTAAAGCCGAGCCTCGCAAGGTCGATACCGACATTCGACACGTTTCCGCCGGTTGTCAGAGTAATCGAGTCGATGAGTTTCAGGGCGCCGCGTTTTGGAGGCCTGTTGAATTCAACCGGGCGGCCGATGACATCGGCCACCGCCAGACCGGCAACAACGACATCAAGATGTTTTGACTGATTCACGGCTTGGCGCTCTCTTCAATGTCCTTGTTTCATTCGATGACCTTCACTGCCTTGAAATCGAGGATCAGCTTTTTGGTCTTGTAGGTGATCGTCAGCTTTTCACTCCCTACCGCGGCGTTCAGGAAGGGTCCGTCAAAGAGCCTGGTCTTCGAAAGGTCAATTTCTTTTCCGTTCAACGTCCGTTTCTCCGGGAAGGCAAAATTCATTTTGTCCCCACCGAGTGTACCATACCGAACGGACACCGAGCCCGGTGTGAGTGTTGCTTTCGGGACGTGCGATCGAAGTTCCGATTTGAAGCGATCGAACGATCCGATTTCATCCTTTGATCTCACTTCGATCACATAGCCGTTTTGGAGTTTGTAGCTGCGCAAGCGCCAATTTCCCATCTCCTTGACACGCTCCAGCTGCGGACGGCCAATATCGTTTAAGGAGTTTGAGGGAGTCTCGAGTTCTTCTTTCCATTCATGCTCCTGCAGTGGATACCATCCGACGTATGTATCCCCTGCCTTACAGATTATCCAGCCCGAGGGATCGACGATCCGTTCTTCGAGGTTCCTGGGGAAGAATCCATCGATGTGCTCGGTGGTTGTACCCGGCTTGATATCGTACAGAACAATCAGCGTGTTCTTGTGCTGGAAGGTCCTCTCGAACGGAGAACCACCCGTCCATTTATCAGGATTGTTGTATGTCCCCTTCGACGCCACAACATCAGCGATGAGTGTTTTCACTTCTTCCGGGAAGAACATTCCGACCTCCCAGCCCGACCAGTACGGGTGCAGGCCAAAAATGGTCGTATAGGGGCGCCCATAGAGATAACGGACTCCCCACGTATGCTGTTGAATTGGCTGCAAAATGCCCCCCTGAAGAGATCCGATGCCATAGTCTTTCGTAACATAGGAATACTTATAGACCGGTGGGTTCTTCTCGCTGCCGAACCGAATGACGTTTCGAACTCTTTTGCGCTCCTTGTGGATGTACGTCTTGCTGCGATCAACCGCAATGTTGTAGATGACCTCGGGCAGGCGATAGGTGGAGAGAGCGGGAAGGACAATCCAACCCGAATTTGTCGGTTCTCCCGTTCCAAAATAAAGATACGCGAATGCAGAGGCCGGTGAGAGAAGCGGCTTGTACACTGCCGGCTGGTAGATTCTGCTGTACCCTCCGATGTATTGTCCTTCCAGATGCTCCACGGCGAAATCTGCGAAGAGGAAGTCCGTCATCATCGTGCCGCGTGTCTTCATCTCAGGATCTTCTGCAAAGTGCGACAGCAGGATCATCGGCATCGCGTATTCCGGAAAATAGTCCGGCGAATCGAATTCACCCTGACCGATGGTCGTTGTGATCTTCATCCAGTGAATCAGATACTCTTTTGCCTCCTGGCGATTTTCATCGGAGCTCTTTCCGTTGTACCACTCCGAGCCGGGGAGATTCGGAAATTGCTCTGCGGCAAGGAAAAGGGCCGAATAGTACATGCACCAATGATTCTCCGTATCCCCGCGGTACGGGGCATATGTTTTCCAGGCGTTGCGTACAACGGCTTTTGTCTCCGCCGACATCTTGTCCTTTCCAACGAGATATGCACCGATGGACGGAATCATCCAGAACATATCACCGCGCGGATCGCGGAGCAGTTCTTTGAACATCCTGTCGGCGACTGCAATTTCCTTGTTATGAGTGTAGCGCACAGCAATTTGATAATATCCCGGCGTTTGCAACGTGTCGTAGACCGATGTCACGAACGCCACGCGTTTTTCGAATTCCTTGAGGTACGTTTCACGGTTTACGATCTGAGCATACGCACCCGCGCATACAGCAAGGATCAGGAACAAAACGAACGTCACTTGTTTCATTGTTCGGGTTTCCTCGTTAGAATGGTTGCACAGTGATTTGCCACACCTGCGAGCCGCTCAATCCCGCATTTCGCCAGGTGTCGCCGCCATCGTCCGACCGGAATACGCCCCCCCACTGGGTGCCTGCAAACACGCGATTGCTGTTCGTCGGGTCGACGGCAATCGAGTGAAGGTTCAGATTCGACAAGCCGACATTCTTGCGCGTCCAGCTCACCCCCCCATCAATTGATTTGTATACACCGGTCATATATCCCCCCGCATAAAGAATTTTGGGGTTTACGGGATCGAATGTGATCGTAAAAAAGGTTAAATGATCCAATCCGGCTTCGCTCTTTTCCCAATACCTGCCTCCGTTGCGCGTGACATAGATGCCATCGTCGTCGGTCCCCGCGATAAGCACATCCGGATCTTTTGGACTCTGGACTACAACACGCACACCGCCGACATTCAAGCCGGTGCGCTTCCACGTATCCCCCCGGTTCTGGCTTCGATACACGCCGTCCTCTGTGGAACAATACAGAATGCTAGAGTTCGAGTGATCGATAATAACCGACGAGGTGAACTTCTGCGCGATGCCGTTATTGCATTCCACCCACGTGGTTCCCCTATCAAGCGTTCTAAAAACCCCGTACGGTGTCCCACAGAGCATGAAGTTTGGATTGGCATCATCGATCGTCACTGCAAGGACTTCGGTGATTTGCCAGCCGGTTGTGATTCTCCAGGTACTCCCTCCGTCCGTTGTCATGTGAACACCATTGCCCGAAGCAAGACAGATCAGCTGACCGCGGGATGGCGTGTGGACTGCGACGCCAAACTCTCTGATGTTTTTGGCCCCCATGTGGTGCCATACGGTGTCTTCCGACGACCGTTGATAATAGAGGCCCGTCTCCGGGTTGGCCGCTCCCACAACAAAGAGTTTCGTGGAAAGGACAGAGGCATAGACTGTGGATACCTGGGAGAAGAGTTCTGCCGGGACCACAACAATCAGAAGACCTGCGAACAAAAGAGAGAAGATAGATTTCATTCGACACCTGAGATAACTGGAGAGTTGACCACCGTCTAGAACAACTATGTTTCCTCAAGGATACAATTCTATTTGCTTCACGTGACAACCGTTCAATCCAAACTTGCTCCAGGTCTTCCCGCCGTCACGTGATTCGTAGATTCCCTGTCCGCTCGTCCCAACCATCAGATGCCGGGGAACGTCCGGATGCACAAAAATCGTATATATCGCCTCGATTTCAGAGTCCTGCCAGAGAAGACTCCAGGAGAAGCCCCGATCGTTGCTCTTCCACAGACCGGTCTGGTAGCCGCCGGCATAGATGGTCTGTTTGTCTGACGAGACACAGACCGCATAAAATGCCGTGTTTGGAAGACCTTTGCCTTCCTTCCAACTTTTGCCTCCGTCGACTGAGACGCGCACGCCGTCGTCGCTGGTACCGACCAGGAGGTGCTTCGGGTCTGCCGGATGCTGAACAACCGCTTCCATCCCCGGAACTCCAACGTGCAGAGGAGTCCAGTGCTCGCCTTTGTCTGTTGTTCGGTAGAGATCGTCCTCTGCTCCTGCGAACAAGGCGGACCGGTCTGACCAATCGACCATCACCTTTCTTACGAACCAGCTGTTCATCCCAGACATTTTCTTCTGCCATCGGGCACCATCATCTGTCGATCTGAACACGCCAAACGGCGTAGCAATGTAAATCACGGCGGAGTCCACCGGGTCGAGCGCCACCGACAGGACTTCTTCTGTATGCCAGTCTGTTAGAACGCGCCACGTTTTCCGTCCATCGACAGACCGGTGCAAACCGTTTCCCGCGGCAATGTACTGTCGCGTCGTCGATCCGCTCTTCCAGAGTCCGAGTCCGAACGTAAAGAGATTCCGACGATAGATGTTGCTCCACGCTGTGTCGCCCGGACTTCGCCGGAAGAGACCAATGTTGCTGACCACTCCACCGGAGACATGCCCACGATTCAGAAAGACTGCGGCGTAGTAGCTTCTCTGTGCTTCACCGCCGCGATTCCCTACAACAGAATCCGGCGGCGCTGTGCCGCCAACCAGCAAAACCAGCACGACGGAAACTATTGCTTCGATTGTTGCCATTCCTTGATGATCACCTTGTTGAAATCGAGCTCACGCACCCGGTTCTCGTAGGTCATTTTCACGATCCCGCTTCCACGCTCACTCTGAATGAATGGACCGTTGAAGAATTTGTATGTACGGAAGTCCACCTTCTTTCCATTGAGTGTTCGTTCTCCGCCGAATGTGAACTTCATTTCGTCGCCTCTCCGGGTCTTGTAGTGAACCGTAAAGGTTTTATCGAAATTATTGAATGCTGGTTTCGACTTCACGATCCGATGTTGGAACTCCTCAAACGAGCCATCCTCGTCGGAGGAGCCAACTTCTGTGACAACTCCATTCTTGGCCACACTGCTTCGCCACCGCCAGTTCACCTTTTCCTCAATCCACTCGTACGGCTTCAGAGGAAAGAATGCAACATAGACCGATCCAGCCCTGCAGAAGATCCACCCGGAGTTGTGTTCAATCCGTTCGTCGAGAGTTTTTGGGAAGAACCCATCGATGTGCGACTGCCGGGCCTCTTTATCAATGTTGTAGAGAACAATGATGGCGTCCTTATGCTGAAAGGTTTGTTCGTACGGAGAGCTGGAGTTCCATTTGTTCGGGTTTGTGTAGACAAGATGGTACCGATTGACCTCATCAGAGAGGAACTTCTGCTCTTCAGGAAAAAACATCGCCAGTTCTTTGCCGGAATAGAACGGATGCAGCGTAAATATGGTGTTGTTCGGCTTCTCAGAAATGTATGTGACGTCCCACGTGTGTTGCTGGATCGGTTGCAGAATTCCCCCCTGGAGCGATCCAAGGGCATATGATCGGGTCATATACATGTATTTGTACGCGGGCGGATTTTTCTCGGGCCCGAAACGGATGATGTTGCGGACCCGTTTGGTTTCCGTGTGGATGTAGGGCCTCGAGCGGTCTGTGGCAATCCGGTAGATGATCTCGGGCAACCGATATGAGCTCGTCGCCCCAGATGCGGTTTCCCAGCCTCCCCGATGACGCGGGTGGTAGCGGGTTTCTCCCCAAAGTTCTGTCTTGGGCTCGCCGAAATACAGCCAGGCCCAAAGGGCCGCTGGAGCAGAGAGTGGATTGGCGATGTCATCCGGGTAGTCCCGGCTGTGTCCGCCGCAATAGTTCCCCCCAAGATGATCCACGGCAAAGTCTGCGAACAACAAATCTGCTGTCATTTGCGCCTTCCGCTTCATCGCGGGGTCTTTCGCAAACTCATACAGCGTCAAGACGGGAGTCATGAATACGATAAAATACGTCGGCGAATCAAATTCCCCCTGACCAATCGTCGACGTGATATTCATCCAGCGGTTCAGCCATTGTTCAGCCTCTTTGAAATTCTCCGTTGAACTCTTGCCATTGAACCATTGGGACCGATCTTCATTGGGCCACGTTTGTGCGGCCAGGTAGATTCCGGTGTAGTACATCACCCAATGGTTCTCAGTATCGCCCCGGTACATGGTGCGTGTACGATACGCCTGTCGTATCTTCCGCTTGATGGAATCCGGCAGTTGGTCCTTGAGTCGCAGGTACGTTCCGATTGCTGTGTAGGAGTAGAACATCCCACCGATGCCTTCATCCGTTGTCAGAGAATCCAGCATTGCCATCGCCCACTCTGTGTCCCGACCCGTGATGAACTTCGAAGTCACGGTGAAGAATCCACGATCCCGCTCCTGACTCACCACATCAAGAAGACGCTGTCGGCGCTTCTCGAATTGCGCAGCCGGAGATGATTCACCCTGAGCGGGGAGTGACCGGGCGCTCACACAGGTCAGCACCAACGCACAAAGCGAAAACCGTATGACATTTGAAGTTCTCAACGCGCCGAGAGCCCCCACACCTGTCCTTCTTCCTGGCTGTTGAAGCTCCAGTGTTCCCCCCGATCCGTACTCTTGAAGAGGCCGCCATTCAGCGTCGCGGCAAACAATATCGATGGATTTGAGGGGAGAACAAGGAGGGAGTGAACAACCAGGTTGTCCAACCCTTCGATTATTTGTCGCCAGCTTTTTCCGCGGTCAGAGGAGCGATACACGCCGCCGCCATGTGTTCCAACAAACAGCACCTCAGCATCTGAACGATCGCACGCAATCGTGTAGATAGTAAGCTGTTTGAGGCCCTTGTTCGACTGCTGCCAAGACTTGCCTCCGTCCGATGAAGAGAAGAAGCCATCTTCCTCCGTCCCGGCAAAGAATATGCTCTTTTCTTTCGGATGCTGTAGAATAGTCCGAACACCTTTGCCCTTCAATCCGGTGAGCTGCCAGCGTTTTCCGGCGTTCGCGCTCAGGTATACGCCGTCTTCGCTTGCAGCAAGAAGTCTGTTTGTCGTGCTCCTGTCCAGAACAACGTCAGACACAAATGGCTTGAGAAATCCGACATTCCTCTCTTTCCATGTTTCGCCGCTGTCCTCGGTCCTGAAGACTCCATACGCGGTTGCAGCATACACAACCGATGGCTTCGACGGATCGACTTTTACCTTCAATACTTCCGTCACCTCCCATCCTGTCGTGATCCGCCATTTTACACCGTTGTCCGACGACCGGAGCACTCCATTGCCGCACGCGGACCAGAGAACACCGTCGGGTCCCGACTCTGTGTAGAATGTTCGAATGTATCCGGTCCATCCCCTGTGTTTCCAGGTTGCGCCTGCATCAGTGCTGACAAACAAGCCGACAGTTGGATTGTCGAGTGCACCAAGCCGGTGTTTGCGTGAATTGAGGACGGACATATACAGTGTATCCTGCCGGGCGAGCAAAGACTCGCTCCATCCGCTTGCAAGAAGAACGATCAGTATCACACATCGAGTGGCAACCCGATGAAGAGACTTTGCGTTTTTCAAAGTAATGGTTCTCAACGCGGAGCCGCAGAGAACGCGGAGCAACGCAGAGGATGTTGGCCTTCTTTCTCTGCGGTTCTCTGCGCACTCCGCGCCTCTGCGATGAAAAATATGATTTGCTTCATTACTAGAGGGCGACATCGATTCCTTCTTTCAACGCTGCGGCGGATATTCGTCCCATCCGCTTGTTGTTGACCGTGATTTCATACTGCGGCCTTGTCACATTACCAAACTTCAGCCTGATCATTCTTGCTTTGACCAGATTGTTTTGAACCTCAATGTGGATTGCCGCTCCCGTGATCGTGACGGACGGAATTCTGCACCCATCAATGCCGACCCCCCACTTCCCTTTCACATCGACATACGCATCGCCAAATTGGCGCGTGATCAGGTGTATCGAGACAACTGAACTCCCCGTTCCCCAGTGTATTCCGGTCACACCCGCCGGCTGGTCGTAGCCCGAGTGTCCGTAGTTTTCCGCCGTCCTTGGTGAGGTTGGTGACTCGAACAGCGAGAACATTGCTCGCAGCGCCGCCACACCCCGCTCGAAGTACTCTTTTTCTCCTGTCAGTTCGTAATACTTCATCAATGTCACCGCAAAATATCCCTGACGGGAATCACTCCACTCCGCATCGGTGTTCTGCACTCCGAACCCGCCGAAGAGTTCTCTCGACAACCAACGGGGGCTCCACACCTGCTGATACAAACAGAGATAGTCCATGATCGCGATGCCGCGATCTTTGTATTCCTTCTTTCCCGTCACCTTGTACAGCTCATAGCACGCTTCTGCGGCCTGATGCATGGAAAGCGTGTTCTGAGGATGCTGCTGCGTGTACGAATCGTAGAAGTTCAGGGGCTTTCGAGAACAGGAAAAGAAGGTCTCAAAATCGAACCACTTGCGCTCCGGAAGAACAGATTTGAAAATGTACTGCATTGACTTCTCTGCTCCGCGCAGATACTTGATCCCTTTCGTTCGGGCATAGAATTCAGCCAGAAAGAGCGCCGCACCAGCGGTCTCCGCATTTTCATCCCGGAAGGTTTCGACTGGCTTCAGCGTCGTCGGATCATACCAGGATGGAATCACGCCATTCGAATGTTGATTGGAGATCAGAAAACCCGCAAATGCTTTTGTGTACCGTAGAATCTCTGTCTTTCGCTCTGGGGCGAGGTCGATCCACCGCAAAAGCCAGTAGCAAGTCCAGGCGTTGTGGAACATCGGAAGATCCCGCCCATCATCGATTCCACCCCATCCATGATCCGCAACCCAATGACCACCTGTGCTATCGACATAGAAGATTGATGGCGCAATCCCATTCTGCTGCGGTGCCAGAAGTGCCAGGTTCAGAACATTCGTTGCCTGACGCATAAGATGCTGATCGTCAACAGCCTTCCCATGCATGTACATTCCATACGCTGTGCGAAGCGCATTAAACCAGACGTTGAACCAACTGTCATTGTCGGCTGCTTTGGGAAGCTTGTTGCTCCACGCAAGTCTGGCTTGGCGCAGAAGCGTGACCGGAACTCCCTGATACTGCGTGTCCAACGCAATTTGCGGTACAAATTGATACCATGCCTTCTGTATATATGACGAAAAGGGTTCTTCCTGCGGTCCAGCCGGCCGCTGCATGTTCGCGGCGCCGGAAGTCATCCAATGATACCGCACGACTTCACGAAATCCCTCCCGTTTCGGCGCATCAGCACGAAGAAATAGCAGGTAGTTCAGCGTGACTGTCGTATCGCTCACGGTCGGTGCAATTGAATCCGGGGCAACATAGAAGACATGTGTGTTCCGCAAACGATAGGGCTCCGGAATCCAGTTCTGCAGCCCGATTGAAAAGAACGGTCGATCGGAGGTCTCCACCTGAAGATCTGCAACGGTTCGTATTTGCCGCCCCTTGCCATCCATGTCGGTGAGTACCGGCACGAGGGCCGCGAAGTATCCATCTTTTTGCATTATCAGGGCTGGAGACCTGAATGTATGGTCGGTAATAATGTGTTCCCGCTCCGGACGCAGTTGCGGCGTCCAGACGAAATCGAGAGGTTTGTAGTCAGCATATCTTTTTCCGCCCGGCGCAAAAGAATAGGTCGACCAAAACGATTCGAGCAGGGTATTCCCACCGGTACGGTAAGCGAACATCACCCGCGCAAAGGGCTCCCCCTTCCGGAGAGTGATCGATTTCGATGTTACACTCATCCCAGCCGACCTCCTCACGATCACTGCTTGCCCTTCTTCCGATCCCTGCGAGATTGAAGCACTCTTCAGAGGGATGAGTTTCCCGTTCTGTTTGATGGACGGGTCGGGACGAAGCGGACTGCCGCTCTCGAGTATCTCAATCCAGGATTTTCCTTTCTTGACGAAGTAGGTCTCCCGACACACCCCTCCGCTCTGATCTACAACAATCCTGATGGACTCATTCTGGATCACCACGCGGTCCTGTTCTTGTGCGAGAACTTCACGCAAGATTGGAGCTTGGAACGCCATGAGTAGTATGACGATGAGTGGTGCTTTCATGAACACCGATTAGAGTTTCACCCTCTTCAAAATGCGCTGCATGTTGAGTCCGAACATCTTCTTCTTTTCCGCAACCGTGCAATGCGAATACGCCATCCAGCCGAACTGCGGGATGGGGTCGCGCATCGGTTGATCTGTTCCAAAGAGGACCCGGTCGGCACCGATGTGCTCGACCATGAATTCGATCACCCGGTACGTCACAGATGTCAGCGTGATTTCGAGATAGACATTAGGATTCTTCTTCGCCATTTCAATGCCGTTGCGGGCGTCCTGGAACGATCCTCCACTGTGAGCGATGATGAACGCGATGTTGGGATACTTCGCTGCGATGTCGTTCACCTCGGCAATCACATTGGGAGAGGGATGGATCAGGGCATAGGCATTGATCTTGTTGCCATATTCAAACCAGGGAGCCCAGAGTTTGTCGTTGTATGCCAGATTCGTCCTCGGATGATAGGGCTTCAATCCCCCCATCTTGTACTTGCCGTGCACTGTTTTCATTTCCTTTTTCCAGTCCTTCACATACTGTGGCTGGAGTGCAGCATAACCGCAATAGAACTGCGGGTACCGCTTCATCGCATCCCAGACAATCTTGTTCCCTTCTTCGTAGTCGACCCAGACCGCAAGGAATCCCGAGACGCACACTTTCTGGATTCCCATGAGTTTCGCCCGTTCAACCATGCTCGTGGCGTCACCGTACGGAAGGTGGATAAACCCCACACCAGCAGCCCCGTCGTGCGACATGTGTGCATGCGCGTCGATGACGAGCATGTTGTCCAGGGGCTTGCCTGCCTTTGCACGCTCAACGATCCAGTCCGAATTCTTCCTCGCGCTGTACGGCTTCGGGGGAGTTTCCATCTTTGCCAGTCTCGAGATGTTCCCAGCGGCAATGAGCTGCTTGTCAGCGTCGCTCAGTGTGCAATAGTCAATGAATGCTTTTGCGGCGCCGGGCGATTTCTCCAGCGCACCGGTCCCGAAAAGAATGCGGTCCGCTCCGTACCACTCAGTGAAAAGCTCAATTGCATGATTTCCCTGGTGGGCCGATAGATCAAGATGAAGATTGGGATGTTTCTTCATCAACGGTTGAGTGTATCGGGTTGACTCCCAGCGGGATCCTTGAAGAACGACCTTCAGGTTGGGAAAATTCGTAAGGACCGCATTGAGATCGGAAAGGAGCACCTGGTTGCTCGGCTCGAAGATGTCGAAGTTGTAAAGATGACCTCCTTCAACCATCAGGAGTATCTCATTTCGTTCGAGCTCCCTTAGCAGGGCGCCGCAGAAATCGACATTGAACGGATACCGATGGATGCGCGGGTACATCTTCGCTACGCGGATGCCGTGGTCGCGCATTTCGCTCACCACGTCCTTCGGCACCGGCATTTCGCCTGTATGATGCGGCATCACTGTCCAGACACCATAGAGCCGTGGGCTTTTCTTCAGCTCCCGCAGCAGCATGCGGTTGCCATACGTCGGATCGTACTCCTTTGCTGTTCCGTGGGTGATGAACGTGCCATGGATGCCACACCACTCCATCTCTTCGATGAGATCTTCCGTCATCCAGCGGGCTTCAACATCTTTAGCGCCACGCTTCCCCACCATGGCAAAACAGTCGATGTACAAGCGATTGCTCATGCTGCCTCTCAAAGCGTTTTGTGAGTTGAGAATGTGCTACCAATAGAACGGTTTCGTCGTCTCGCGCTCCTTCGGCTCGGCTTCAAGAGCCTGCTTCAGAGCTTTCTGTGCCTTCTCGAGTGCTTCGTCAATATCAGACGGTTTGTGTGAATAGCAGATAAACCAACGGAGGACTACAAAGACGCCATCGCGGAGCAATTCTCTGAACCAAAGGTATTCCAACCGCTCGTTGTAGTCCTTATCCGGAGTATCGAATTTCAGATACGGTGATGGAGGCAGTCCTGCTGCATGCGCCTGAACGCCGCACTCTGCGGCTATCCGGTTGAACCCGTCCATCAGCCTCCGCCCCATCGCGTTGAGGTGATCGTGCACCTTTTCACGCTTCATGATTTTCAAGGTCGCAATGGCAGCGGCGATCGATAACGTTTCGCCAGCGTAGGTCGTCGTCATCCTGAAGGTGTTCAGCGTTTCCATGTATTGACGTTTGCCGACATACGTAGAGATCGGGTAGCCATTGGCCATTGCTTTGGCGTAACTCGCAAGATCTGCCTTCACGCCATACAACTCCTGCGCTCCACCGTATGCCAGACGAAAACCGGTCCACACCTCATCCATGACCAGGAGAATCCCGTGCTCCTGCGTGAGCTTCCGAAGATGCTTGATGTACGAGCCGCTGATGTCCTCGTTCTGGTCGTAGGGAATCGACACAACGCATGCAATCCTCTCGTTGTATTGCTTGATCAGCCTTTCTGCTTCGTCACAGTTTCCCCATGGGATGATCTTGACATAGTCCTTGAGAATCGCGGGAACACCGTTCTTTGGACTGTCATCGACTGCGAACCAGTCGGGATAACCGTGGTAGCCGCTGATCAGGATCATATCCCGGCGCGTATATGCGCGTGCAATGCGGACGTTGCAGAGGTTGGCATCCTCCCCCGTTTTCATGAATCGAACCATCTCTGCGTTCGGGATTGCCTCATGGAGTAATTGCGCAAGCTCAAGTTCCAAAGGGCTCGCCATGCTGAACAACACACCCTTCTTCATCTGCTCCCGGACAGCATCATCGACTTCATCGTAACAGTACCCAAGTGTAATGGGTCCCAGCGCCAGACGAAAATCGATGTATTCCTTCCCTTCCATGTCCCAGATGCGGCAGCCTTTTCCCCGATCAATGAATTTCGGCATCGTGTCGTCGAACTGGGGAAACGGGCGTTTCGCATTCGTTTGAGTCCCCCAAGGAATGAGCTTGAGGGCTTCTTCAAAATGTCTATCAGAGATTTTCATATGCACCAGGCTGAACCAAGCTTCACATCAGATGATTGAGACCGTCGGAAGATCTTCTTCTCCGTTCAGGGAAATAGTTTTTGACTGGCCGTTGTGCTCGACTTTCACTGTGATCACTGACCCTTTTGACGTGTGAGAGATCTTGCCGTGCTCTTTTCCCGCGCGCTGTGCGGTACATACGGTCATGATTTGATGATCGAGAGATTCCCCTGCCTCAGCTTCAAGATACGGATAGACCCCGATGTCTTTCGGTGTCGTATGAAGTCCAGACTTCATGGCAAACGGGGTGGAAGCGATGATCGTTCCCCGCAGCGTCGCCTGAGGCCGCTTGATCAGGAAACCGGTCTGCATGGTTTCCGACTCTCCTTTTCCGTCTCCGTTGTAGACCTGAAACCGGAGCTGCACCTTTGATTTTGCCGACACCAGTTTGACCCGATCGAAGAGCAGGAGGATGTCGGGTTTCAAGAACACAACGGTCCGTCGCACAAGGGAAACATCCGGATTGACAAGACGATAGGCTTCGGTCGCGTCACTTGTGACGACGAGCGTGTGAGGTGAGGGTTTGTACTGGATCACGTTTGCCTCGGCCCAGGACGCGTTTGTGCCTTCATGGCCATCGTGATATTGATGTCCCTTGCCGTTGATGAGCACCGCGGTGTGTGCTTCTGTCAGACGCAGCACCCAGTGCGGCAATGTATAGGGATACGCGGCCTTCAACGGATCATGCAGCAAACGTTCACCATATGCTTTGAAAATGACGCTGTTACGGTCTGCATGCTCATGGTTCGCCGGTCCGCCACTGCGAAGCGCGACAACTGAGCTGTCTGTATCCCAACCGGTACGCGACACAACGATGTCGTTTGCGAATCGGACATCGTACAGTTCGGGTCCCGGTGTCTTGACCTCTATAGAGGGATCATACCATATCGGTCCATAGTGGGTCTTGATTTCGCTGACTGATGTTGTGACATATTGGGCAATCGGATCGCGATTCCTGTGTGCCACCCATGCCGCAACGGAGACATCACCCACAACGCTTGCGTCACCAAAATTCACACAATCATCTGGCTTTCCGATCGTCGGCATAGACATCTGCAGTCCGTACCTCACTGTACCTGGAAAGTTCATCAAGCCTCGCTCATCGATCCCCAGCGTCCGGTACATGATCTCCAGAAACATCGTAATGTGTAGAGCTGTGTATCCCCAATAACTCACCCCTTCGTCATAGCAGCCGTCGGTACCAAACATTGGCGCAAATGCTTTTGCACTGGAAATGGCCAGGTTGAGCCATTGTTTCGCCTGCGGATGCTTGTCATACAGCAGACAGGCGCCGACGCCGAGGCCACAGATGGGTATGACTTTGAGGTTGGTGGAGTTCAGAATCAAGGGCCACCGCTTCATGTCAACAGGATACGGATAGTCGCTTTCCGGGTCGAACTTCCAGCCTCTGACGCGATCGGGGTACTTCATGCCGTAAAGCGTGCGATAACAGGCAGGAGCCCCTTTTTCACCTATCTGTTTTTCCATTTCCTTTTTGAGGTCGCCACTGAGGTCGTCGTTCAACCATTCAAGAGCGAAGCTCATCGCAATGGTCGCCTCCGGAGCACGCTGCAGCCCCATTGTGAATTCACCCCCTTCGAGAAAGTAATCCCACTTCTTGTATTCGAGCATTTTCCCGATCGCCATCAATGCGACCTCGAGATGACGCTTATCGCCGCCAATTGTGTGCGCAAATGATGTCCGCTCCAGAATTTGCCGCACTCTCAGGAAATCCACCGCGTGATTGTTCAACCTGACCTCCGTGCGGAGAAATTTCTTGTCAGCTTCAAGGTCCGCATCGACTACAGATCTCCAGTACGCAGCGAAACGCGGGAGCTTGAGCGTCTCACGAATGCGCGGTATATCTGCCTTGTCAAAGAGCATGCCGCGTTGGGCCGCTCCCTGAGCAGGAGTCGGAGTGTACCCCGCGATGGCTTTCCACGGGCTCAGCGCAACACCGGCTGCGGTCAGAGCCGCTGTATTCAGGAATCTCCGTCGGGATGATCGCATCGTTATCCCCTTCTTAGAATTTCTTTCGTTTCAACAACAACGTGATTTTCGACAGACTGACTCATCGCCTCCACCACTGCAAGAGCGCGAAGTCCTTCTTCGCCACCCGTTTCGGGTTGAGTCCCGCGCAGAACGCAATCGCCAAATTCACGCATCTGTAAGACGTAGCTCCCGGCACCTTCACTGCTGGTGTCTTCCTCGATTGCCTGCTTGAACTCACCGTTCTCCAGCAACTCCAACCGAAGTTTCATCGGGAAGCAGTGAATCGTCCCCTTTGTTCCATAGATGCGCAAAAAATATGCGTCTGCAGAGACATAGTACGATGACAGCGAGACGGGAATGCCGGATTCAAGCTGAAGAACGGCTGCCGTTGAATCGAGTGCCGCGTTCGGCATGGCAATGTTCGCTGCGAAGCAACTAACCCGGGCTACCGGGCCGAGCAGGTATTCAACCGTGTCGACGAAATGGATCCCTAGCTGCATCATCGGCAGGAGAGCACACGTCTTTCGATCCGCTTTCCAGGCAGGAAGGCCGGCCTGCAAACCAGCGGGACGAGAGAGGTTTGCTTCGACTGCCACGATCTCCCCGATGCGACGTTCCTCGAGCAGCCGTTTAGCCCGACGAAAGACCAGACGCCGGCGAGTATTGTGACCAACCATGAAGGTCAGATTCGTTCCTTTCACAAGATTGATCATTGTGAGCGCTTCGGCCACCGTGTTCCCAATCGGCTTCTCCACGAAGATGTGCTTCTGGGCCTTCACCGCTTTCTCCACCTGCTCCGCGTGAAGGTGATTCGGGGTCACCAACGCAATAGCATCAATGTTTGGATCGGAAACGAGCTCGTCGTAGCCCGACGACGCTGAGGCGGAAAACTCCTGAGCCACCAGCTTGTTTGCTGTGGCATTAATGTCGAAGCATGAAACAAGCTGCAGGTTTCCGGCATCGCGAATCGCGCACACGATGGTTCTCCCATGGTTCGCAATTCCTGCCTGTCCGATTTTTACTTTCCTGTCTGTCATCGTAGGTTTCTTTCCTGTATGAACTGATCAAGCGCAGCATCCCCGTCAAGAATTCCAATCCGAAGAAGGAATTCACATTTCTCGCCGGGATCAAGGATTTTCAGTGTGCCGCGTTCCCGTTCCTTTGCACGCCCCTGAACAAGGCAGTTCGCCGGCTCCATCCCCAAAACATATTCTCCTTCTCCCACCATTTTCCACTGGGTGAACTTCGGCAGCTCCTTTTGACGGTATTGGACAAAGAGACCCAGTTGCAGCTTCTTATTCGCCAGCAGAGCTGAAGCGAATCCACCGCTGTCAGGCTCAAGATCGTGAAAAAAGACTTGTTCTTTGTATCCCGGAACAGGAGCCGGGATGCTTGTCGCAGTCGCAACCCCCTTGGAAGCTTCCGCATCCCGCGGGGTCATTGATGTTGCGTTGAGCAGAAGTTCAGCCCCCTCATCGATCAGCGGCCAGCCCAGATTGATATGATACAGGAGCATGAGCGGCGATTGCCGGAACCCTTCATTCACGACCGTATCCCGAAGCGTGAAGATCGAGCTTCCAAGTTCTACCTCGACAGTCCGATGAAGCACGAGGTTATGCGTGAAGAGTGTATTCTCCCGGACGATTCCGCTGATCCCGAACGTGCATTGTTCGTCGGTCCACTCAGTCTTCGTTTCGACATGGGTTGCCGGTGTATGCGACAAACGGCCATGCAAGCCGAGCTCTTCACCGTCGTCGACACACGGCGCACCGACATGCGTCAGCCCGCAACCGGTCACCAATCCGCCCGGAAACGACCGCAGCCATCCCAATCCCTTCGGATCATAGTAACCTGGATGCACGTCTCCGTTCGGAGAACGCCAGGCGAGTGAAATCCCTTTGTATTCAGCGACAGATATATCCATTCCCCGGTCAAGCGAGACTTGGAATCGCAGTCCCGACCCGCTTCTCACATCTGCTATGCGCACCCCCGCCTCGGGACCGTCTTGCAGCTCCAACATTCGCACTCCCGCTACTTGCGAGAGGTGACCAACGCGCTGCTCGAGTTCGCGCCGACTGTATTGTTTTCCGTTGAGTGTTGGCATTGCCTGGTGAAGAAGGGACTCTTTGAAGTTTGATGTACGATGTACGGTTTAGAGTTTACAGTTTGGAGTTTACAGTTTGGAGTTTCTGCTGCACAATTTACTGCCTATTCCTTACTCCCTACTCCTTACTGCCTACTGTTTACTGCCTCTTCACACCTTCATCTCAATATTCAGTCCCCTCTGTGGAAGCGGAAGCCTCAGTTCTCTATTTACCAGGGGCACCTGCTTGCCGTTCACAAGGGCCACCGGTTCTTTTTCCGCCCGGCCGAGTGTTATGTCGATCGTCTGGCCTCGAAGAATGAGTGTTGCCTTCACGTTGTTCAATCCGTTCAACAGTCTCGGACGTATCACGAGTTCGTTCCGCGATGGCCGCACGCCAAGGAGGTGGTGGACAAAGAACATTACGATTTCCGCCCACGTCCATGGAACGATTCCCAGTGGAGGCAGTGGTGGCACCGGCCGGTCCGCATAACACTCAAACCATGCCCCGGGTTTGCCTCCCGGCGCTTTCAATAGCCAGTCGAGCGACCGCCAGACCTTTTCATCGTTACCCGACTCGTAGTATGCGCGCACGATCAGCATTGTGGCGAACGGCCACGACCCAGGCGAATCAGGCTCCGATGTCACATTGTAGCGTGCGTAGCCCCCGGTCGTCCATCGCTGATTCCAGAGAAGTTCCATTGATTCCAGCGTCTTGGTCGAGATCGGGCTTTTGGAATCAATCAAGCCCAGGATGATTGGATATACACTTGCGCTGTCGGGATCGCAATACGAGACCTTTTCAACGTTGAGTGGAACTCCGGGAGGCATCGACTTCCGATTCGGCGGCTCGAATGTCTTCTGAACGTCGCCGTTCATCAGTCGTCGCTTGATAAACATGCCATCATCCACGAACGAGAACTTGGGATGATTGAGGAAGGAGCTCTTCATCTTTGAAGATGCCTCAAGCCATTTCTTCGCGCTTGCAGTATCCTTCATCTGGCGGGCGAAATCGGCGGCAACCTGCAGGCCAACAATGTTCCAGACCTGATAGGTATGTTCATAACCCTCTTTGACACCGAATGCAGGATCACGCTCCCAAAACTCCCGGGAGTTCTTCACGAGTCCGGTCGCAGGGTCAAGGAACTCGGGCTTCAAAACATAATTCGCCACAGCTCTGATCTTGGGCCAATATTTCTTGATAATAGATTGATCCCCGGTCCAGATCCAGTGCGTCCAAAGAGCATATAGAAGCTGGCCATTTTGATCGAGTTCCGCTGTCTCGGCGGGCCTCTGACGGCTTGCGTCCCTCGCACGTCCCTCCTCATCGATCGACCGATCGAGAATGCGGCGCAGTGAAACCTCGGCGACATCGCTATGGCCGCACAGAGTGCTTCCGAGGACAATCATGCTCTGATCGCGCACCCACTCAAAATTGTACTGCCAGATACCGGCATCCATTTTCCCGGATTGGGCGACCGCAGTGCGCAAGCCCGTCACGGAACTGTGAAAGAGATGATTCAGTCCTTCATGGTTGGTTTCGCAGAGGGCACGCTGGCTCCAGTATTTCCTGGTCTCCTTCATCATCGCCGGGAGCCCCTTCTTCTCAAACTTTGCCCGCGGCAGGTTCAACGTGAGGACAACGGCAGAAGATTTCTTGCCGCCCGCAGGAATTTTCCCGAACGCTATGTTCAGATGCCTGTCACCGGGGGTCGCCTCGTTGAGACAGAACAGTTCCATAGTCTCGTATCCCATTGCAGTCAGGGTAGCGCGCTCACGGTCAACATGGTACTCGTCGAAGAACATGAGATTGGGATAGAGAAGGATGACACCGGATGCGTCGACCGCGATCGATGACTTGTTCTGAATCGTAACCGTTCTGACCAATGCAGAGTCGTGGCTGGGACACACAAGTTCTTCGCGAACAAGGCAGTTTCCAGCTTCCCACTCTATCACGATCGTCGGGACGCGGTCCGGAAACTCCCAATGGATCGTTGATTTCTCATATTCGGGCGTGAAACCTTTGCCATCAACAATGGCGGTAAATCTGGTATTCTGCAGGCCCCGTTCGGGATGAAAGAGGTACGTGCTCATTTTTCTTGCGAAGTGCTCAGACGACATAACGAGCAAACCGCAGTGAGTTCCCGATTCTGACTTCGGCGATGTCTGGATCGCACACAGGATTTGTCCGTTACCAAGAAGATAATATTCCAGCCCGGGGTTGTTCGTCCGAAAGTCCGGGTGAATTTTCTGTTCATTCACCTGGGCAGGCTCTTGAGACGCACCCAGGGATGGCCTGAGAGTTGTTGCAAGAGCACCCATGCTTGCGTATTTAAGAAAATCACGCCTCTCAAGACTCATACCGATATCTCCTGTCTGCCATAGATTTCGGCCAGGTACTGTTTCAGGGTGTCCACGTTTTGTTTGGATTTTTCGACTAACGGCAAGCAGTGCGTTTCAATCGTCACGTGCTTCACGATTCCATCGTGGACAATTGCTTCGAGCTGGCCCTTCCAATCAATCGTCCCTTCGCCGACAGGAACGCATCGAATGAGCGCCCCTTCGATTGTGTCCTTGACATGTACATTTGCTATGAATTTCTTCACGGATTCATAGCCGTTCGGAAAGGGTGTTTCGGGCGCCCCGTATCCATTGCACGGATCCCAGTTTGCGCGAAGAGAGGGGGAGTTTACCTTCGCGAGTAACGTTGCGGTATTTGCGCCCGAGTCACACCAGAATCC